>CAVQPP010000211.1:0-8223 GCA_963714445.1 uncultured Actinomycetota bacterium
TCTAAGTTCGCCGCCCAAGCCGCCCCCCTCTTCGAGTCCGTAGAAATCATCGAACTACACCACCCCGACAAGGCCGACGCCCCCAGCGGTACCGCCCAACGCACCGCCGAGCTAATCGCCGCGGCACGCCAAAACGCAGGCAGCCCCCCGTTCCCCGACGCAACCGCCCAAGACGCCGACCACCACCGCGGCGGCACAGTCCAAGGCGTACCCGTCCACTCGGTCCGCCTACGTGGCCTGATCGCGCACCAGGAAGTCCTCCTCGGCGCACGCGGCGAAACCCTGACGATCCGCCACGACAGCCTGGACCGGATCTCATTCATGCCCGGCGTCCTACTAGGCGTCCGCAAGGTAGCCGAGCACCCCGGCCTGACCGTTGGCCTAGAGCACTACCTAGACCAAACCCAATAGCCCCACACCCCCTACCCCACACCCCAACCTGCGGACCGCCATCCATGCGCGCCCGAACCGCCGCGCTCATCCTCAGCGCAGTCCTGGTCATCTACCTAGGCCTGTGCCTCTGGAAGGGCGCCATAGCCATCTACGGCGGCTTCCACAGCGGCGGCGCCCCAGCCGGCCTCATCGGTGCAGGCCTGCTCATCTTCGGCTTCCTAGGCTCCTGGTTCCTAGTGCGCGAAATCCGATTCGGCTTCGCCACCGAACGCCTAGCCACCATCCTCGACACCGAAGACGCCCTCCGCCAAGACGAAATCGACGTCCTCCCGCGCTCCCCGTCAGGCCGAATCGACCGCGCCGCAGCCGACCGCCTCGTCCAACACCGCAAAGCCGAAACCGAAGCGACCCCTACCGACTGGCGCGCCTGGTACCGCCTAGCCGTCGCGTACTCCACCGCCAAGGACAGCTCCCGAGCCCGCGCCGCCATGCGCCACGCCATCCGCCTACACCGCGCCCTCCCCACCCGCACCGCTCCGAGTCCTCGCTAAGGCTCGGCGGCTCCGCTCTCTGCGTCGAGCCAGCGCTGGCACTTCGCAAGTTCGGTCGATCGTTTGTGAGGAGGCGGCCTAAAGGACCTTCGCATGCCTCGCATAAAAGTTTGAATGGCGGGCACATGGCGACCGCACGTGACACGCGATGGTGTTCAGAAGGAGACCTTTAATGGGAGCCATAGCCGCAGTCCTCTTTGCCGTGGCGTTCTTCATCAACGGCAGTAAGACCTCGACGAACGTATGGTTCAGTCCCACTAGCTTGATGCTGGCCGGCTTGACCTGTCTGGCGCTGCATCTGCTCGGCGTCGGCACGGGTTGGTACTCGCGCCGCCGTTGAGCGCATTGGTCACAAGTGACACGAGCTCGCGGCTGGAGTAAACGGCTCTTCGGGATCAGCGATGCAAGGGAAGCCAACCGCGGCGAACGCCGGTACGGCATCCGCCACCGGAGCGCGTCCCGTCACTGATATAGCCGATAGTTAGCAGTCTGTGAGGATCGTGGTGATGCCCTCTCACCACAATCGATGAAATGCGCTTTAAGCTCCGATTGTCGCTCGGCTTCGGCATCAAGACATGTTAATTTGAAACGAGGAACTCGGGTTTGTACGCGATCGACGACGAGCGCAAGTTCTTTATAGGCGCTACAAGCCAGCCGCAGGCGTTGGCGGAGCGCAGCGGGGTTTCAGAGAACGCAGCGTTCGGCGCGTAGCGCGTGCGGGTGCGTGTGGTGAGTCGGGATGTGACGGCGGACGTCAGACTTCTACGACTACCGGGAGGATCATCGGGCGGCGGCGGAAGGTGTCGGAGACCCACTTGCCTACGGTGCGGCGGACTAGTTGCTGGAGTTGGTAGGCGTCGCCTACGCCGTCTGCCGCGGCGTGGGCTAGGGCTTCTTCGATCAGGGGGATGACGGCGGCTAGGGCGCCGTCCTCGATGCCGGCGCCCCTTGATTGGACTTCGGGGCCGGCGGCTACCTTGCCGGTGTCGGCGTCTACTACTACGAAGACTGAGATGAAGCCCTCGTCGCCTAGGATTCTTCGGTCCTTGAGGCTTGCTTCGGTGACGTCGCCTACCGAAAGGCCGTCTACGTAGACGTAGCCGCACGGGACCTTGCCGCTGATTCTGGCTGTGCCGTTGACTAGGTCGACTGCTACGCCGTCTTCTGCGATGACTACGCGGTCGGCGGGGACTCCGGTTAGCTGGGCCAGGTCGCCGTTCGCCCTTAGGTGGCGCCATTCGCCGTGGACGGGCATTACGTTGCGGGGCTTGGCCAGGTTGTAGAAGTACAGGAGCTCGCCTGCTGACGCGTGGCCGGAGACGTGGACCTTCGCGTTGCCCTTGTGGACTACCTTCGCGCCCCAGCGCGTTAGGCCGTTGATTACGCGGTATACCGCTGTTTCGTTACCGGGGATCAGGGACGAGGCGAGGATGACCGTGTCGTCTTCGACGATGCGGATTTGGTGGTCCCGGTTGGCCATCCTGGAGAGGGCGGCCATTGGTTCGCCTTGGGAGCCGGTGCAGATCAGGACGACTTGTTCGGGGGCGTAGTCGTCCAGGGCGCGGGCGTCTACGACTAGGCCGTCGGGGACCTTGAGGTAGCCGAGGTCGCGGGCGACGCCCATGTTGCGGACCATCGAGCGGCCGATGAAGGCCACCTTGCGGCGGTTCTTGGCCGCGATGTCTAGGACCTGCTGGATTCGGTGCACGTGGCTGGCGAAGGACGCGACGATGACGCGCCTCGTGGCTTGGGCGAAGGCTCGCTCCAGGGCCGGGGTGATCTCGCGTTCGCTCGGGACGAAGCCGGGGACCTCGGCGTTCGTGGAGTCGACCAGGAGCAGGTCGATGCCGCGCTCGCCTAGCTTGGCGATGCCCGTTAGGTCGGTTAGGCGGCCGTCGAGGGGGAGTTGGTCCATCTTGAAGTCGCCGGTGTGCAGGACCGTGCCCGCGGCGGTCTCGATGACGACGGCTAGGGCGTCGGGGATCGAGTGGTTGACGGCTAGGAACGAGCAGTCGAAGGGGCCGATTCGCTCCGTTTGGCCCTCGCGGACTTCGAGGGTGTAGGGGCGGATGCGGTGCTCGGCCAGCTTGGCCTCGATTAGCGCGAGGGTTAGCTGGGAGCCGACCAGGGGGATGTCGGGGCGTTCCTTGAGCAAGTACGGGACCGCGCCGATGTGGTCTTCATGGCCGTGGGTGAGGACGACGGCGACTACGTCGTCGTAGCGGTCACGGATCGAGGTGAAGTCCGGGAGGATCAGGTCGACGCCTGGCTGCTCGGGCTCGGGGAACAGCACGCCGCAGTCGACGACCAGGAGCTTGCCCGCGAACTCGAACACGGTCATGTTCCGGCCGATCTCGCCGAGCCCACCGAGCGGGGTGACGCGCAGCGCGCCTTCCGGCAGATCTGTCGGTTGCCCCAGTTCGGGATGCGGGTGGCTCATCAGGCGGCTCCAGTTCACGTCGTGCGCGGGCGCGGCGGTGGGGCTGCGGCCCCGTGCTAGCGCGGTGTTCGGTCGTCGATCCGTTGTTCGGTGGTGCGGTGATTCGAGTGTGCGGTGGTGCGGTGGTGCCAGGTTTGGGTTGGCGGGTGGATCGGGATCCGTGGCTTGCGTTAGATCGCGATGCCGCCTGCGGCCAGGTCACGACGTAGGACGTCGAGTTGTTGGGGTGTCAGGTCTACCAGCGGGAGCCGGACGGGACCTCCGGGGAGGCCAAGCTGGCGAAGAGCCGCCTTCGTGGTGATTACCCCCTGGGTGCGGAAAACACCCGTGTAGACCGGGAGAAGCGAGCGGTGGATGTCGCGGGCCTTGTCGACCTCGCCGGCGGCGTACGCGTCGAACATGGCGCGTAGGTCGGGGGTGACTAGGTGGCTCGCGACTGACACGACGCCTACGGCGCCGACGGAGAGGAGCGGGAGGTTGAGCATGTCCTCGCCGCTGTAGAACGCGAGGTTCGTGCGCGCCATCACCCAACTGGAGGCGCCTAGGTCGCCCTTGGCGTCCTTGACGGCCACGATCCGGTCGTGCTCGGCGAGCCGGACCAGGGTCTCGGTCTCGATCGGGGTGGCGGTGCGGCCGGGGATGTCGTAGAGCATCACCGGCAGGTCGGTGGCGTCCGCGATGGCGGTGAAGTGGCGGTAGACGCCCTCCTGCGGCGGCTTCGAGTAGTACGGCGTCACGGCTAGCAGCGCGTGCGCTCCGGCCTCCTCGGCGGCGACTGCTTGGGCGATGGTGTGCCGGGTGTCGTTGGTGCCGACACCCGCGATGATGCGCGCCCGGTCTCCTACGGCTTCGTGTACCGCGCGGACGAGGGCGGTTTTCTCCTCGTCGGTGGTGGTCGGGGCCTCGCCGGTCGTGCCGTTGAGCACGAAGGCGTCGTTGCCGGCCTCGACGAGGTGCGCGGCCAGCGCCTGGGCGCCGGCCAGATCGAGCTCGCCGTCGGCGGTGAACGGGGTGACCATCGCGGTCACGATCCGGCCGAACGGCGCTTGATGCGCGGAAGCAGGAGCGGGAGCAGCCATGGGATAAATCTACCGGGCCGCGACCAGGCTCGTCAGGTCCGGGACCCCAGCCTGTGGATAACTTGCCCGTTGAGTTGCTGGGAGACGTGCTGAGTGACGTGCCGTCAGGTCGGCGCGGGGCAAGAGACAGGCGGGTGAATGGAAGGACCCCGTCGCCCCCTGCTCGGGGGTCCAGGAGGTGACGGGATCCACCATGACTATCGACGGAAGTGGGGCGGAGACACGGGAGATTGAGGCACGTTCATCCGATTGGGTGTTATGAGGAAATCGGTACGGTATCGGCAGTGCGGGAGCGGGGGAGGGGACGGGACCACGCGGGGCGGCGAGGCGCGCGACGGCATTGGCGGGAGCTGCGGGCGGCGTCCGGGTGGGGGAGCCGTTAGGGGGCTACGCGGCCGTTGCGGTTGAAGGCGGCGTGCGTTAGGGGCATCGAGTTGGCGAAGGCGGCTTCCAGCTTTTCCGCGACCATCTCGATCTCGCGTTGCGGGAACGAGGGGAACGTTGAGTCCTCGCGCTTGGTGCGCAGCGACAGGAAGTGCATGAGGGCGCGCGCGTTGCACGTCGCGTACATCGAGGAGTAGATCGAGACTGGCAGCACACCTCGGGCGACTTCGCGGGCTACTCCGGACTCAAGCATCTCGAGGTAGGCGCGGTAGGCGGCTGTGCACACGTTGCGCGTCGCCTCGTCGACGAGTTTGTGCTGCTCGGGGGTGCCGTCTACGAAGACGTATCGGCCGGGCTTGCCCTCCTGGACCAGCTTGCGGTCCGGGCCGGGGACGTAGAACACCGGCTCCAGGCGGCGGTACCTGCCGCTCTCTTCGTTGTAGCTGAACGTCCTGTGCCGCATGAATTCGCGGAAGACGAAGATCGGCGCCGAGACGAAGAACGTGAACGAGTTGTGCTCGAACGGGCTGCCGTGGCGGTCGCGCATCAGGAAGTTGATCAGGCCTGTTGAGCGCTCGGCATCGGCGCCTACCTCGTCCAGCGACTTCTCGCCCGCGGTGGAGACCCGGGCTGCGAAGAGCACGTCGGAGTCGGCGGCGTTGGACTTGACCAACTCGACGGTCACATCGGAGCGGAAGCGCACGTCCGCCATCGCGGCGGGGGTGGTCTCAAGGTCGGCGGCTGCTTGAGGCTCGGTCACGGCGCGGCTCCCTGGGCGTGTTGCTGAGCTGGTTGGGCTGGTCAAGCTCAGGCTATCGGGGGCCGGTGACAGGGATGGGGAGACCGGCTCAGGTGGTGCGGGGCAGCGGCGGAGGTGAGGACGACAGACGCGGTGAGCCGCGGTGGGGTGCGGTGAGGCGCGGCGGGGGAGCGGCGGGTTAGCTGTTGCTGCTTAGGTTAGTCAGCTTGGCGCTGTCCATCACGCCACTGACGGTGCCCGCGTTGCCCATGAGGCGCAGCACGATGTCTAGCTTGGCCGGGAGCACCACCGAGGGGTACGTGCCTAGCTGCATCGTCGAGATGACCTTCGGGTCGACCGCGCCGGCGCTGCGTAGGGCGGTCTCGACGACTACGCGCTGGCCGCTGTTCGCCTGGAGCTTGGCCATTACCGCGGCGAAGATCTGGATGGTCTTCGGGAACTTGCTGACGAAGCCCTTCGTCGCGAAGTAGCCGTCCACGGGCACCGCGGCCGCGTTACCGGTCGTCAGGTCTTGGTTCATCTGCAGACCGGCGGTGATCTCGCCTGCGGTTACGTACGGCTCCTGCACCGCGGCTGCTGCGTACTTGCCGGAGGCTACGCCCTGGATCACCTGGGTCGGGTTGCCGTTCTCCTGGATCGCGTTGCAATTCGCGGGGAGCGGCGAGCCCAGTGATTGGAGCCAGCCGGCTAGGGCCAGGTACTCGGTGCCCTTCTTGCTCGGCACCGCGATGGACACGTTTCCGTTGCAGTCGAACGGGTGGTGCGTGCCGTCGCTCGGGCCCCAGTTCGGCAGGGTGAAGCCGGCCGTCGTCATCAGGCCGATGGTGCCCGTACCGGCGTCGTAGGCCTCGCTGATGACGCGGATGTTGTCGCTGGTGGCCAGCGAGCTTTGCCCGTTGAGGAACTGTGCGTACTCGCCGTACGCGATGTCGATCTTGTCCGCGGCCAGCGCGTTGAGCTCGTCCGACTGGGTGTCGAACTTCTGCACCGTGATGGTCAGGCCCGCGTCCATGAAGCTGTGCTGGTTCGGCGAGGTGCCGATCTCGAAGGGCACCGCACCGATCGAGTCGACCAGGCCGACCCGCAGGTTCGGCTGGTCGGGGCTGCCGAGGCCGTTGGAGTTGCCGCCGCACGCGGTCACCGTCACCGCGACGGCGGCGGTGGCCAGGGCCAGACCGAGCGCGACCCCGGATCGGACGCGCGACCGGCGGGCTGGCTGGCTCGGCTGGACCATGACTACCTCTCGGAACCTTCAGGACGTTCTGGCTCTGTACGTTCGGGCTCGGCACGTTCGACGCCCCGCACGTTGGACGCTGCGTCGTTCGACAATCAGCGCAGTGCCGGGCGGCGCCATGCTAATCCACCGGATTGCACTCTGAATACCGGGCCGGAATTCCGTGCGGCCCGGACACCCCACTCTATGTTCGGGGAGCGAATGAGCACACGGACATTCTCTTTTCGCGGTTCACCGATTGGCTTCGCTTTCCCAGTCGGCTACGCTTCGCGATCCCTCGGCCACGGACCGTAGAAGTTCGCATCGTCGCTGCTCAGTCCGGGAAAGAACGGCGCGGACGGCAGTTTGACAGCGCGTCGGCGACAAACGCCAGTGGGGGTTGGCAAAATCTCCTCATTTACGTCCGATTCATTCTGTTATGTCCATAGATGTCGTGGGCGCACTTACGATTTCTGACACCCCCGTCTTGGCCCGGGTGGCGAAGCTGTGCTGGAATGCGTTTCCTGAAAGCACCGCCGGGCGCCGCCCGCCGCGGCCGATCCACGCCGACCGCCGTGCGTGTCGGCCGTGGGTGTCCGGCGTGCCGGCCGCAGGTGTTGTGGCGGGTGCTACAACTGACAAAGACGCGCGCAGTATTTGGTGCGGTCACGAACTTGGTGAGGGCAAGTGCAGACACGTCCCGTGACCCCGCGCCGCGAGCCTGCCCAGCCGGGGCCGCGCGGTAGCCGGCCGGGCGCGCCGGAGCGCCGTCGTCCGGCGCAGGCCGCCGACCCTGCCGCCCCGGGACGCTCCGCGGACCGGCCCGGTGTGTTCTCGCTGCGCAGCTGGCGCGTGCGCAATCGATTGACGCTGCTGGTGCTGCTGCCGCTGCTCGCCGCGATCGGGCTGGGCTTCGCGCGTATTAATACGCTGTATCAGGACGAGACGCACTTCCGTAACGCGCACTTCGAGGCGCAGACCACCAGCTCGGTCGAGCAGGTGCTGCTCGCGCTGCAGCAGGAGCGGCTGGCCGCCTCGGTCTGCCTCTCGGTCTTCCAGCCCTGCACCAACGCCGCCGCCGACAGGCGCGCCGCCGGGATCCACAACGCGCCGGCCAACACCGACGTCAAGACGGTCCTCGAGTCGTACGTCACCGCCTACACCGACGCGCAGCAGGCCGCGACGAGCGCGATCACGTCGGTCAGCGGCGTGGCGAACTCGGTCATCGGCAACAGCACGTACTCCGCCGACCTGCGCGCCGCCGCCACCGAGGCCTTCGGCCGCGTGACCGACCTGGGCGAGATACGCCAGGTGGCCACGAACAGCCAGGTGCAGGCCAGCACGATCTTCCAGTCGTACACGAGCATCATCGACGACGTCGTCGCGGTCATCGGCCAGACCTC
>CAVQPP010000212.1:0-14724 GCA_963714445.1 uncultured Actinomycetota bacterium
CACTCGGTATGCAGAAAGGGACTCAAGCAGACACCTTGAAACTTGATTAGCAACCGGCTCAAGTAGTAAACAGGAGCGTCATACCAACCACAGGAATTATTGTTTTCTAAACTCCTTGCGCCAAATTGTTGTTGTATGCTCTTGGGGGGCCGAGATCGTGGCTCTCCAGGCAATCTTCAACGGTTCGAGGGAAGGGTGGGGCTCAGATAGAACGGAAGGTGAATCTGCGTTTACGGATCATTCTGAAGGCATTGCTTGCAGGCGCCATGAGGGTGGCCAGAGGGTGGTAGATATTGTAAACTGGACTGGGGAGTTGGAGGGGGTTATCTACGATGCGTCGAAGATTAAAAGTTCGAGGAGCGGGACCTGTCGATGACACCGGCAACAGGGTCCAGCTCGGCCATCGGACTTTGACCTAGAACCTAGGTAGTGGGCCATCCCTGTAGATCTTTAAGCTTGCCCCTGTTGAGGCTGGTGTATTCTAGACCTTTGCGTGCCTAGCACGCAATCACGCCCTGGTAGACAGGCAACGCCTGCAGACGCGCAAGACGACCCTGTGGTTCGGAAGTAGCTGGAACCAAGATAGAAGGTGTAGTGGCTGCACTCGCAAGGCGCAGGACATGTGGCGACTGAGCATAACTGCTGTTAAGGGCGGGCAGTGGAGAGTCAGACTAGGCGGGCTAGAGCTGTTCTGGTAGTCATAGAGTCATGAATCCATGATGGAGGCAGGTTGATTTGAAAGCTGAGTCCAACGGTGCAACTGATGTCCGGGTACCGCGGGCCCACTACTGTCTAGTATGCACATAAGGTGGTAGCCTCCTGTGGGAGACCGGCCGTGATGCATGGATGCTGCATTGGAGATGCGGATCGATAGTGGTGGTGCTGATGGCTGGTTGCTGGACCTCGTGGAGAGATCGCTTCTTGGCTGCAATCGAGGCATCCTGGAGGAACGCATAGGCGGTGAGGAAAGGCAGGACCTGGAGATAGCGAGTGAACGAGCTTCATAACCCACGTGTGGATGATATAGGAGAAAGCCGTATCAGATATCAGAATGCAGAGGATATCTGGGCTGATATTTGCATGACCATAACTCTATTCCTCTCACTTTGATATCTTTGATATTACTTGGTCAGTGATATCTGGGGCACTACTAAGGTGATGAAGACTACGTAAGCGGGGCCGGTCCCTGACGGTTGGAAGCGGAGATAGAGGACAGTTGGCTTCCGTACATCGGCTTATCTTAAGGTTAGGTTTGATATTGAAAGAAAGTCCCTGAATCTCAAAAGCAAGCCTTGCTGTCAGCCTTCTCAATTGATCCCTGCAGCATTCCAACAATTACTCATCGTCCCACACACTCCTCCGTGGACCCCTGCTTGATATTGAGATGAGGACTGGATCCCCTCGAAACAAACAGACAACCCACAATCAGTCCCATAACTTCTAACAAGCTTTCCATATTTCCCGTCCGAGCTCCAAGTTACTCATCACAGTTTTCAAGATGGACCGACCATAAGATCTGCTTCTTACTGCTTATGCGAATCTCCATAACTGATTCAGAGTATTTTTCAGTCGGCTTGATAGCCGAGCGTTGGCTACGGAGACATTCCCCCGACGCACAAAGGGACCTTCTCTTTGGTTGCTGACTGATACCACCATTCGATTGGTGTTCCGACTGCGCTGCATATGCAAGGGATGAGTTGTTGCTAGTTGTGCAGCAACTTCTGTAATGATCCCGAGCTTAATGTAGAAGTTTGCCGGCTGCATGCCTTTCCACATGCTTTCTAGCACCCTCAATCTTGCTCCAGAAGAGGGTGACTTCATCACGTGAGTAGATCTAGATTTCCAGGTTGTTCCTCAAATCCTGAGAAACGTCTATATGAGTCAAGTATTGCCATCATTAAAAGAATTTGGGTCTTGCGAACTTGTACCCAGCACTCGTTGGCATCTGAAATTGGCATCATGTGAGCGAATCACGTGACTTATGTTCTTGCAGGATCCTTTTGGAAATTGATAATTCAAAATCCAATTTTCCCCCTCAGCCACGATTTGGAACACCACATATCTGCACTTCTTACAAATCCTCCACAAACACAGCAATCTACACAGCCACGGTGTAATTTTAATCCCTCGTTTCGACCGCGTCGGCGCGATAGGTCAAGCGCCATCGCCGCCCTTCCGAGCCCACACCCATGCAGAGCTTCAACCGCCGCGCCGTACTCGTCGGCGTGGTTTGCGCTACGACCGGGCGATGGCTCGGGCCCGCCCTCGCCCAGCAGGAAGCGGCGCCGGCCGCCGCGTCCGTGCCCGCCTTCGGACAGGGCGAGGTGATCAAGCGCGCGCGGATCTTGCGAGCGCGCCGTTCGACCCGACACCGCCAGCGTGCCCTGGTCCTGGCTGGACGCCTGTACGGAGACGTCGCCGAACGAGCCGCCCTGCCCGTCGTAGTTGCGGTACATCCGGAACGCGTACGCCGCCGGGTCGGTGGAGTTCAGCGTCCCCCAGAGGGTGGCCATGTCCAGCCCCTCGCGCCCGAAGATGCCGAGGATGTCGCCCTCGGCCAGGCCGCCGTTCATGCTGTCGTACGCTCCCCAGCCGTACTCGGAGATCGCGGTCTTGGTGCCGGGGTAGTTCTGCGCGATCAGCGACTTGAGGCGCGGGATGAAGTCAAGAGGCTGATTGAGCCAGCTCTCGTCGACGTAAGTCGGGTCCCACAGTTGGCGGGTGGAGCGCAGCCGCAGGGCCTGCATGGCCGCGTCGCCGGGGTCCCCGTTCAGGTTTTCCTGGGGGTAGAGGTGAATGTCGAAGTAGTCCAGGATGCGCGTGCCGTGCTGCTGCTCATAGGCGGCCATCTGCTGCAGGTACCACTGCGCGAAGCTCTGGCTGCAACCGCCGGGGCAGCCACCGCCCCCGGTGTAGGTCAGCGCCGGGTAACCCCATTCGGCCGGCCCCAGGGTCTTGGCGGTCGGGTCGGCCTGCTTGAGCGCGGCGGCCGTGGCGTACGTGTCGTCGCGCATCTCGTTCCAGCCGACCTCGGCGGGGTGCACGTCCCGGTGCGTCCACCGCCACAGCTGGGGCTCGTTGTCGAGGTCGTAGTAGCTGACCCCACCGGCGCTGGCCGCGCCGTACTTCTGCTTGAGGTAGGTGACCCAGCCCTGGGTGAAGTCCGGACCGATGGGGACGCTCGTGTCGGCCGGGTCGTTGCCGGTGACCAGCGTGGTGCCATCCGGCTTCGTACCGTTGCCGCAGTCGGGCCGCCACACGTCGGTATTCTGCTGAGCGCCGTACTTAGTGACGCTGAAGCCGCAGTTGTCGTTGCGGCCGGACGCGGTCCAACCGATCAGCGGCACGGTCAGCAGGCTCTTGGTGCCGGTGCGGATGTTCTGGTCCACGAAGTTGTCGACCTGCGAACCGTCCGGCAGAGCCGCGGTGGGGTTGTTGTAGTGCAGGTTCTCGAAGTACCAGTCGGAACCGGCGTTGTACGAGTCGGTCAGGTAGTTGTAACGCGTCGTGGCGTTGCCGCCCCAGCGGTCGACGGGCAGGCGCAGTTCCTTGGCCAGCGCCTCGTTCGCGAAGTTCAGGCCGTAGATGTCGGGGCTGATGGGGTGCTGCGCGGCGGTGGGGTCCACCGTGAGCGCCGGACCGGCGACGGCAGCCGCGGCAGCCCCAGACGCATCCGCAGCGCCCGCTCCGGTGGTCCGGGCCTGGGCGGCGCTGCCCAGACCGGTGCCGGCCATGACCAGCGCCAGCGCCGCCCCGACGGGCGCCCGTTTCAACGACGTACGCATCGAATCTCCTTGTTATCGCTCACAACAGACGCAGAGAAGTCGAAACTCGATCTGCTGATTCCGGATATCAGCCCGATATGCCGCTCACGTTTTCGAGCCCTCCTGTGCCAGGTGCTGGGTCCGTGACGGATATCCGAGATGATTCGGAACGCAGACGCTGCCGCAGGCTCGGTGCGCTGTCAAGAAAGCGAAATCGCGCAAACAACGTTGAACGGCGGGACTGTGAAGTCACCAAGTCCGCGCACAGACTCCTCGGAGGACCAGCGGCCGCCGGCCGGACGACGAGGCGACACGCGCATGTCCGACGACCTCCGGCGTGATGCGTCCGGGCACCGGCTCGATGAGCCACACGGCGTTCCATGGTGGATCAGATGATCGGGTGTTACCCCGGCACGCCGGGAAACCCGATCATTTACCAACTCGCCGCAAGTTTCAGACCCCTCACGCGCCTTCCGGCCACGCGCCACCCGCTTCGTCGGCTCGCCCGGAGGATACGCACGACAGCGGAAGACCTCGGCCCGGCTACCCCATCGCGGCGCGCAGGCCGCGAGACGTCACGCCTGCCGACACCATTCGCCACATCGCTGCTCATCAGCAGCATTATCAACCACAGGTTCGCGGCGGTGTACATGGCGACGCCGACGGACCATTGCCACGATGAACCGGCGAGCAACGCGGCCACGCCGGCAGCGAGGACCAAGGCGGTCACGACGATCGCCGGAACGCGCACCCAAGCCGCAATGCCACTTAGCCTAAGTTGGTCACGCGGTGAGCTGCAGTTTCGATCGCCGTGGCAGTGGCTCCGGCTGGGTCAGGGGTTTGAGGTTGACGAGGTCGATGGTCGCCGGTTCGGTGCGGCGGGTGCCGGTATCGCTGGGGCGTTTGACGCGGTAGGAGTTGTGGCGTTTTGACGGTGCGGGGGTGGAGCGGGGCCGCCGGGCCGGGGTTCAGGTCGCGTCGGGCGGTGATGTCGGCTACGGCCTCGGCGTTGTGGGTACCGCCTCATGCTGCGTTGGCTGAAGACCGTCGTGGGACACGGCATCCGCCGAGATCACCCGGCCCGGCTGACGGTGCATCAGGCCCGCGTATTCCGGCTGATCGCAACGGAATGCGTCGTCGCGCGGCCGTCGAACGCAGCACCCTGCGGCGCGGGCCGCGAGCTGACCTTTGCGGTGGACCCCTTGACGTCCGCCGCGCATCGGGCGAATGATGCTGGCGGACTGGCTATGCCCACGCTGCGCGGATCTGTCCGCGTTCGGCTGTCTAGCGGGATGTGAGAATCGATGGTGATCGAACACGTGCCTGACAGTGCTGAGCAGAATGTTAGCGCTAACATAAACCGGGCCGCCGCGGCTGAGGAACCGATCGGGGGCGCGTCGCGGCGCGGCCTTCTCAAACAACTGCTGGCGGGCGGCGGCGCGGCGGCGACCGCCTCGCTGTTGGCCGCGTGCACCAGCGGGCACAATGCCTCCGGCTCGTCCGGGACGGGAAACTTCGCGAGCACGCCGAAGTGGAAGTTCGTGTTCGTCAACCATGTGACGACGAACTCGTTCTTCGTGCCGACCCGCTACGGGCTCGAAGACGCCGCCGTGCTGCTCGGCATCAACACGCCGCAGTGGACCGGCTCGGAGCACGGGGTCGTCTCCGAGATGGTCAGCGCGTTCGAGACGGCCGTCAGCGGCGGCGCGGACGGGATCGCGGTGGCGCTCACCGACTCCAGCGCCTTCGTCGGGCCGACGAAATCGGCGCTGGCCGCCGGAATCCCGGTGGTCGCGTACAACGCCACCGCGCCGGACAACTACCCGCTCGCCTACGTCGGCCAGGACCTCTACCAGTCCGGGGTGCTGATGGGGCAGCGCATCGCGCAGAGCGTGACCTCGGGCAAGATCCTGGTCGGCATCTCCCAGCCGGGTGGCAACAACGTCCAGCCCCGGCTCGACGGGATCAAGTCCGCGCTCGCCAAGGCGGCGCCCGGGGTGACCGTGCAGAGCGTCGACACCGGCGCGGACCAGGCCGGCGAGCTGTCCGCGATGGAGTCCGCCTATCAGGGTGCTCAGGACGCCAAGGGCCTATACGCCGTCGACGCGGGCAGCACCGCCTCGATCGCGCAGATGATCGGAAAGCAGGGCATCGCCGGGAAGGTGCACGCGGGCGGCTTCGACACGCTGACCGACACGATCAACGGCGTCAAGAGCGGCGCGCTCGACTTCACCATCGACCAGTCCGCGTACCTGCAGGGCTTCCTCAGTGTCCTGTATCTCTACCTGTACCGCCTCTCCGGCACGCTGGTCTTCCCGCCGCAGACCGACACCGGCCTGACCTTCGTGACGAAGGACAACGTCGCCCCGTACACCTCGGCCGGCGCGAGGTTCGAGGGCGGCACGAACAAGGCCCTGATCCCGATGCCCAAGTCGATCACGCTGCCGCCGGCCACCACGGTGCAGCTGTAGGAGCGAGGCGGACATGCCCGACGCCGAGACGGATCCAGACGCCGCGGTGGCCGAGACGGCTGCCGCGCCGGCCGCGCGGACCGGCGGCACACGCGGATCCAGCGTGACAGCGCTCGGTTTCCTGGTGCGGCGCAGGGAGCTGAGCATCGTCCTGGTGACGATCGCCGCCGTGATCTATTTCAGCGTGGCCGGATCCCACGGGTTCAACACCACGAACAACTACCACATCGTCATGCAGTACTTCGCGCCCTGGGCGATCATCGGCGGCGCGGAGGCGCTGCTGCTGATCTGCGGCGAGATCGACCTGTCGGCGGGCTTCGTGTACACCTTCACGCCGTTCGCCTTCACCTCTTTCTACGACGCCGGCGCCACCGTCCCGCTCGCGCTGATCGGCGCGCTCGCCGTCGCGGCCGGGGTCGGCCTCGTCAACGGACTGATCCGGGTGCTGTTCAACCTCTCGTCCTTCATCACCACGCTCGGCATGGGCTTCTTCCTGGAGGGCATGTCGTACATCCAGTCCCGCGGCGAGCCGGTGCACCCGCCGATCGGCGGCGGGCTGCAACAGGTGATCGGCGGCTGGCGCTGGTCGGAGCTGGTCTGGGCGCTGGCCATCGTGGTGCTGCTCCAGATCGCCCTCACCGCGACCCGGTATGGCGTCTACATGCAGGCCGCCGGCGGCAACCCGCTCAGCGCCGCGGAGTCCGGAATCAAGGTCGGCCGGGTCAAGGTGGCGACCTTCCTGATCACCAGCCTGCTGGCCGGCTTCACCGGGATCATGGACCAGGTGCGCGTCGGCTCCTTCGACCCGACCAGCGGCGGCAACACCACCATGTTCATGGCGGTGGCCTCGGCGGTCATCGGCGGCACGGCGCTGCTCGGCGGATCGGGCACCGTGGTCGGGGCGCTGTTCGGCGCGCTGCTGCTCGGCGTGATCAACGACGGGTTCAACCTGATCGGCGTCAACGCGTATGCGTTCGACGTGGTGATCGGCATCGCCGTGGTCGTCGCGATGCTGTTGAACACGTACCTGGCGTCCCTGCGCAGGAAGGTGTTGCGATGACCGACGACGGGACCGGCGCCGAGGTCGTCCGGGTCGAACACGTCGCCAAACGCTTCGGCCCGGTGACCGCGCTGCGCGACATCAGTCTGTACGTGCGCCGCGGCGAGATCCTCGGGCTGATCGGGGACAACGGCGCGGGCAAGTCCACCCTGATCAAGATCCTCACCGGCTTCCACCGCCCGGACTCGGGCCGGATCCTGATCGAGGGCCAGGAGGTGCGGCTGCGCTCGGTCGCGCACGCCCGGTCGCTCGGCGTCGAGACGGTCTACCAGGACCTCGCGCTGATCGACGGCCTGCCGGTCTACCTGAACCTGCACCTGAACAAAGAGCTGACACACCGTCCGCTGCCACTGCTCAAGCGCCGGGAGATGCGCCGGCGCGCCCGCGAGGCGCTGGACGCGGTCGGCATCGAGATCCCCTCGGTCACCGCCGAGGTCGGGCAGCTGTCCGGCGGACAGCGGCAGGCCATCGCGGTCGCCCGCTCGGTGCACTCCGAGGCGAAGCTGCTGCTGCTCGACGAGCCGCTGGCCGCGATGGGCGCCCGCGAGGGAACGCAGATCCTGCGGCTGCTAAGGCGGCTCAAGGAGCGCGGTGACCTGGCGATCATCCTGATCGCGCACAACTACAGCCAGATCGTCGATGTCTGCGATCGGGTGAACCTGTTGCAGCACGGGGAGATCACCTTCGATCGGCGCTCGGCCGACACGTCGGTGGCCGAACTGCTGGAGCTGGTGCACGCCGAGTACCGCATCGACGCATGACCGACCCACCGAGGATGCGACGATGAGCCCCCTTTCCAGACGCGAAGCCCTCACCGCCGCGGCGGCCACGGCCGTCGCCGCCACCGGCGCCCTTCCTGCCGCGGCCCACGCGGCCACGGCCGCGCACGACCGCCGGCCCACGATCACCGAGGAGCTGTTCGGCCACTTCGACGGCGCGCCGGTGTTCCGCTACACCCTGCAGAACGCGCACGGCCTGACGGTCAGAATCCTGACGTACGGCGGGATCGTGCAGTCCGTGTACGTCCCGGAGGCGCACGGCCGCCCGGTCAACCTCGTGCTCGGATTCCCCACCCTGGCCGACTACGTGGCGCACAACAGCCCCGCCGCGGGCGGCGGCGTGTACTTCGGCGCACTGATCGGGCGATACGCCAACCGGATCGCGAAGGGCATGTTCACCCTCGACGGCGTCACGTACCAGATTCCGGTCAACAACAACGGCAACGCCCTGCATGGCGGGACGATCGGCTTCGACAAGAAGATCTGGACGCCGTCGACCGAATCCGGCGCCGACTCGGTCAGCCTGCGCCTGGAGTATGTCAGCCCGGACGGCGAGATGGGATTCCCCGGCACGCTCACCACCGAGGCCACGTACACGCTCGACAACGCCGGACGGCTGGCCCTGAAGTTCCACGCGACTACCGACAAGCCGACCGTGGTCAACCTGACCAACCACAGCTACTGGAACCTGGCCGGGGAGTCCTCCGGCGCGGTGTACGGCCAGCAGTTGTACCTGAACGCGAGCCACTACACGCCGGTGGACGCCACGCAGATCCCGACGGGCGCGATCCTCCCAGTCGCCGGGACGCCGCTCGACTTCACCCGCCCGACCGCGATAGGCGCGCGTATCGCCGCCGCCGACCCGCAATTGCTGATCGGTCAGGGCTACGACGTCAACTGGGTCGTGGACGAGCGCGGCGGCGGCGCGCTCGCGCTGGCGGCCCGCGCGGTGGACACGCACAGCGGCAGAACCCTGACGGTATGGACCACGCAGCCGGGGATCCAGTTCTACAGCGGCAACTTCCTCACCGGCACCCTGATCGGCACCGGCGACACGGCCTACCGGCAGAGCTACGGCTTCGCGCTGGAAACGCAGCACTATCCCGACGCCCCGAACCACCCGAACTTCCCCAGCACGGTCCTGCGACCCGGCGAGACGTACGAGCACACGACCGTGTTCCAGCTCTCGTCCGAGTGACCGCGAGCCGCGACCAGCGCCGAGCGTGCCAGACGGATGAACTAAGGGTGTGCGCGGATTGGCGGCCGGGCTCGCGGCGTCAGCCGCATAGACGGTGTCCTAGACGGTGCGTCGGGCGAAGTGCTCGTAGCAGCAGATCGCGGCGGCCAAGGTGAGAAAGCCCAGGTCGTTGTCGGGGCCGCGTTCATAGCGGGGGTTCAGGAACTACCTGTAGCCGGACAGCCACGACGCCGTGCGCTCGATCGCCCACCGGTGCCTGGAAGATCCTGCTGGTTAATTAAGGTTCGGTGCGCCGAGAGGCTTCAGCACCGGCCAGGGAGGCGCCCATACCACCAAATACTCACTAAAATCGACTTCTGGGCGCGGCCGGGGTGTCGGTTCTGCCGATCGAACCTTAATTAACCAGCAGGATCGCGCAAGGTTGTGGGTCCGAGTCCCACGCGCCACGCTTTGACCTGCGGTTCTGCGTCGCCGAGTGAGTCAGTGCCCGCCGATGGGGCACGGATGAGACCCTGCTGGGTCCCGCAATCGCGTGAGATGTACGTCGATTTTCAGCCTTCCCGGGGCTCTTGACTGGTTTTGATCACGCTAGGATACGGGTGTGGATCTGTACGATCCGTGCGAGCGGTTCCTGTTCGTCGATCCCACGCTCGCGGCGGCGTATCTGCGCCCTGACCCGGGCGTGGTGGTTGCTGTGGTCGGTCACGAGGGATCGGCGTAGCCTGCGGATGCCGAACCGGGCGCGGAGGCGGTGGATGAACGCGAAGCGCTCGCGCGCGGGAGCGTGATGGATCAGCGGTTCCGCGGCCTCGCGCAGGATGTTGTTCTCCATGCGCAGGCGTTGGATCTCGCGCTGCTGCTCGCGCGGTTCGGTTCGTAAGCGGCCGATGGCGGCGGTCAGGTCACGGTGGTCGCGGCGGCGAGCAGGCATGAGTAAGGACTCTGCCGTACGCGTGGGGCGAACCATGCGGCGTTGTCGAATCGTGCTCAAATCCCACAGCCGATTCGAAAAACCGCGTTCGCAACGCGCACGCTCCTCCACCAGCGCAAACGCCGAAATGGTGTCGAAAACCGTGTCGACACCATTTGCTGCTGCTGATAGAGATGACACCACGCGGCTACACCGATCCGGGGCGCCTGGGCTATACGAGCGCGCACTGCCCGCAACGCATCCAGGCCGCACTTGCCGAGCTCGGCCGATTACTGTGTCACCGGCCTGACAGGTAGCGGACGCCGAAGCGGAAGGTGCGGGTCTCGCCGGGAGCGAGACGTAGTGCGGCGGCGCAGTCGGCGCGGTTGAAGGCGTTGGTGATGGCCTCGACCGGTTCCAGCGCGATGCTGCGGCGCCGGCCTCGCGCGAGGGTGTCGCCGGTAAAGACGTGCATTGATCCGGCGAGCTGCCAGACGCGCAGTTCGTCGCCGGTCCGCGTGTTGCGCAGCACCGTTTCCGCTCGGCGGCCGCGGGTGAAGGCGAGATCGGTGAAGCAGGCGTCGGTGACGTGTCCGCGCAGGCCGCGCGGTCGGCGGAAGTCCATCGAGGGGTTGTCGTCGAGCGGTTGGTACGCAGCGGTGCCGTCGAGCGGGATCAGCGCGTCATCGGTGCGGACGAGGGTGCGCGCGGGGATCTGAAGCGTCCAGTCGTCGAGGGTTCCGGGCAGTCGGAAGT
The DNA here is from genome assembly GCA_963714445.1 of uncultured Actinomycetota bacterium. Taxonomy (GTDB): domain Bacteria; phylum Actinomycetota; class Actinomycetes; order Streptomycetales; family Catenulisporaceae; genus Actinocrinis. The sequence goes on from CAVQPP010000212.1 coordinate 10,939, forward strand.
ACGGGTGCCAGCCGGCCGTGTAAGGGGCCGTCGACTCGCCGGTGTTCGTCGCGCGGATGGTGATCGAAAGCTCGTTCGCCGTGACCGCGTAGGTGACGGCGAGGTCGAGCGAGAAGGGGTAGCCGGGGTGCCGGCCCGGCTCGATCCGCCCGGTGAACGTCAGGTCGGCGGTGTTCCCGGAAACCACGGCTTCGGCGAGATCGAAGGGGAGCTCTCGCGCGAAGCCGTGGTAGACCAACCGGGGTGCGGTGCGGCCGGGCAGCAGGTCGTATTCGTGGTCTGCGAACGTGTACCGGGCGTCGGCGACGCGGTTCGGGAACGGCGCGAGTATGCCGTTGCGCACGCCGTCCTGGGCGAGCACCTCGGGTTCGTCGCGGTAGCCGTCGGTCAGGTCGAACGGCGTGCCGAGCCGATCGACCTGCCAGCGCAGCAGGGTGGCACCGCGCCGCGCGACGGCGACGCGGGCGGCGCCGTCTGCCAAGGCGACGGTGACGACCGGCTCGGAGCCGAGGTGGTCGTCACCGATCAGGTAGCTGTTCGACGGATATACGTCGTCTGAGCCGGTCGTCGCGAGGGCCATGTCGTCGGTGTCCCGTGATTCGGTGTCAGCCGGTGGCCGGGGGAGCTTCTTCGCGCCGGTCATGATGGCGACCGCCTCCTCCATCGTGTGCGACTTCGGGGTGATGACGCCCGCGCGGGCGCCGAGGCGCTGGATGTGGATGCGGTCGGCGACCTCGAAGACGTTCGGCATGTTGTGGCTGATCAGGATGATCGCGAGCCCGTTGTCGCGCAGTTCGCGGATCAGTTTGAGCACCTGGCCGGTCTCCCGCACGCCGAGTGCGGCGGTCGGCTCGTCGAGGATGACGACCTTGCTGCCGAACGCGCCCGCGCGGGCGACCGCGACCGCCTGGCGCTGGCCGCCGGAGAGCGTTTCGACCGCTTGGCCGATATTCTGCAGGGTGCTGATACCCAGGCGCTTGATGTGCTCGGCGGAGCGCCGCTTCATCTCGCCGGTGTCCAGCATCCGCAGCACCGAGCCGAGCGGGCCTTTGCGGCGCACCTCCCGCGCCAGGTACAGGTTGCTCGCGATGTCGAGCGCGGGCGCGACCGCAAGCGTCTGATATACGGTCTCGATCCCGGCGTCCCGGGCGTCCTGCGGCCGCCGGAAGTGCACCTCGGTGTCGCCGACGCGGATGGTGCCCTTGTCCGGGACCAGCGCGCCGGACAGGCACTTGATCAGCGTGGACTTGCCGGCTCCGTTGTCGCCGATGACGGCCAGCACCTCGCCGGGATACAGCGTCAGGTCCACGTCGTCGAGCCCGACGACGCGCCCGAACAGCTTGACCAGGCCCCTGGCCTCGAGGACGGGAAGGGTGTCCGCGCTCATGCCTTCACGCTCCGGATCCACTGGTCGACGGAAACGGCGGCGATCACCAGCAGGCCGACCGCGAGCACCTGGTAGTTGGGGTCGAGCCCGGCCAGTGCGAGTCCGTTGTCGAAGACCTGCACGATCAGTGCGCCGATCAGCGAGCCGGCCACCACGCCGCGGCCGCCGAACAGGCTGGTACCGCCGATGACCACGGCGGTGATCGACTCGAGGTTGGCGTTCAGGCCGCTGTTCGGGTCGCCGCCGCCGACCCGGCCGATCAGGATCCATGCGGCCACCGCGATGGCGAGCCCGGCGACCATGTAAGCGCTCAGCAACACCCGGCCGACGCCGATGCCGGCCAGCCGTGAGGCTTCCGCGTCGTCGCCGACCGAGTACAGGTGGCGTCCCCAGGCGGTGTATCGCAACGCGAAACCGATCACGATGTAGAGGCCGATCATCAGCAGCACGCCGTAGGTCAGGTGCAGCGCGCCGAGCGAGACCGTCTCGCCGGTCCACAGCAGGAACGCGCCGGGCTGGAGCGTGACCGTCTGGCCCTTGGCGTAGATGAGCGTGATCGCGGTGAAGACGCTCAGGGTGCCCAGGGTGACGATGAACGGCGGCAGCTTGATCCTGGTCACCAGCAGGCCGTTGACGGCTTGTGCGAGCACTGCGATGCAGTGCGCCGGCGATCAGCGCGAGCACACCGGGCACGTGCTGGTCGTAGACGAGCTTCGACATGACCAGCGAGGAGAGCACCATCACCGCGCCGATCGACAGGTCGATGCCCGCGGTGAGGATGACCAGCGTCTGCCCGGCCGCGAGCGAGCCGACCACGGCGACCTGCTGCGCTACGAGGGAGAGGTTCTGCAGGTGGTAGAAGCGCGAGTTGAGCAGGCCGAACGCGACAGCCGCGAGAATCAGCACGATGGCCGGGCTCAGGGCGGGCTGCCTGTGCAGCACCGAGTGGACGCGTTGGCCGACGGTCGGCGGCCGGTTGAGGAAGTCTTCGGCCGTGGCCGGTGCGGCCTGGCCGTCTAGCGAGATGGTCACGGCGATCCCCTTCGATGGTGACCAGCGGAGCACTGTCGTTGCGGTATGGATGCAGGTCGGCTGACCGAACCGAGTGATTCGGGTGTCCCGGCGCGCAGTGCGGTACGCGCCGGCACACCCGGCTCGCGGTGCCCCCCGGTCAGGGGCTCGGGCGTCAGCCGCCCCAGCAGGCTGACGCGGCGTCGGTCGGCGACTGGATGGTCACGCCGGACAGGCTCTTGGTCGCGACCAGCGCGGTGCCGGTGTCGAAGAAGTCCTTGCCCTGCGTCACGCCCGGCTTCGAGCCGCCGCGGGCCAGCTTGGCGATCGAGTCCACGCCGAGCGCGGCCATCTTGCCGGGGTACTGCACGGCGTCGGCGGTGAACTCGCCGCTGGTCACGAACTTCAGGCCGGAGCAGCTGCCGTCGATGGCGTAGACCGCGACCTGGCTCTGCTTGCCCGCGGCTTTCAGCGCGTTGTACGCGCCCTCGGCGGCCGGCTCGTTGATCGCGTAGGCGACGTTGATGTTCGGGTTGGCGGACAGGCAGTTCTCCATCGCGGTACGGCCGCCGTCGATCGCGCCCTGCGTCGGCTGGTGGCAGGCGATGGTGTACGAGCCGCCGGTGTACGAGCCGGTCTTGGCTTCCTGTCCGTTCTCGGTGGTGCTGCCCGGGTTGATGCCCATGCCTTCGAGGAAGCCGTGGTCGCGGTCGATGTCGACCGAGACGACCTGGTTGTTGAAGAGGTCGAGCATGGCGATCACGGCCGGCTTCCCGCCGAGGGCGGCGGCCGCGTACTGGCCGTCGAGCTTCCCGGCCTGAGTGTTGTCGGTGGCGTAGGTGATGTCCGCGACGCTCGGCGGGTTCGGCGCGGTGTCCAGCGCGATGACGAACAGCCCGGCCTGCTTGGCCTGGTTGAGCGCGGCGTTGACGGCGTCGCCGTTGGTGGTGATCAGGATGCCCTTGTCGCCGCGGGCGATCGCGTTGTCGATGGCGGTGATCTGGCTCTGCGTGTCGCCGTCCTTGGTGCCGGCCGCGACGGTCAGGCTCACGTTGTCCTTGGCCGCGGCCGTCTTGGCGTCGTTCTCCATGCTCACGAAGTACGGATTCGTCAATGTCTTGAGAATTAGCGACACGCCAACCGCGGAACCCGATCCCGAGCCGCCGCCGGAACCGGTGGAGGCGCCGCTTGAGGAGGAACTGCAGGCCGCGAGGGCGGCGACAGCGCACAGTGCGGTTCCGGCGGCGGCCGCACGGGCGCCTCGGCTCAGGCGCGGCGCCTGGGTGCTCGTCGTCGAGCTGTCCATGGTTGAAGCCTCTCTGGGACGTGCGCGGAGTGAGGGAGGTCCGCGGTCCTGGTCTGGTCTGACGTCGTCCCGGCGAGGCTCG
>CAVQPP010000213.1:0-8476 GCA_963714445.1 uncultured Actinomycetota bacterium
GGCCCGCAGTGGCGTCGCCGGTCAGCACGTGCGGGCCGCCGACCACCGCGGCGAGGTCGCGGAGCAGGGCCTGGCGGCAGGGCGTTCAATAGTCGGCGCTGGGCACCGGGATTACCTGGCGGGGCAGGCGCGCATGGCCCGGGCGAACGCGTCGCCGCGGTCCCGGTAGTCGCGGAACTGGCCGAAGCTCGGCGCGGCCGGGGAGAGCAGCACCACGCCGTCCGGGCGGGCCCAGGCGAAGCCCCGCTGCACGGCAGCGTCCAGGTCCGGGCAGGACACCACCTCGGCCTTGCCGGGGTGCGCCGCGTCGATCGCGGCCGCGATGCGGGGGCCGCTGTCCGGCACGGTCAGCACGAGGGTGGGCGCCGGGCGGTCCGCCAGCCCGGCGGCCAGCGGCGCGTAGTCGATCCCGCGGTCCTGGCCGCCGGCGATCAGGGCCACCCGGCGGCCGGGGAACGCGTCCAGCGCCGCCAGCGTGGGCAGCACATTGGTGGACAGGCTGTCGTCCACGAACGTCACGCCGCCCACGGTCCCGATGGCCTGCACCGGCTGCTCAGCGGCTGGAACCCTGCGGCCGCGTCCCGCAGCGCGGCGTCGTCAGCGGCCTGCGGCACGCCCAGGGCGCGCAGGCAGGCCCGCGCGATCAGGGCTGAGAAATGCTGCAATCTGGCCGTCTGGAGATAGACGAACTTGGGTTGTTTTTGGCGGCGTTTCCAATCGGGCATATGTAGTTGCTTCCGCCGGAGCTGGCCACGAGACTGAGGTACGAATTCGAGTAGTTGTGGGCTCGAAGTCTGTATCTGCCTGCGGGGCGGTACCAGCGGTTGTAGATTTCTCGCTCGCCATGGCAACCCTGCCAGCACCAGACAACCTCCCACGACGATGCTGACTGACAACTTTGCGATGGCCGCGGGTATTGTCAGCAGGGAGCATGCCTGAATGAGCGCCTCGCTCTGGCTTGGAACGTAGCGGTACATCAGGGTTAGGTCCACCTGATTCTAGACTTTTCTCTGGAAGTTCCTGGCTTGCGCCCATGCCGAAGCTGGCGTTGCTTTCACTATCAGAGACGGGCGCAGAGCTTGGCTTTTGAGGCAACCTGTTTCCTAGCGACTTCCACAGACTAGCTTCACTTTCAGTCATCTGAAGTATTTCGGAGACCCTGTTGCGTGCTTTTTGCGCAGAAGGGCGCTGATTCTTGTCAATGCTCAGTAATTCAACTATGAGACCTTGGCTCAACTTGATCCATTGCTTTTGTGCAGGGGAATGCGCATCCACCTGTGCGTCGAGCCACTGCAATACCTCGCTTTTGACAACGGGACCATCTGTGTAGAAATAATCATTTTCGTACTGGCCCTCGCGCTTGCGACACAGGTAAAGCTCGCTGACCTTTTCAGGGCCACCCAGTGTGAAAGCTAGTACCGTGGCTAGAATGCAACCGAACGACCACAAATCGCTCGACTTCGTAACACGGCCCTCTTCCTGCATCTCCGGCGGCTGCCAAGGTCCTGGGCCTCGTGGGGCTTGCATAGATGACCTCTCCCTGGATGATACCTCTCTTGCGATATCACCGGGAGCTAGGCGCTGCTGATCTGTGCGACGCTCTGTTTGGCCACGACCCGGGCTCTCGAGATCGGACTACGGAAATACCGAAGTCAGTAATCTTCCACTGCCCAGCACACTCATCCGTTCCACCGTCGTCTCGCCAGAACACAAGGATGTTGTCTGGCTTGAGGTCCAGATGAGCGCACTCAGACATCTGTCCGTCAATGTATAATTCCGACTAAAATTGAAGAGCACTAGCGAGAGAACGGATCTGCCCAAGCATATGACGAGGTTTAAAAGCCACTGCACGGTTTTGAAAGGCGGTGTAATTCCCCTTGGTCACGACGCGAATCCGGCTGATCAGCCGGACCGCGAGCAGCGAATGCCCGCCAAGCACGAAGAAGTCGTCATCGACGCCGACCGACGCCAGCCCCAGCACCTCAGCGAACGCGCCGCAGAGGATCTCCTCATAAGGATTCGAAGGCGCACGCGAGCCAGCGGCGTGCGCGGACGAGGAGTCCGGAGCTGGTAGTGCTTTGCGATCCAGCTTCCCATTGCTGGTCAGCGGAAGCGCATCAAGCACGACCAGCGCGGAAGGAACCATGTGCTCCGGCAGTCGCGCCGACGCGTACTCCCGCACCGCAGCCTCGTCATAGCCTTCGGCATCTTCGGGCACGAGGTAGCCGACGAGACGCTTATCGCCCGGTGCGTCTTCTCGAACGATGACAGCAGCCTGCGAAACCAAAGGATGCCCGGCAACAACGGCCTGCACCTCACCCGGCTCCACCCGGAACCCACGGATCTTCACCTGCTCATCCACACGCCCCACAAACTCCAACAGCCCCTGGTCACTCCACCGCGCGCGATCCCCCGTGCGATACATCCGCTCCCCCGGAACAAACGGACACGCCACAAACCGCTCCGCCGTCAGCCCGCTACGACCCACATACCCCCGCGCCAACTGCACACCCGAGACATACAACTCCCCCGCCACACCCACCGGCACCGGCCGCAACCCACCATCCAGCACGAACAACCGCGTATTCGCCACCGGAGTCCCCACCGGAACCCGACCAGCCGACAACACCTCAGCATCCAGCCGGACAGTGGCGACACCCACGGTCGTCTCGGTCGGACCGTAGTGATTGAACACCGCAGCCCCACGCACCCCAGCAACCGACACCAACTCACGAACCCACGCAGGATCAGCAGCCTCGCCACCCAACACCAGCGAACCCCCCGGTAACACAGACTCCGGACCCGCATCGAACTAAACGCCGCCAGATGCGAAGGCACCGCCTTCACAAAATCAATACTCTGACTGCCCATCATATCGGCGACCGCCGCCGCATCCACCGCGTCATCCGCACCGAGAACGTGCAACGTCCCACCCGACGCCAAGCTCCCGAACACCACCGTGTTACCCAGGTCCGTCACCTGCGCCTGCAACAACACATACCGACCAGCCCCGAAACCAACCCGCTGCGGCACCGAGGCGACGTAATTCGCCAAACCACCGTGCGTGACCGCAACACCCTTCGGCACACCCGTCGAACCCGACGTGTACACCACATACGCAACCTGACCCGGCAGAACCCTCACACCCGGATCCGCGTCCGACGCAGCCGCCAGAGCCGCTACCGTGCGCGCATCGTCCAACGCCACCATGCGCATCCGCCGCACCGGCAACTCATCCAGCACATCCCGCGCCCCCACCAACACCGCAGCCCGACTATCACCCAACATGAACGAGACCCGATCCACCGGAAAACCCGGATCAATCGGCAAATACGCAGCCCCCGCCTTCCACACCGCCAAAATCGCCGCGATCATCTCGACCCCACGCGGCAGACACAACGCCACCACCGACTCCGCACCAACACCCGCATCGCGCAGGACCCACGCCAGCCGATTCGCCCGCGCATCCAGGTCCTGATACGTCAGCTCGTCGTCGCCGAAGACCACCGCGACGGCATCCGGAACCCGCGCCACCTGCCCCGCGAACAACTCAACGACCGACGACACACCAACCTCGACAGCCGTGTCATTCCACTCCACCAAAACCCTGCGACGCTCCGCACCCTCAAGCAGATCCACCGACCCAACCCGGGCATCCGGGTCCGCCGCCGCGAGCCATTGCAGGACCCGCAGATACCGGCGCGAGATCCGTGCACCGCCATCGATCCCGTGCACGTCCCGGTTCACGTCGACCGCCAGTTGCAGCCCCGCGTCGGGCAGCCGGTTGTACATCTCCAGCTTCAGGCTCTCGGCGGGACCGCTCGACAGGCCGGTGATCCGGCCGGTGCACGCGCCGAACTGGATCGGGTCGGCTACCGGCGTGACGTTGACGATCAGGTCGCACAGCGCTCCGCTGCCCACCAGCTTCAGGTCCCTGATGATGTCCGCATACTGGTAACGCTGGTGTGGCAGCGCCGCGCGGACGGCGTGCGACGCGCTCCTCAGCAGCTCGTTAACGGTCTGGCCGGGCGTCACCGCGAGGCGCACCGGCATGACGTTCGCCGTGATGCCCGGGATGCCGACCTCGGCCCGGCGCAGCCGGCCGTTGACCGACACGCCGACGACGACGTCCTGCGAGCCCGTCAAGAGATGGTGGTAGACCGCGCCGGCCGCGATCGCCATCGCGGCGAAGCTGACCCGGTGCCGCCGCGCGGCCTCCCGCAGTCCGCCAGCGTCCGCTGGCTCGATCTCGGTGATGTGCCGGACGGCGGCCGTGAGCCGCGCCCGGACCTGCGGCCCTCCGCTCACACCCACGTCCGCGCCCTCGCCCGGCGCCGTGCCCGGCAGCGCCTCCGCATCCGCCTCCGGCCGGTCGGCCAGCAGTCCGAGCCAGTACTCACGGTCCCGCTCACGGTCCGGCGAGGTCTGATATTCGAGCGCGGATTCCATCAGCACCGAGACCGACTCCAGCGCGGCGCTCTCGCCCGCACGGCCCTGCTCCCGCTCGCTGTAGATGTCTGCGACACGCGCCGCGAACAACGCGTTGCTGCCTCCGTCGAGCACGGCGTGATGCGAGCACAGGTACCACAGGTGGTGCTCCGGACCGAGCTTGAGCACCGCGTGCGAGGAAAGCGGCTCGCCGGTCAGGTCGCGCGCACGGTTGAGGTCCGCCCGCATCCACTCCTGCGCCGCCGCGTGGGGGTCTGACAGGGAGCTGAGATCGACCGTGCGCACCGCGTGGTCGGCGGCGTCGCCCGCGTATTGACGCGGCGTGCCGTCCTCGGCCACCTTGAACCGCAGCCGGCTCGCGTCCGACTCCTCGAGGCCTTTCCGGATCGCTGCCAGCAGCAACCCCGCGTCTAAGGGTCCGTGGATGTCCAGGTAGCCGCCGGTGTTGTACGCCGGGCTGTCCGGCGCCAGCTGCTGCGCGTACCAGACGCCGAGCTGAACCGCCGTCAGCTCACTGCTAAGCCTTGTCGTTGCCGCCATCGTCCCCGTATCCCCGTTCACTTGCTCCGCCACGTCCCGCCTTGCCTCCACCGCTCTGCCCACCGACCGCCCCGCGCGGCCCCAGGGTCACCGCGCGGCTTCGGCCGCCAGCAGCCCCATCACGTGCTCGGTCAGCTCGGCCAACGTGTCGATGTCCCAGATCGACGCCGGCTCGATCGGCACGTCGAGGGTGTCCTCGATCTCCGCGCACAGCGTGAACGCGTACACCGAGTCGAGCCCGTAGTCGGCCAGCGGAAACCGCGGGTCGACCTCATCAGGGGTCATCTTCAGGTAGAAGGCCACCCTTCCGGTGAGCCACTGCCGCACGCCCTCCGGCGTCCGCGCGGGTCGTGTCGGCTCGTGCTCGTGCACAGTCGATTCGTTCTCTGACACGGGAAACCCCTCTCAGCCCGGAATGCGCCGGGCGGCCAGGCCGAACAGCCTGCGGTCATGGAAACGGGTGACGGCCTCGTCGAACAGCCGCGCCTCGACGCTCTCGCGCTCGGCCATGGTCAGCACGCTGACACCGTCGAGCCTGCCGCTCAGCCGGTCCAGGACGCCGAGCAACCCGGCCTCCGAGTAGCGCTGCCCGCCCTCCCGCCACACGGCGAGCGCGCAGGCGGCGGCCAGGACGACGGTGTAGCGGGCGGCGAGCGCGTAGGCCTCGGGGGAGGCGTCCATCGTCAGATCGGCGGGCGAGAGCGCGGCGCACTCGTCGCGCAGCGCCCGCAGTTCCGTGGCGAAGCGGGTCACGAACCGGTTCAGCGGATCGCGGTCCGCAGTAGCAGTAGTGGTGCGGACGTCGTTTGCGGTTCCGAACGAGTCGGCGGTCTCGGTGAGTGCGCCCATGATGCCGTCGCTGGCGGGCATCCCCACCTCGAGCCGCCCGAAGTCGAGTGGGGCCAGGTCCGCGTCCAGGTCGAACAAGGCCGCCGGGGCCGAGGCGTCGCGCAGCCAGGAACGCCTGGCCAGCCTCGGCAGCTGCGGCAGGATCGTCGACAGGCACGCGCCGCGCGATGCGTGCGTGAACGTGATCGGCGCCGCGTCCCGGGCGAGCTTCTGGAACAGTGCGTACGGACCCTGACGCAAGTAACCGGATGCACCGAGCACCGCGCGCAGGTCTTCGAACGCGTCGACGAGCATCCGCGGCGCCAGGTACTTGACCGCAGACGCATAGACGGCGGTCGACTCAGGCACCACATGAAGGGCCCTGACACCGACTGCCGAGAACGCGTCGATGGCGAGCAAGTCCGCGTACGCCCTTGCGATGGCCGCGCGCACGTAGGGGATGTCGGCCACGGTCCCGCCGTAGAGGTGGCGGTTCAGTGCGAAGCCGAGCGCCGTGCGCAGGCCGGTGTCCAGCGAGCCGACGCAGACTGCCGGGAACATCGAGCGGGTGACCTGGAACGCGCGTAGCGCGATCTCAATGGCCTGTCCCGGCGCGCCGATCAACGCCTCGCCCGGGATCGGGCAGTCGGCGAACTCCATGCCGCCCAGTTCGAGCCCGCGCATCCCCGAGGTCGGGAAACGCGGCAGGTCACGGTATCGATCGGCGGGGAGGTCAGCCTTGTCGACCAGGAACTCGCTGTGACTGCGGCTGCCCGAGGCCGCGCCGGTCCGGGCGAACAGCACGAGGGCGCGGGCACGACGCAGGTTCGCGACGGTCTCCTTGCGACCGGTCAGCAGCCAGCCGCCGTCGTCTGCCGCTTGGGCCGCGAACTCGGCTTGCGCGAAATCGTTGCCGTGCGCCAGTTCGTGGAAGGCCACTGCGATCCGCTCGCCGCCGAGCAGGATGTCGGCCGCGCGTCGCTGCTGCGCCGCGTCGCCGGCGCACCAGACGTTGACCGAGGCCAGGAACGAGCTGAAGCCATAACCAGCGCCCAGGCTCGGGTCGTGGCGGAACAGAGTCCTGAGGACCTCGGCGAGACGCGGCACAGTGGTGAAGCGTCCACCAAGCTGCGCCGGGACGAACTCGGCGTTGAACGTGAGGCCGTCAAGCAGCTTTTCGCCGTCGGCGAGCATCTCCGCGCGCTCGTCGGCGGCGAGCACGGCGGCGGTGCCGAGCGGGTTCGCATCGTCGCCCGGATCGCCGAACAGCGCGTCGAGGCGCGCACCGTCGAGCGCGGCGGTCGGGGTCTCGGTTGCGAGGAGCACGTCAGTGTCCATACGACTGCCCGATCCCGAAAGGTGTGACCGGAAGGCCGTTCAGCGCCGCGTCTGCGACGAGGCCCGCCAACCGCAGGTCGATGGCGTCGTCTCCGAGGACGGCGGTCGGGCGCGCGACGCGCAAGATCCCGGCGATTCTGGCGGTCAGCGCACGCAGGGCGGCGCGCACCCAGAGCCCGTCCTCCCACAACGGTTCGCCGACGTGTCGTCCGGCTTCGGCAGCCCACAGGTGCAGGCACGCCGCACCGGCGTAACAGAGTTCGTAGGCTGCGGCCAGCTCGTAGACGGCCATCGATGGCAATGCGGCTGGCTGCACGTCGGCCATCAGAGCGGTGATCCGGTCGAGTGCGGCGCGCAGGTTCCCGGCGTGCTCGGCGAGTCCGTCCGGCGCGTCGTCCAGCGGCACCGACGACAGCGCCTGCACCACCGAGCAGCCTCGCCGCGAGCTCAATGCCAGGGCACTGCGATCAAGCGGACGCGGCCGGACGCCGACGGCCACCGCCTCGGCCAGCCCAGCCGAATCAGCGCTCTGCCGGACGTGGCCGCGTACCAGCCGGGGGAACTGCAACGCCAGCGCCGCCCGGTTCACCGGGGTGCTGCCGTCGAACACCGCCGCGACCTGGTGGTCACGCCACAGCTTCTGGAACGCGCCGTGCTCGTGGACGCCGACGAGGTACGAGCGCACGCCCAGCACCTCGGCCAGCTCTCCGATCACGGAATCCGTCACGGACGGAGCCAGTGCCTTGACGATCGCGGAGGTGACGCTGAGCTCGTCGGTGAGCGAGTGCGCGGACCGGACACCGACCAGCGCCGCCGCCTCGACAGCGGCGAGCAGCGCGGCGCACCGGGCCAGGCTCGAGGACGGATACGACCGCTCGAGCAGCGGGCGACGCTTGATCTCCCGAGTCGCCGCGAACCGCGCCGCGATGCGCAGCGCGTGCTCGCCCGCGCCGAGGGACAGCGCCGCGCACATCGTCCGGGTGAGCTGGAGCGCGCGCAGCACGGTCTCGATGCCGGCACCCTCCGCGCCGATCAATGCCGAGGCCGGGATGCGGGCACCGTCAAACTCGATGCCTGAGATGTCGATGCCACGGATGCCATGCGTCGTGGCCTTGGGCAGATTGCGGAGCGCGCCCGGTGCCAAGGCAGTCTTGTCGACGACGAAGAGGCTGTGGCCGCGCGGGCTGCCGGGAGCCCCGGTGCGCGCCAGCAGGGTGAGCCGACTGGCGCGGGTGGCGTTGTTGACCGGCCACTTGACGCCGTCCAGGCGGTAGCCGCCGTCGGCCGTCGTCGCGGTGAGCGAGCCGTTGCGCAGGTCGGC
>CAVQPP010000214.1:0-3247 GCA_963714445.1 uncultured Actinomycetota bacterium
GACCCTGGCCGACCTGTTCGACCAGCCCACCATCGCCGGGCTGGCCACAGTCATCGGCAGCTCAGCGCCGGGGGTGGCGGTGCCGGCGGTGACGGCTGCGGGCCGCGGTCAGCGGTTGCCGTTGTCGTTTGGCCAGCAGCGGTTGTGGTTCTTGGACCAGCTCGAACCGGGGTCGGTGGAGTACAGCATGCCGTCGCCGGTGCGGCTGGGCGGGGAGCTGGATGTGGCGGCTTTGGGTGCGGCGCTGGGCGCGGTGGTTGGGCGGCATGAGGTGCTGCGGACCCGGCTGGTGGCGGGCCCGGACGGGGTGGCGTATCAGGTGATCGACCCGCCGGCGCCGTTCCCGCTGCCGGTGGCCGATGTGTCGGGCCAGCTGGATCCGGTGGCGGCGGCGCGGGGGCTGGTGGCGGTGGACGCGGCGGCGCCGTTTGACCTGGCGGGCGGGCCGCTGATCCGGGCTGTGCTGGTCCGGCTGGCTGCTGGTGATCATGTGCTGGCGTTGTCGGTGCATCATGTGGTCTTTGATGAGTGGTCGGCGGGGATTTTCCGCCGTGAGCTCGGTGTGCTGTATGCGGCGTTCGGGCGGGGTGAGCCTGATCCGCTGCCGCCGCTGGTGGTGCAGTACGCCGATTTCGCGGTGTGGCAGCGGCGGTGGCTGGCCGGGGAGGTGCTGGCGGGCCAGCTGGCGTACTGGCGTGGCCGGCTGGCCGGGGCGCCGGTGCTGGAGCTGCCCGCTGACCGGCCCCGCCCGCCGGTGCGGTCCACGGCTGGGGCGGTGATGGAGTTCGCCGTCTCTGCGGAGACGGTGGCGGGGTTGCGGGTGGTGGCCCGCGGCGGCGGCGCGACGATGTTCATGACGCTGCTCGCGGCGTTAGCGTGCTGTTGGGCCGTTACAGCGGCCAGGACGACATCGTGGCGGGCACCGCGGTCGCCGGCCGGAACCGGGCCGAGACTGAGGACCTGATCGGGTTTTTCGTCAACACCCTGGTCATGCGCACCGACTTGTCCGGTGACCCCGCATTCGGCGACCTGGTCGGCCGGGTGCGGGAGATGGCCCTGGGCGCCTACGCGCATCAGGATCTGCCGTTCGAGCAGCTGGTCGACGCTCTGGTCACCAGCCGGGACCGGTCCCGCACCCCGCTGTTCCAGGTGTTCTTCCGCCATGCCGTTGGCGACAGCGGAAACGTGGGTCTTGGTCTTGGCACGCTCTCGGCCGAGCCGCTGGCGAATGTGCTGGCTGGAACTCGGGCGGTGAGACTTGACCTGTCAGTGTTGCTGCGGGACGCCGGTGGTGGCGGGCTGGCGGGCGTGATCCGGTACAGCACCGCGTTGTTTGATGCGGCGACGGCGGAGCGGATGGCCGGGCACCTGGGTGTGCTGCTGGCGGCGGTCGCCGCGGACCCGGCCCGGCCGCTGTCGGGATTGCCGGTGCTGACGGGCGGGGAACGTGACCAGCTGGCCCGGTGGAATGACACCGGGGCGCCGGTGCTGGCGGCGGGCGGGATCCATGAGCTGGTCGCGGCGCAGGCGGCGGTGGGCCCAGACGCGGTGGCGGTGACCTGCGGCGAGGTGTCGCTGACCTATGCGGGGCTGGAGGAGCGGGCGAACCGGCTGGCGCATTACCTGCGCGGCGCGGGAGCCGGGACAGAGACAGTGGTGGGGCTGTGCCTGGACCGGGGCGTGGACATGGTCGTGGCGATGCTGGCGGCGTGGAAGGCCGGGGCCGCCTACCTGCCGCTGGATCCGGGGTACCCACCGGGACGGCTGGCGTTCATGCTGGCCGACAGCCACGCCAGTGTGCTGGTCAGCCAGCACCCGGCGGGCGCGGGCCTGGCCGGGGAGCTGCCCGCGGGCCGGATCCGGGTGATCACGCTGGATGACCCGGTGGTCGCCGCGGCGGTGGCGGCGGCGCCGCCGGTCCCGCCGCCGGGCGCGGCGGCGGCGGCGGGCCAGCTGGCGTATGTGATGTACACCTCGGGGTCGACCGGGACACCGAAGGGGGTGCAGGTCACCCACGGTGGGGTGGTGAACCTGACGGTCGCGCAGGGACCGGTGTTCGGTGTCACCGGCGGCGTGAACGTGCTGGCGTTCGCCCCGTTCAGCTTCGACGCCGCGGTATCGGAGGTGTGTGTCACGCTGGCGGCCGGGGCGGTCCTGGTGATCGCTACCCCGGAGGAGCGGGCCGAGTCGGCCGCGCTGGCCCGGCTGGTCCGCGACCGGGGGGTAGCGGTGGCGACGCTGCCGCCGTCGCTGCTGGGTGTGCTGGCCCCCGGTGAGCTGGCGGGCCTGGTCACGCTGGTGTCGGCCGGGGAGCGGCTGGACGCTGGCCTGGCACGGCGCTGGCGGGAGCATCACCGGCTCCTCAACGGCTACGGGCCGACCGAGGCCACGGTGTGCGCCAGCATCGCGGTCGTTGACCCTGGCGGCGGGCCGCCGCTGATCGGGTCGCCGGTCGCCGGCATCCGGGTGCATGTGCTGGACCGGCACCTGGGCCCGGTCCCGGTGGGGGTGGCCGGGGACCTGCACATCGGCGGTGCCGGGGTGGCGCGGGGGTACGCCGGCCGGCCGGGGCTGACCGCGGAACGGTTCGTGGCGGACCCGCTGGCCGGCGACGGGTCGCGGCTGTACCGCACCGGCGACCGGGCCCGGTGGCGGCCCAGCGGGCAGCTGGAGTTCCTGGGCCGCGCCGATGACCAGGTCAAGATCCGCGGGTTCCGGATCGAGCCCGGCGAGGTCGAAGCAGCCCTCGCCGCCCACCCCGGCGTCCGCACCGCGGTGGTGACCGCCGACGGGGAAGGCGGCGACCGGCGGCTAGTGGCCTGGCTGGTGCCCGCCGACCAGTCCGCGGGCATCCCACCGGTCAGCGACCTGCGGGCCGTCCTAGGGCAGCAGATGCCGGAGTTCATGATCCCGGCAGTGTTCACCGAACTTGCCGCGCTGCCCCTGACCGAGAACGGGAAACTCGACCGCGCCGCCCTGCCCGCCCCCGGCAGTGCCCGCCCCGACCTGGCCGGCCGATACGTGGCACCAGCCACGCCCACCGAGGAACTGCTGGCCGGGATCTGGGCCCAGGTCCTGGGCATGAACCAGGTGGGGACCGGGGACAGTTTCTTTGACCTGGGCGGGCATTCGCTGCTGGCCACCCAGGTGATCTCCCAAATCCGGCTGGTGTTCGGGTCTGAGATTGCACTGGCCGCATTGTTCGACCACCCGACGGTGCGGGACCTGGCCGCGGCGGTCGAGGGCG
>CAVQPP010000215.1:0-13561 GCA_963714445.1 uncultured Actinomycetota bacterium
CAGCGAGAGGTCGTGCGTGATGAAGATGACCGCGAAGCCCAGCCGGTGGCGCAGCTGCATCAGCTCTTCGATGATCTCGCGCTGGGTGACCACGTCGAGCGCGGTGGTCGGCTCGTCCATGATGACCAGCTGCGGTTCGAGGGCCAGCGCCATCGCGATCATCACCCGTTGACGCATGCCGCCGGACAGCTCGTGCGGGTACGAGCGCAGCCGGTCGGCGGTGATGCCCACCATGCGCAGCAGCTCGACGGCGCGCTCATGCCGCTCGGCGGCGGTCATCTCCCGGCGGTGCCGCTTGAGCACGTCGGTGAGCTGGTTCTCGATCCGGGCCACCGGGTTGAGCGCGTGCATCGCGCTCTGGAACACCATCGACAGTTCCGACCAGCGGATCTGGGCCAGCTCCTGCGCGTCCGCGCCGAGCAGGTCGACGGTCTAACCAGGCCGTCGGCGTTCGGGCCGGGAGTGGAACAGCACCCCGCCACCGGTGATCACGCCGGGCGCCCGCAGCAGCCGGGTCAGCGCGTAGGCGAGGGTCGACTTGCCCGAGCCGCTCTCGCCGGCCAGGCCAAGCACCTCGCCGCGGCGCAGCGTCAGGCTCACGTTCGTCACCGCGCGCACCGCGCTCGCGCCGAGGCCGTAGTCGACGCACAGGTCGCTGACTTCGAGCACTGGCTCGCCGAGCGTGAAGGACTCGGTCACCGGACACTCTCTTCCACGGAGTCGGCCTCTCGCACGGCGGTGCGCTCGACGGAGCGCACCGGGGTCGGTCGCACCACGGGGGTCAGGCCGAGCCGGAACTTGACGCCGGTGCGCCCGGATCGGGCCGACCGGATACGGGGGTTGATGATCTCGTCGATGCCGAAGTTGAGCAGCGCCAGGCCGATGCCGACGAAGGCCACGCACAGGGCCGGTGGCGCGTACCACCACCACTGGTTGGCGATCATCGCGCTCTGGGCCTGCGCGTTCTCGATCATGGTGCCCCAGGAGGCGGTGGCCGGGTTGACTACGCCGAGGAAGCACAGCGCGACGTAGATGCCCATGCCGTAGATCACCGTGAAGATGAACGACGAGGCCAGGATCGGCAGCAGGTTCGGCAGGATTTCGAACACGATGATCCGCGGCTTGCGCTCGCCGATGATCCGGGCGGACTCCACGTAGTCGCGGTTGCGTAGCGAGAGGGTCTGCGCTCGCAGCGCCCTGGCCCCGTACGCCCACGATGTGAACGCGACGACCGCGCCGATCAGCAGCGGGTTCGACGTGTCCTGCGGGGGCAGCGGCCGCATGACGACCATCAGGATCAGCAGGCCGGGCAGCGCGAGGAAGATGTTCGCCAGGATGGAGAGCACCTCGTCGACCATCCCGCCGACGTAGCCGGCGGTCACCCCCATCAGTACCGAGAGCGCGGTCGCGATCAGTCCCGCGATGAACGCGATGAGCAGCGTCGAGCGGCCGCCGATCAGCAGCTGGGAGAACAGGTCGTGCTGCCGGTTGTCGGTGCCGAGCAGCAGGTGCGCGGACGGCGACTGGGGCAGCGGGTCGTTCGTCGAGGCCTGCCAGTCGGCCCCGTGCGGCGCGACGATCGGGCCGAAGATCGCCAGCAGGATGAAGAACACGACGATCACGGCGCCGACGATCACTTTGACCGGTGGGCGCTTGAACCGGCGCGCGATCACCGCGGGCGGTTCGACGGCGGGCGTGGGCGCGCCGTCGGCCGCGAGTTGTTCGGTGGTTGCGGTCATCGGGTCAGGCCTCCCTGCGGGCGCGCGGGTCGAGCAGCACGTAGGCGATGTCCGCCAGGAAGTTCGCCGCGAGCACGGTGAACGTGACGACCAGCAGGATTCCCTGCATCAGCGGATAGTCGGTGTTGACGATCCCGTTGAACATCTCGTTGCCCATGCCGGGATAGGAGAAGACGATCTCGGTCAGCACCGCCCCGGTGACCACGAGGCTGATCGACAAGGTGAAGTTGGAAATGCTCGGCAGGATCGCGTTGCGGGCGGCGACGGCGACAACCCGCCAGCGCGGCAGGCCCTTCGCGGCGGCTACCAGGACGTAGTCCTCGTCCATCGTGGTGATCATCATGTTGCGCATGCCGACGATCCAGCCGGCGATCGAGGCGAGCACGACCGTGGCGGCGGGCAGCAATCCGTGCTGCACGACGCTGCCGACGAACGTGCCGTTCCACCCGGGCGTGAGCGCGTCGCGGCCGGTCTGGTAGCCGCCGCTGATCGGCAGCCAGTGCAGCTCGAAGCCGATCACGATCTGCAGCAGCAGCGCCAGGATGAAGTAGGGCACCGCCTGGAAGAACGCTGACGCGGGCACCAGCGCGTCGAGCAGTCCGCTGCGGCTCCAGCCCGCGATGATGCCGACCAGCGTGCCGAGCACGAACGCGACGAGTGTGGCCGATCCGATCAGGCCGAGCGTCCAGGGCAGGTCGTTGCCAAGGATCGTGGTGACCGGCGAGGTCTTGCTGGTGGACACCCCGAGGTTGCCGGTGAGCGTGTGCCCGAGGTAAGTCGTGTACTGCGAGAACAGGCTCTGCTTGCTGTCGAGCCCGTACGCCGCGGACAGCGAGGCGAGCTCCTGCGGCGTGATCAGCGAGCTGCGCATCTGCGAGAGCAGCGCTTGCAGCGCGTTGCCGGGGAGCATGCGCGGCAGGAAGAAGTTCAGCGTGATCGCGGCGTAGGCCGCGATCAGGTAGAACCCGAGCCGTCTGAGCAGTGCCACCATGACGAATACCCCCCTTTCTACGAGAACTGACGCCGGCTGGGCGGCGCGGGCTCGGCGGGGCAGCCGCAGCTGGCCCGATATACGGCCGTGACGGGCAACAGGATCTGCCGCTCCACCGGCATGTCGCCCTTGATCATCGAATAGAGCACGTCGAACGCCATCGCTCCCAGGTCTTGGATCGGCTGTCGGACGGTGGTCAGCTGTGGCGTGACGTGCCGGGCGACCGGGATGTCGTCGAACCCTGTGACGGCGACGTCGCCCGGTACGTCGTAGCCGCGCTCGCGCAGCTCGTGGATCACCCCGAGGGCGGTCAGGTCGTTCGCGCAGCAGATGACCCCCGGCGGCGCCTCGCCGTCGCGCAGCACCCGCCGGATCACCCGCGCGCCGCCGACCGCGCTGTACTCCCCGCCGGCCCAGCGCGGGCCCGCCGCGACGGGCACGCCGAACTGCGCGGCCACCTCGCGCACCGCACGCAGCCGGGCCATGTTGTCCGGGCTGTCGCGGTGTCCTGCGACGTACGCGACGCTGCGGTAGCCGTGCGCCTCGAGCAGATGGCGGGTCAGCTCGCGCATCCCGCCGACGTTGTCGCTGCCGATGTTGACGCTGGCCCGGGTCGGCGTGGCGGCGAGGGTGACCACCGGGATCCGGTCGGCCAGGCGCACGATGCCCGAGGCGGACAGCACCCGGTCGTGCACGATGATCCCGTCGCTCTTGGCGGCCAGGTTGGCGATCTTGCCGCCGGGCGCGTGGTCGCTGACCTCGACCGAGCTGAGCAGCAGGTCGTAGCCGCGGTGCTGGGCAGCCACCTCGACGCCGCGGTTGAGCATGTCGATGAAGACCAGGTTCTCGCTCTCGTCCTCGAACTCCGGTTCGTCGGACGCCTCGGAGCCGCCCCGGCGCACGACGACCGACACGACATGCGTCAGCCGGCTGGACAGCGCCCGCGCCGCGCCGTTCGGCACGAATCCGAGCTCGTGCACGGCGCGCAGCACCCGGTCGCGGGTCTCCGGCCGCGGCGTGGCGTGGCCGTTGAGCACACGGGAGACCGACGCGATCGACACCCCCGCGTGCCGTGCGACATCGTAGATCGTCAGCGGCGCGGCGAGCTTCCGGCCGGCGGCCGGCAGGTCCGTTTTCACTAGCGCACCGCTCCTTCCCGCTGCCGTGCGGCCCGCGACACACGTGCGGGCCGAAAACTGACGATGCGTCATCTGTCGAACAAAGAGGTGAACAAGGAAGTCGAAATCTCGGGAAAACGGTTGCGTAACCGCTTTCCGCCGAGCGCGACCGCCGCAACGTACCTAGCTGAGAGCGCTCTCACAATCGCTCCCACCACTCGCCCGCCCGGCCGCCGCCGGATCCACGGCCGCTGCGCGCACCCGTCCGCCGTCCGCACCGCAGATCACGGCCCCATCAGAGATGACAGCCCCATGAGACACCTCCGCCTGCCGGCCCCCGCGCGGGCCGTGAAAGTTTCGCGGCACCGGCCCGGCCGCCGGGCGCAGCCCGGCAAACCGATCGCGTTTCGGGCCGATCAACGAATCCGCCCTCGCGCGCAACCTGCGCCAGCCGACGTTTCCTTGACATGCGGTTCGCGCGCCTCTAGACATCCCATGTCGCCCTCGCCGCAGATCCCCATTCGTGCCGAGCCGACATTGTTAGCGCTAACACTCGCACCCCTAACCGAGAGGCTTGACACCGATGTCAAGAGCAATGCGCCGCGCCGGCCTGGTCGGCGCCCTGGCAGGCACACTCGGGCTCTCGCTGGCGCTCCTGCCGGCGTCGCCCGCCTCGGCCGCCAATCAGGTGGTCCAGAAGTGGCTGACCACCTCGGACCTGAGCCAGCATCTGACCCAGCAGTCGAACCTCGGCTTCTCGGGCGGGTCCGGCTCGGGAACCATCAGCGTCGACAACACCCAGACGTTCCAAAGCATCGTGGGCTTCGGCGCCGCGATGACGGACACCTCGGCCTGGCTGCTGTCCGACAAGCTGAGCGCCACCGCGCACACGAACCTGATGAACGCGTTGTTCAGCCCGAGCCAGGGCATCGGCATGAGCTGGCTGCGGGTCCCGATGGGCTCGTCCGACTTCTCGGCCACCGCACAGCCGTATTCGTACGATGACAATCTCGGCGTCTCCACCGGCACGACGGTCGGCGCGGGTTCCGGGCGCTGTCTGGACGACACCGGCAACCCGGCGAACGGCGTGCAGGTATACATCTGGGACTGCACCGGCGGCAACGCGAACGAGCAGTTCGCCTACACGAGCGCATCCGAGCTGCAAATCGCCGGCAAGTGCCTGGACGCCAACGGCAAGGGCACCACCAACGGCACGAAGGTCATCCTCTATACCTGCAACGGCCAGACAAACCAGCAGTGGAAGCTCAACAGCAACGGCACGATCACCGGTGTGCAGTCCGGGCTGTGCCTCGACGTGTCGGGCGCGGCCACGGGCAACGGATCGCTGGTCCAGTTGTGGAGCTGCAACGGCCAGACCAACCAGGCCTGGTCGCGGCCCGACCCGACGCTCGCAGGCTTCTCGATCGCGCACGACCTCGGCTACATCATCCCGGACCTGAAGGAGGCGCTCACCCTCAACCCGGGCCTCAAGCTCATGGCGAACCCGTGGAGCCCGCCGGGCTGGATGAAGTCGAACGGCCAGATGAACAACCTCAACAACGGCGCGACGCTGCTCTCCTCGAGCTACGGGCCGCTGGCGCAGTACTTCGTGAAGTTCCTGCAGGCCTACGCCGCGCAGGGCGTCCCGGTCTTCGCGATCACCCCGCAGAACGAGCCGACCTATGGCACCGCGTACCCGGGCATGAACCTCCCCGAGCAGAACGAGGCGAGCTTCGTCGCCAACAACCTCGGCCCCGCGCTGGCGCAGGCCAACCTCTCCCCCGCGGTCCTCGGCACCGACTTCAACACCAATGTGTACAGCAGCTACGCGCTGCCGCTGATGCAGGACGCCAACGCCAGCAAGTACCTGGCCGGCACCGCATGGCACTGCTACGCGGGCGGCCTGAACACCCTGTCCACCATGCAGTCCGCGTTCCCGAACAAGGACAACTACGAGACCGAATGCTCGGACGGCATCGACCCGCAGAACGCGATCGAGACCTTCATCCAGAGCACCCGCAACTGGGCACGC
The DNA here is from genome assembly GCA_963714445.1 of uncultured Actinomycetota bacterium. Taxonomy (GTDB): domain Bacteria; phylum Actinomycetota; class Actinomycetes; order Streptomycetales; family Catenulisporaceae; genus Actinocrinis. The sequence continues at coordinate 5,881 of CAVQPP010000215.1, forward strand.
ACCGCCACGATGTGGAACGTCGCCGAGGACCAGAACAACGGCCCGGTCATCCCCGGCGGCTGCAATGCGTGCACCCCGCTCGTCACGATCAACCAGAGCACCGGAAACGTGACGTACGACGCCGGCTACTACTCCGTCGGACACTTCAGCAAGTTCGTGCTGCCCGGCGCAAAACGCGTCGCCTCAAGCACCACCGCGAACCTCGACGACGTGGCCTTCCAGAACCCGAACGGCTCGATCGTCCTGATCGTCGACAACACCTCCGGCTCGACCCAGTCGTTCAGCACCGGCTGGGGCGGGCAGCGTTTCAGCGACTCGCTGCCCAGCCACGGCATCGCCACCTACGAGTGGACGCCGTGACAAAACACGCGTGACGCTCGGCTCGCACAACGCGGGGCTGGCGCACATCGCGCCGGCCCCGTTTTAAGTCTGAAACTTCCGCGCGCGTTGGATGCCGTGAGGCGGTCCCGGCGCGCAGTCGGCTGCTGACCGCCGAGCCGGTTCGGGTGTCCGAGAATGCCTTGTCGGCAGGACTTTCAACACTCGACGTATGGCCGCTCCCTGTCGGTGCGGGACGCGATGTCCTCGACCTGATGCCACATCGATGCGCTTGACGCATAGGTCTGACACAACTACACGTCCCATCTGAAAGATCTCGAATGCCAGCCTTCAACGCACACTGACAAACCACCGGCCGGAATGTGGAGGACAACCATGCAGCTCACCCACGTTGAACGCTACGCCGCGTCGCTCTATCGCGCGGTGCTCGGGCTGCTCATCGCCTGCCACGGGGCGGCCACCCTGTTCGGCACCTTCGGCGTGCACCAGGTCTCCGCCACGCACTGGCCCAACGGCGTCGCGGCACTGATCCAGCTGATCGGCGGAGCGCTCGTACTGGCCGGTCTGGCCACCCGTCCGGCCGCCGTCCTGGTGTCGGGCTCGATGGCGTACGCCTACTTCGACGTGCACCAGCGCCACGCGCTGCTGCCGATCCAGAACGGCGGCGAGTTGGCCGTGCTGTTCTGCTGGGGATTCCTCCTGATCACGATTCTCGGTCCCGGGCCGTGGTCCTTCGACGCGCTGATCGCCCGCGTGCGCGCCACCGGCGGCGAAACCCACGCGGCGGCGCCGGTGTCGCAGGAGGCGTGAACCCGCGAGCCGGACAGGCGCCCGCGTGTAAGTTTCACAGCACATTGACACTCCCCGCGCCACGCGGTCACCATCAAACCCGCCGTGCCCATCTCCAACCGTGGCGAAGGAGCAGACCTTGCGTGCCCGGACGATCCGCATCAGAACCCGCCGCGAGCTGACCATCCGCGGCGCCCTCGCCACGCTTGGCGCCTTCTCGGTGGCCGCCGCCGCGGTGCTGGTGACCCAGAGCCCGGCGAACGCCCTGACCGTTTCCGGCACGCCGGCGCCGGTGACCGGCAACGCGACGCACTTCGACGGCCTCGGCCAGCCCTACGGCGGCTGCGGGATGCCGCAGGCGAATCTCGAGACGCAGAACTTCGTCGCGCTCAACGTCTTCAACACCCCGGGCAACTACAACGGGTTCACCCGCCCGGTGCCGCCGTCGCAGGCGAGCATCCTGGGCATGTTCGACAACGGACTCAACTGCGACCGCTGGGTGAAGGTCACCATCGGCGACTACTGCACCGGAACCAACGACGGCGCGCCGAACCAGCCGTTCTGCCGCAACGGCTCGTGGGTCGCCGACAACCTCGACGGCGCGACGCTCGACATGCTGGTGGCGGACAGTTGCGCGGACGGCAACGCCTGGTGCCGCGACGACCCGTTCCACCTGGACCTGGTGACCAACTCGCTCAACAACTTCGTCCTGAACGGCGCGCCGGTTGGCGCCGCCCTGGCGAACAAGTGGAACAACCGGCACATCACCTGGCAGTTCGAGCCCGCGCCGAACTACTCCGGCGACATCAACATCGGCTTCCTGCAGGGCGCGCAGACCTGGTGGCCCGCGACCTCCGTCTCGCATCTGCCCAACGGGATCCACGCCATCCAGTACCAGCAGAACGGCACATGGAAGTCCGCGACGATGGACGGCGACATGGGTCAGGCGTACATCATCGCGCCGACCACGGCCGGCGGAACGCAGTTCCAGATCAAGGTCACCGACTCCTCGGACCAGCCGCTGAACGGCGGCCAGATCTACAGCTTCTCGTTGCCTTCGTCCTGCGGCTCGCAGTGCAGCGCGCCCTACACGCAGGTGCCCTACACCACCTCGTCGGGTTCCACCGGCTCGCCGTCGCCGAGTACGAGCGCCAGCTCCAGCCCGAGCGCCAGTGCCAGCGCGAGTCCGTCAGCGTCCGCGTCGCCAAGCGCATCGGCCTCCGCCTCGCCGTCGCCGAGCTCGGGCACCGGCGCCAAGTGCGCCCTGACGGACACGGTGACCGGCTCGTGGAGCGGCGGATATCAGCTCTCGTTCACGGTCTCCAACACCGGGACCGTCGCGTCGACGAGTTGGACCGCGTCGTTCTCCTTCCCCGGCGGCCAGACGATCGCGAACTCGTGGAACGCGGCCGTCACACAGTCCGGCTCGACCGTGACCGCGCAATCCGTCAGCTACAACGGAGCGCTCAGCCCCGGGAGCGGCACGTCGTGGGGCATGGTCGCCAACGGCGCCGACCAAGCGCCGACCAATCTGACCTGCACCGCGCACTGACGCCCTTACCCGTACTCGCCGACTGAAGCTTCAACTCCCCCGCCGCGCGAGCGGCGGGGGATACACCACTGCATTCAACTTAACCGGTCAAGTGGACAAAGGGGCCTGCAATGACCATCCAGTCCAGACGCTGGGCCAGCAGCGTCGTCGCGCTCGCCCTGACGGCGGCCGCGACCCTCGCAGCGGTGACCGTCGGGGCCGCCAGCGCCCCGGCCAACGCCGACACCGCTTCCGCGTGCGCCGCCGCGTACACCATCGGATGGCAGACGCCGTCCGACAGCCCGCCCGACTTCGGCGTCACCGTCACGGTGACCAACAACGCGTCGTACCCGATTACCGACTGGACGGTTTCCTGGACGTTCACCACCGGGCAGGCGATCATCCCCGGCAGCCCCTACAGCGCGACGGTGACGCAGACCGGCATGACCGTCACAGCGAAGCCCGCCGGCAGCTACAACGCGACACTCAACCCGGGCGCGAGCACGACGTGGGGCTTCCACGCCACCTACAACGGCACGTCGAACCCGGTGCCGACGGTCACCTGCGCCGGGCCGAGTCAGGGTTCGTCCAGTGCCACGCTCACCGGTCCGCTCACCCCGCTCGGCGTCAACACCGCGGCCTGGGACAGCAACTTCCCCGACTCCGCGATCGCCGGCGACCTGTCCGCCGCGAACACCGGCCTGATCCGCTACCCCGGCGGCTCCTGGGCGGACCAGTACCTGTGGCAGACCAACACGGTCAGCGGCTCCGCGCAGCCGGTCGACTTCGCGCAGTACTCCCGCCAGGTCGACGCGATCACCGGCGGGCAGAAGTTCGTCACCGTCAACTACGGCTCCGACACGGCAGCCAGCGCGGGCGCCTGGGCGAAGCAGGCCGCGACGACAGGCGGCCAGAACGTGTCGCTGTGGGAGATCGGCAACGAGAACTACGGATCCTGGGAAACCGACAACCACACCGGCGCGCACACTCCCGCGTCCTACGCGAGCAACGGTCTGGCGTACATGCAGGCGATCAAGTCCGCCGACCCGAAGGCGCAGGTCTGCTACGACTACGGCATGGACGGCGCGCTGGCCCCCGGCTCGGGCGTGGACGGCTGGCAGACCTGGAACAGCACGATCCTGCAGGCCGACGCTGCCGACATCGACTGCGCCGACGTGCACTGGTACCCGATCAACGGCACGCCGACCGAGAGCGTGCAGTCCATCATGGAACTGATCGACAACATCCCGGCCGCTGCCGCCGAGGTCCACTCGGCGCTGTCCACGTACGACCCGAAGGCGTATTTCGTCGTCGGCGAGACCAACATGTCGCAGACCGCGAACGCATGGAACGAGCAGCCGGTCGGCGCGCTGTTCTCCGCCGCCAACGCGATGGAATGGCTCTCCTTCGGCGCGCAGAGCGTGGACTGGTGGGACGTGCACAACTACGGCACATCCACCGCCGACTTCGGCATGTTCTCCTCGGCCACCGGCGGCGAGCCCGCGATGGACACCCCATACGCGCCGTACTACGGCTACGCGCTGGCGGCCAAGCTCGCCGTCAAGGGCGCGAAAGTCAGCACCCTGAACCTCTCGTCGCCGAACATCTACGCGTACTCATCCGCACAACCCGGCGGCTCGTACGCGGTGATGCTGGTCAACGCGGACCCATCGAACCCTTATACGGCCAGCACCTCGAGCCTAGGTCTCACCAGCACCTCGGAGACCGAGTACACCTACAGTGCCGCCAACCCGACCATCGCCACGACCACCTTCTCCGGCAGCACCGTGTCGGTCCCGGCGGAGTCAATCGTCGTACTCTCGAACGGCACCGGCTCTTCGCCGTCGCCCTCCGCGTCACCGAGCACCTCGCAGTCGCCATCCGCGTCCGCGTCGCCATCCCCATCCCAATCCACGTCCCCGTCCCAGTCGCCGAGCACCTCCCCCTCGGCCAGCGCCTCGGGCACGTCGACCGGCTGCACCGCGACCTGGTCGGTGACCAACTCGTGGAGCGGCGGATTCCAACTCGGCTTCACGGTCACCAACAACGGCAAGGCCGCGACCACCGGATGGACCGTCGGCTACGCCTGGCCGGGATCGCAGACCGTCTCCCAGATCTGGAGCGCCAGCGAAACGCAGACCGGCGCCGCCGTCACCGCGACGAACCTGAGTTACGACGGCGCACTGTCCCCAGGCGGCTCAACCACCTTCGGCCTACTCGGAACCGGCGCGGCCCCGAGCTCGCTGACGAACCTGACCTGCACCGCGCACTAAGGGCGACATCCCATCGCGGCGCGCTGCCGTACCGGCGCGCCGCGATGGACGAGCTGCCCGTGCCCACGCCATATTCGCAACTTTCAATACCCGACTTTCTTTCACGGACGCGGGACCTGCCCTTGAAGTGGCAAGGCCGCGCCGCCCTCCATCCTGATGCCCGACCATATCGGGCACATGCATTGACAATCTCCGCACAAAACCGCACGCTGACGCGGCGTGTTAACGCTAACAGCCCGCTGACTGGAGAAGATTGGGATGAAGAGAGGACTTATCGGCCGCCGGCGGCGGTCCCTGCTCGCCGTGCTCGCCGCTGCCACGGCGGCCGTGATGGCGTTGGGGATGACGCTGGTGGCCAACCCGGCCCTGGCCGACGTCACCGGCGCGCTGCGCGGCGTCGGTTCGGGCCGGTGCCTGGACGTGCCGAACGCCAGCCAGACCGACGGTACCTACCTGCAGATCTATGACTGCTCGGGCACCGCGAACCAGCAGTGGACGGCGACGGCCAGCGGCGCGTTGACGGTGTACGGCAACAAGTGCCTGGACGTGCCCAACCGCGCGACGACCCCCGGTACCCGGGTCGAAATCTGGACCTGCAACGGCGGAACCAACCAGCAGTGGCGGATCAACTCCGACGGCACGGTGGTCGGCGTCGGGTCAGGGCTCTGCCTGGATGTCACCGGCGCCGCCACGGCGAACGGCACCGCGGTGGAGATCTGGACGTGCAACGGCGGCAGCAATCAGAAGTGGACGGGCCTGTCTGCCACGCCGTCAGGATCACCCACGACGACGCCAACCCCCAGCGCGAGCCCGACCGGGGGAGGCGGCAACTGCTCCCTCCCGTCGACATACCACTGGACGTCGACCGGCGCGCTGGCCACGCCGCAGAACGGCTGGGTCTCGGTCAAGGACTTCACCAACGTCGTCTACAACGGCAAGCACCTGGTCTACGCGTCGAACGTCTCGGGCTCGGGCTACGGCTCGATGGCCTTCGCGCCCTTCACCAACTGGTCCGACATGGCCTCGACCGGCCAGACGGGGATGAGCCAGGCCGCGGTCGCGCCCACGCTGTTCTACTTCGCGCCGAAGAACATCTGGGTCCTGGCCTCCCAGTGGGGCGCCTGGCCCTTCAGCTACCGCACCTCCAACGACCCCACCAACCCCAACGGCTGGTCCGCACAGCAGCCGCTGTTCACCGGCACCATCGCCAACTCCGGCACCGGCCCGATCGACCAGACCCTCATCGGCGACGGCACGAACATGTACCTGTTCTTCGCCGGCGACAACGGCAACATCTACCGCGCCAGCATGCCGATCGGGAACTTCCCGAGCAGCTTCGGCTCCAACTACACGACCGTCATGACCGACTCGCGGTACAACCTGTTCGAGGCGGTCCAGGTCTACAAGGTCCAGGGCCAGAACCAATACCTCATGATCGTCGAGGCCATCGGCGCGAACGGACGCTACTTCCGCTCCTACACGGCCACCAGCCTGGCCGGCTCGTGGACCCCGCAAGCCGCCAGCGAGAGCAACCCCTTCGCCGGCAAGGCCAACAGCGGCGCCACCTGGACCAACGACATCAGCCACGGCGACCTGGTCCGCAACAACCCCGACCAGACCATGACCATCGACCCCTGCAACCTCCAGCTCCTCTACCAGGGCAAGTCCCCCAGCGCCGGCGGCCCCTACGACCAACTCCCATGGCGGCCAGGCCTGCTGACGCTGCAGCACTGACCGACCCCACCTGACCGACAACCATCTCGACAATCACCTTCGGGAGGAGTTGCAGCCAGTCACCGGCTGGAACTCCTCCCACGGGCGCGTGACTGCTTGGCAAAGCCCTTCGATAGCAACACCCGCCGCACAGGACGAGCCGGCCGCAGCGGCTCCGCGTCAGTGACGACGGCGGGCCGCTGCGGCCGGCGTTTCCGACTCCCGATCGCTACCTGGACTTATCGTGTTCCGGCTTAGTGCAGGGTGCGGATCGGCGACGTCGGGCTGGTCATGATGCTGGGGCCGCCGAAGATCGGACCGGTGGCCGCGCGACGAGCGCCGCCGGTGACGGACAGGCCGCCGGCCGTGTACATCGCCTCATCGAACGCCTGGCCGTTGGCCGGCGTCTTGCCGATGGCGAACAGCGCGACCGCGTTGCCGTTCAGCACGCTGCAGGAGATGTAGTCGCCGACCATGTTTCCCTGGCTGGTGCTGGCGATCAGCGACAGTCCGAAGGGCCCTGCGACGGTCTGCGGGGCGCTCCACGTCGAGCCGCCGTTAGCCGACGAGATGTAGCCGACCTCCAGCTGACATGTGGACGCCGAGCAGTTGGCGTTCGGGTAGAAGTAGTAGTAGAGCCCGAGCTTGGCCGTCGTGCCCGAGGTGGCCTTGTCGACGCCGAGGCCGGGGATGAAGTGGTCCACGCCGCTGGTGGTCGCGTCGATCGGCACGCGGGTCACCGCGGACCAGCTCGTCCCGTTGGTCGAGGTCGAATACACGATGTCGTTGGCCGGGCAGCCGGAGCGGAAGCGGCAGTCTTGCCAGGCCACGTACACCGTGCCGGATGAGTCGATCTCGGCCGAGGGCAGGCCCTCGCCGTCGCGCAGGTTGCCCGCCACGGCGTGCGCGCTGACCGTCGCGACCGTGACGCTGGCGTTCCACGAGGTGCCGCCGTTGGTCGAGGTGAACGCGGCGATCGAACTGCCGTTGGTGGAGTAAGGCACGACGACGTTGCCGTTCGGCTGCACGAGCGGCT
>CAVQPP010000216.1:0-19766 GCA_963714445.1 uncultured Actinomycetota bacterium
GTGCTGGCGCTGTCGATGCATCACGTGGTGAGTCGATGAGTGGTCGGCGCGGATTTTCCGCCGTGAGCTCGGTGTGCTGTATGCGGCGTTCGGGCGGGGTGAGCCGGATCCGCTGCCGCCGCTGGTGGTGCAGTACGCCGATTTCGCGGTGTGGCAGCGGCGGTGGCTGGCCGGGGAGGTGCTGGCGGGCCAGCTGGCGTACTGGCGTGGCCGGCTGGCCGGGGCGCCGGTGCTGGAGCTGCCCGCTGACCGGCCCCGCCCGCCGGTGCGGTCCACCGCCGGCGCGGTGGCGCAGTTCAGCGTTCCCGCGGAGGTGGCGGCGGGGTTGCGGGCGGTGGCCCGCGGTGGCGGCGCGACGATGTTCATGACGCTGCTCGCGGCGTATGCGGTGCTTTTGGGGCGGTACAGCGGCCAGGACGATGTGGTGGTGGGCACCCCGGCCGCGAACCGCAACCACGCTGGGACCGAGGACCTGATCGGGTTTTTCGTCAATACCCTGGTGCTGCGGGCTGACCTGTCGGGCGACCCGGAGTTCACCGGGCTGCTCGGCCGGGTCCGGGAGGTGGCGCTGGGCGCCTACGCCCATCAGGACCTGCCGTTCGAGCAGCTGGTCGACGCGCTGGTCAGTGACCGGGACCGGTCCCGCACCCCGCTGTTCCAGGTGTTCTTCAACTACGCCCAGACGGGTGGCGGCGCGGCGGGTGGTGGTGGTGCGGGTGGTGGTGGTGCGGGTGGTGGTGTGGTGGGTGGCGGGGTTGATGTGCGGTGGCAGGTGGCGTTGTTCGATCTGACGCTGTCGGTCGCTGATGGGGGTGAGGGTGGGCTGGCGGGCGGGATCGAGTACAGCACTGAGGTGTTCGATGCGGCGACGATCGGGCGGATGGCGGGGCATCTGGGTGTGCTGCTGGCGGCGGTCGCGGTGGATCCGGGGCGGCCGTTGTCGCAGCTGGCGGTGCTGACCGCGGCGGAACGTGACGGGCTGGTGCGGCAGGGCACCGGTGCGGTGGCGGCGGCGGCGGCGGGCGGGGTGCATGAGCTGGCCGCGGCGCGGGCGGGGGTGGGCCCGGACGTGGTGGCGGTGACGTGTGGTGGGGTGTCGCTGAGTTATGGGGGGCTGGAGGAGCGGGCGAACCGGCTGGCGCATTATCTGCGTGGGGTGGGGGTGGGTGGTGAGTCGGTGGTGGGGTTGTGCCTGGAGCGGGGCGCGGGCATGGTCGTGGCGATGCTGGCGGTGTGGAAGGCCGGTGGTGCGTACCTGCCGCTGGATCCGGGGTACCCGGCGGGGCGGCTGGCGTTCATGCTGGCTGACAGCCACGCCAGTGTGCTGGTCAGCCAGCACCCAGCGGGCGCGGGCCTGGCCGGGCAGGCCGGCGGGGCGGTGGTATGGCTGGATGACCCGGCCACCATGACCGGGATTGACCGGTGTCCTGGTTACCCGCCGCGGGTGGCCACTCCCGCTGCCGGGCTGGCCAGCGTGATCTACACCTCCGGGACCACCGGCCAGCCGAAGGGGACACTGGTCACCCACGGGTCGCTGGCCGTGGTGTTCGCCGGGTGGGCCAGGACGTATTTCGGCCCGGATGATGCCTACCGGTGGCTGTCGCTGGCCAGCGCCAGCTTCGATGTGTTCACTGGTGACCTGGTCCGTGCGCTGTGTTCGGGCGGGACGCTGGTCGTGGGCCCGGTCGGGCTGCAGCTGTCGGTCAGTCAGTGGGCGGCGGTGCTGGCCGGGGAGCGGGTCAACGCGCTGGAATGCGCGCCGCGGTACGCCGACCAGCTGGCCGCTCACCTGGAACACACCGGGACGGTGCTGGCCGATCTGCGGCTGCTGGTGGTCACCACCGATGTGTGGCGGGCCACCGCGGTGGCCCGGGCCCGCGCGGTGCTGGGCCCCGCGGTCCGGGTGATGACCGCCTACGGCACCACCGAGACCACCATCGACTCCGCCAGCAGCAGCCTTGCTGGCCTGGACGCAGATACCGGGGCGGCTCACCTGGCGGGCCGGGCGGCCCCGATCGGCGGCCCGCTTCCGGGCACCCGCCTGTACGTGCTGGATGGCTGCCTGAACCCGGTCCCGGCCGGGGTCGCCGGGGACCTGCACATCGGCGGGGCCGGGGTAGCCCGCGGGTATGGCCACCGGCCGGCCCTGACCGCGGAACGGTTCGCCGCTGACCCGCTGGCCGGTGACGGGTCACGGCTGTACCGCACCGGCGACCGGGCCCGCTGGCTGGCGGGCGGGGAACTGGAGTTCCTGGGCCGCGCTGATGACCAGGTCAAGATCCGCGGCTACCGGATCGAGCCCGGCGAAGTCGAAGCAGCCCTCACCGCCCACCCCGGCGTCCGCACCGCAGTAGTGACCGCCGACAGCCACACCAGCAGCGGCGCCAGCGGCAGCAGCGACGGCAGCAGCGGCGCAGCGGCAGCGGCGGCGGCGGCGGCGGTGAGCGGCTGGTGGCCTGGCTGGTGCCCGCCGACCAGTCCGCGGGCATCCCGCCAGTCAGCGAGCTGCGCGCCCACCTGGGACAGCGGCTGCCCGGGTTCATGATCCCGGCGGTGTTCACCGAACTGGCCGCGCTGCCGCTGACCGCGAACGGGAAACTGGACCGCGCGGCGCTGCCCGCCCCGGACGCGGGCCGCCCGGAGCTGGCCGGCGGCTACGTCGCCCCGGCCACCCCCGCCGAGGAACTGCTCGCCGGGATCTGGGCCCAGGTCCTCGGCATCACCCAGGTCGGCACCACCGACAGCTTCTTCGACCTCGGCGGCCACTCACTGCTGGCCACCCAGGTCATCTCCCGGATCCGGGTCGTGTTCGGGGCCGAGATCCCCCTCGCTGACCTGTTCGACCACCCGACAGTCCAGGCCCTGGCCGCCAGAGTCGAAGACCGGATCTTGGGAGAGCTAAAGCAAATGTCGGACGACGAGTTGCTGCAGACTCTGGAGACGTATTCCCGGGAAGCGGGCTCTGACGAGGAGAGTGTTTCCTAATGACAATCTCCCCCGCAGACCTCCTTAAAGACCTTGAGGATCGGGGTGTGCGCCTCTACCTCACCGATGGTCAGCTCCAGGTTTTTGCACCGAGGGACGTGCTGACGGAGGATCTGCGGGAGCGGCTTCAAGAGTGCCGCGACGGGGTAGTTGAGTTGCTCGGGGATCGGCGGATCGTACGGGGTGCTACCTCTGCCCCGCCGGTAACGGCCGCCAATCGGGACGAGCCACTGCCGTTGTCGTTCGCGCAGCAGCGGCTGTGGTTCCTGGGCCAGCTGGAACCCGGTTCCACCGAGTACAACGTACCAATCGCCGGTGCGGCTGGGCGGGAATCTGGATGTAGCGGTGCTCACAGCGGCGCTGGGCGCGATCGCAGAGCGGCATGAGGTGCTGCGGACCCGGCTGGTGGCGGGCCCGGATGGCGTGCCGCACCAGGTGATCGACCCGCCGACGCCGTTCCCACTGCCATTACTGGACGTCTCGGGCCAAGACAACCCGCTGGGCGTGGCGGAGGCGCTGGTCGGCCGGGATGCGATCATTCCGTTTGACCTGGCGGGCGGGCCGCTGATCCGGGCCTCGCTGATCCGGCTCGCCGTCGGCGACCACATTCTGGCGTTGTCGATACACCATGTGGTCTCCGATGAGTGGTCGGGGCAGATTTTGCGGCGTGAGCTGGCTGTCTTGTATGAGGCGTTCCGCCGGGGCAAACCAGACCCGTTGCCGCCGTTGGCGGTGCAGTACGCCGACTTCGCGGTATGGCAGCGGCAGTGGCTGACTGAGAAGGTGCTGGAGGGCCAGCTCGCCTACTGGCGCGATCAGCTGGCCGGGGCGCCAGTACTTGACCTGCCCACCGACCGGCCCCGCCCGCCCATCCGGTCCTCCGCCGGGGCATTAACGAGGTTCACCGTCCCGGCGGAGACGACGGTACAGCTGCGGATGGTGGCCGGCGCTGGCGGCGCGACGATGTTCATGACCCTGCTCGCGGTATTCACCGTGCTTTTGGGCCGTTACAGCGGCCAGGACGACATCGTGGTGGGCACCCCGGTCGCCAGCCGGAACCGGGCCGAGACCGAGGACCTGATCGGGTTCTTCGTCAACACCCTGGTCATGCGCACCGACCTGACCGGTGACCCCACGTTCACCACGCTGCTGGCCCGGGTCCGCGGCATGGCCCTGGACGCCTACGCGCACCAGGACCTGCCGTTCGAGCAACTGGTCAACGCCCTGGTCAGTGACCGGGACCGGTCCAGCACACCGTTGTTCCAAGTCTTGTTCAGCTACTTCACCAGGGGCGGGCAGCAGGTCGGCCGTGGCCGGATGGGCCTGGGAGATAACGGTCATGACGCCAGCATGGGTGCGGATGCTGGCGTGGGCAGGGATGCGGGGGTGTCGCTGGGGGATGTGCGGGCGGGGGGGATCGCGACGTTTGACTTGCGGCTGATCCTGGCTGAGGACGGTGGTGGGCTGGCGGGTGCGGTTGAGTACGGTACGGCGTTGTTTGATGCTGCGTCGGCGGAGCGGATGGCGGGGCATTTCGTGGTGCTGCTGGCGGCGGTGGTGGCTGATGCGGGCCGGCCGTTGTCGGGGCTGGCGGTGCTGACTGCGGGGGAGCGGGAGCAGCTGGCCCGGTGGAATGACACCGTGGCGCCGGCGCCGGGCGGTGGGTGGTGTGCATGAGCTGGTCGCGGTGCGGGCTGCGGCGTGCCCGGATGCGGTGGCGGTTGTTTCTGGTGGCTGTTCGCTGAGTTATGGGGGGCTGGAGGAGCGGGCGAACCGGCTGGCGCACTACCTGCGGGGGCTGGGGGTCACGGCGGAGGCTGTGGTCGGGTTGTGCCTGGAGCGGGGCGCGGGCATGGTCGTGGCGATGCTGGCGGTGTGGAAGGCCGGCGGTGCGTATTTGCCGCTGGATCCTGGTTACCCCGCGGGGCGGGTGGCGTTCATGCTGGCCGACAGCCGCGCCGTGGCGGTGGTCGGTGAGGGGGCTGTCCGGCGTGGCGTGGTGGGGCCGGGCCGCAGTGTTGGCCTGGATGAGCGGGTGGTGGTGGCGGCGGTGGCGGCGGCGCCGGCGGGGCCGCCGGCGGTGCGTGTGCTGGCGGGGCAGCTGGCGTATGTGATGTATACCTCGGGGTCTACCGGGCGGCCGAAGGGGGTCGGTGTGTGCCACGGTGATATTGCTGCGCTGGTCGCTGCGGGTGATTACGTCGCGGTCGGGCCTGGTGATGTGGTGGCGCAGGCCTCGACTGTCTCGTTTGACGCGGCGACGTTCGAGGTCTGGGGGGCGCTGGCCAATGGCGCTGTGCTGGCCGGGATCGGCCGGGAGGTGCTGCTGTCCCCGCAGCGGCTCAGCGCCGAGATCGAGCGGCGGGGGATCACGGTCATGTACGTGACCGCGGCTTTGTTCGGCCGGGTGGCGGCGGAGGTCCCGGTGGGCTGCATGCGCTGCGGGATCTGCTGGTGGGTGGTGAGGCCATTGATCCGCTGAGCGCGCGGCGGGTCCTGGAGTCTGGCGGGCCGCAGCGGCTGGTGAATGCCTACGGCCCGACGGAGACTACGACTTTCGCGGTCTGGCAGCAGGTGATGGGTGTCAGTGGCGGCACGGTCCCGATCGGCCGTCCGCTGGCGGGCATGCGGGCGTATGTGCTGGACCGGTACCTGGGCCCGGTGCCGGTGGGGGTGGCGGGTGAGTTGTTCATCGGTGGTGCCGGGGTGGCGCGGGGGTATGGCGGGCGGCCGGGGCTGACGGCGGAGCGGTTTGTGGCGGACTTGTTCGCTGGGGATGGGTCGCGGCTGTACCGGACGGGGGACCGGGTGCGGTGGCTGGCGGGCGGGGAGCTGGAGTTCCTGGGCCGCGCCGATGAGCAGGTGAAGATCCGCGGGTTCCGGGTGGAGCCGGGTGAGGTGGAGGCGGCGCTGGCCGCCCATCCGGGGGTGCGGGTGGCGGTGGTGGCCGCGGACGGGCAGGGCGCGGCGGCGCGGCTGGTGGCCTGGCTGGTCCCGGCCGGGCCGGCTGGGGGTATCCCGCCGGCTGGTGAGTTGCGGGCGTTTGTGGGGCAGCGGCTGCCGGGGTTTATGGTCCCGGCGGTGTTCACCGAGCTGGCGGGCTTGCCGCTGACGGCGAATGGGAAGCTGGACCGGGCGGCGCTGCCGGCCCCGGATGCGGGCCGGCCGGAGCTGGCGGGGGGGTATGTGGCGCCGGCCAGCCCGGCGCAGGAGCTGCTGGCGGGGATCTGGGCGCAGGTTCTGGGTGTGGACCGGGTTGGGGTCACCGATAGTTTCTTTGACCTGGGCGGGCATTCGCTGCTGGCCACCCAGGTGATCTCCCGGGTCCGGGGCGTGTTCGGGGTCGAGGTGGCGCTGGCGGCGCTGTTCGACCAGCCGACCGTCGCGGGGCTGGCGGCGGTGATCGAGGGGACGGCGCCGGGGGTGGCGGCGCCGCCGGTCACGCCTGCGGGCCGCGGTGGGCGGTTGCCGTTGTCGTTCGCGCAGCAGCGGTTGTGGTTCCTGGACCAGCTTGATCCCGGGTCGGTGGAATACAACATGCCGTCGCCGGTGCGGCTGGGCGCGGAGCTGGATGTGGCCGCTTTGGGTGCGGCGCTGGGCGCGGTCACCGCCCGGCATGAGGTGCTGCGGACCCGGCTGGTCGCGGGCCCGGACGGGGTGGCGTATCAGGTGATCGACCCCCCCGCGGCGTTTCCCGCTGCCCGTCGCTGATGTGTCGGGCCAGCCGGATCCGGTGGCGGCGGCGTGGGCGCTGGTGGCGGCGGACGCGGCGGCGCCGTTTGACCTGGCGGCGGGGCCGCTGATCCGGGCCAGCGTGATCCGGCTGGGCCCGGCGGGGCATGTGCTGGCGCTGTCGATGCATCACGTGGTGAGTGATGAGTGGTCGGCGCGGATCTTGCAGCGTGAGCTGGCTGTGCTGTATGCGGCGTTCGGGCGGGGGGAGCCCGATCCGCTGCCGCCGCTGGTGGTGCAGTACGCCGATTTCGCGGTGTGGCAGCGGCGGTGGCTGGCCGGGGACGTGCTGGCGGGCCAGCTGGCGTACTGGCGTGGCCAGCTGGCCGGGGCGCCGGTGCTGGAGGTGCCCGCTGACCGGCCCCGCCCGCCGGTGCGGTCCACCGCGGGCGCGATCACGCAGTTCAGCTGTCTCCGCGGAGACCGCGGCGGGGTTGCGGGCGGTGGCCCGCGACGGCGGCGCGACGATGTTCATGACCCTGCTCGCGGTGTACGCGGTGCTGTTGGGCCGGTACAGCGGCCAGGACGATGTGGTGGCGGGCACCCCGGTCGCCAACCGCAACCGGGCCGAGACCGAGGACCTGATCGGGTTTTTCGTCAATACCCTGGTCATGCGCACCGACCTGTCCGGCGACCCCACGTTCACCGAACTGCTCGGCCGGGTCCGCGGCATGGCGCTGGGCGCCTACGCCCACCAGGACCTGCCGTTCGAGCAGCTGGTCGACGCCCTGGTCAGCAGACCGGGACCGGTCCCGCACCCCACTGTTCCAGGCCATGTTCGACTACGACACGGCGGTCGGCCCGGGCAACGAGGGCACGGCAGGCTACGCCAGTGACAACGGTCACGGTGCCGGCGCTGGCCGCGCTACGGGCGCGGGCGCTGGGGTGTCGCTGCGGGATGGGCTGGCCGTCAAGTTCGACCTGCGGCTGATCCTCGCCGAGGACGGTGGCGGGCTGTCGGGTGGGTCGGGTACAGCACGGCGTTGTTTGATGCGGCACGGTCGGAGCGGATGTGCCGGGCATCTGGTCATGCTGCTGGCGGCGGTGGCCGCTGATGTGGCGCGGCGGTTGTCGCGGCTGGCGGTGCTGACCGCGGGCGAGCGGGATCAGCTGGCCCGGTGGAATGACGCGCCGGTGCCGGTGCCGGCGGCGGGCGGGGTGCATGAGCTGGTCGCGGCGCGGGTGGGGGTGGGCCCGGACGCGGTGGCGGTGACGTGTGGTGGGGTGTCGCTGAGTTATGGGGGGCTGGAGGAGCGGGCGAACCGGCTGGCGCAGTACCTGCGCGGGGTGGGGGTGGGTGCGGAGACGGTGGTCGGGTTGTGCCTGCCTCCTGGCGTGGGCATGGTGGTGGTGATGCTGGCGGTGTGGAAGGCCGGGGGTGCCTGGCTGCCGCTGGATCCGGGGTATCCGCCCGAACGGCTGGGGTTCATGCTGGCCGACAGCCAGGTGACGGTGCTGGTCAGCGAGCGCGCAGCGGCCCAGGGCCTGGCTAGTGAGCTGCCGGCGGGGCGGATCCGCACTATTGCCCTGGATGATCGTGTCGTTGGGGCGGCGGTGGCGGCGATGCCGGCGGTGCCGCCGCCGGGGGTGGTGGCGGCGGGTCAGCTGGCGTATGTGATCTATACCTCGGGGTCAACCGGGGCACCGAAGGGGGTGCAGGTCACCCATGGTGGGCTGGTCAATTATGTGGTGTGGGCGGCCGGGGGGTATGGCGTGGATGCCGGGCGCGGAGCGCCGTTGCATACCTCGCTGGCTTTCGATCTGACGGTGACGAGTGTGTTTTTGCCGTTGGTGACGGGGTCGGCGGTGGTGGTCAGCCAGCCCGGCGGGGTGGAAGGGCTGGCCGCGGTGCTCCGGGAGGGAAACGCGTTCGGCCTGGTCAAGGTGGTTCCCGGGCATCTGGTTTTGCTGAGGGAACTGCTGAGTGCGGGGGAGCTGGCCAGCGCGGCGTGGCGGCTGGTTGTCGGTGGGGAGGCGCTGGCTGGGGCTGATGTGAGGTCGTGGCTGGAGAAGGCTCCCGGGACGGTGATCGTCAATGAGTACGGGCCGACCGAGACCGTGGTGGGGTGCTGCGTGTTCGAGGTCACCGCGGGTCAGGAGGTGCCTGAGCTGGTGCCGATCGGTGCGCCGGCCGCCGGTACCCGCCTGTATGTGCTGGACCGCGACCTGCGGCTGGCCCCGGTTGGTGTTGCGGGTGAGTTGTTCATCGGCGGGGCGCAGGTGGCGCGGGGGTATGGCGGGCGGCCGGGGCTGACGGCGGAGCGGTTTGTGGCGGATTTGTTCGCTGGGGATGGGTCGCGGCTGTACCGCAGCGGGGACCGGGTGCGGTGGCGCGCCGATGGGCTGCTGGAGTTCCTGGGCCGCGCCGATGAGCAGGTGAAGATCCGCGGGTTCCGGGTGGAGCCGGGTGAGGTGGAGGCGGCGCTGGCCGCCCATCCCGCCGTGGCCCAGGCTGCTGTGGCGGCCCGCGAGGACCAGCCCGGTGACCGGCGGCTGGTGGCTTACCTGGTGCCTGCTGATCCGAAGGAGGGCATCCCGCCGCTGAGCGAGTTGCGGGCGTTTGTGGGGCGGCGGCTGCCGGGGTTTATGGTCCCGGCGGTGTTCACCGAGCTGGCCAGCCTGCCGCTGACGGCGAGCGGGAAGCTGGACCGGGCGGCGCTGCCGTCCCCGGATGCGGCCCGCCCGGAGCTGGCTGGCGGGTATGTGGCCCCGGCCACCCCCGCCGAGGAACTGCTGGCGGGGATCTGGGCGCAGGTTCTCGGCATCACCCGGGTTGGGGTCACCGA
This sequence comes from uncultured Actinomycetota bacterium, assembly GCA_963714445.1. GTDB lineage: Bacteria > Actinomycetota > Actinomycetes > Streptomycetales > Catenulisporaceae > Actinocrinis. The sequence goes on from CAVQPP010000216.1 coordinate 9,504, forward strand.
TAGTTTCTTTGACCTGGGTGGGCATTCGCTGCTGGCCACTCAGGTGATCTCCCGGGTCCGGGGCGTGTTCGGGGTGGAGGTGGCGCTGGCGGCGCTGTTCGACCAGCCGACCGTCGCGGGGCTGGCGGCGGTGGTTGAGGGGACGGCGCCGGGGGTGGCGGTGCCGCCGGTGACGGCTGCGGGCCGCGGTGGGCGGTTGCCGTTGTCGTTCGGCCAGCAGCGGTTGTGGTTCCTGGACCAGCTTGATCCCGGGTCGGTGGAATACAGCATGCCGTCGCCGGTGCGGCTGGGCGCGGATCTGGATGTGGCGGCTTTGGGTGCGGCGCTGGGCGCGGTGGTTGGCCGGCATGAGGTGCTGCGGACCCGGCTGGTCGCGGGCCCGGATGGGGTGGCGTATCAGGTGATCGACCCCCCCGGCGCCGTTCCCGCTGCCGGTCATCGATGTCTGCGGGGACGCTGATCCGGTGGCGGCGGCGCGGGGGCTGGTGGCGGCGGACGCGGCGGCGCCGTTTGACCTGGCGGCGGGGCCGCTGATCCGGGCCAGCGTGGTCCGGCTGGGCCCGGCGGGGCATGTGCTGGCGCTGTCGATGCATCACGTGGTGAGTCCGATGAGTGGTCGGCGGGGATTTTCCGCCGTGAGCTCGGTGTGCTGTATGCGGCGTTCGGGCGGGGGGAGCCTGATCCGCTGCCGCCGCTGGTGGTGCAGTACGCCGATTTCGCGGTGTGGCAGCGGCGGTGGCTGGCCGGGGAGGTGCTGGCGGGCCAGCTGGCGTACTGGCGTGGCCGGCTGGCCGGGGCGCCGGTGCTGGAGCTGCCCGCTGACCGGCCCCGCCCGCCGGTGCGGTCCACCGCCGGCGCGGTGGCGCAGTTCAGCGTTCCCGCGGAGGTGGCGGCGGGGTTGCGGGCGGTGGCCCGCGGTGGCGGCGCGACGATGTTCATGACGCTGCTCGCGGCGTATGCGGTGCTTTTGGGGCGGTACAGCGGCCAGGACGATGTGGTGGTGGGCACCCCGGCCGCGAACCGCAACCACGCTGGGACCGAGGACCTGATCGGGTTTTTCGTCAATACCCTGGTGCTGCGGGCTGACCTGTCGGGCGACCCGGAGTTCACCGGGCTGCTCGGCCGGGTCCGGGAGGTGGCGCTGGGCGCCTACGCCCATCAGGACCTGCCGTTCGAGCAGCTGGTCGACGCGCTGGTCAGTGACCGGGACCGGTCCCGCACCCCGCTGTTCCAGGTGTTCTTCAACTACGCCCAGACGGGTGGCGGCGCGGCGGGTGGTGGTGGTGCGGGTGGTGGTGGCGCGGCGGGTGGTGGTGTGGTGGGTGGCGGGGTTGATGTGCGGTGGCAGGTGGCGTTGTTCGATCTGACGCTGTCGGTCGCTGATGGGGGTGAGGGCGGGCTGGCGGGCGGGATCGAGTACAGCACCGAGGTGTTCGATGCGGCGACGATCGGGCGGATGGCGGGGCATCTGGGTGTGCTGCTGGCGGCGGTCGCGGTGGATCCGGGGCGGCCGTTGTCGCAGCTGGCGGTGCTGACCGCGGCGGAACGTGACGGGCTGGTGCGGCAGGGCACCGGTGCGGTGGCGGCGGCGGCGGCGGGCGGGGTGCATGAGCTGGCCGCGGCGCGGGCGGGGGTGGGCCCGGACGTGGTGGCGGTGACGTGTGGTGGGGTGTCGCTGAGTTATGGGGGGCTGGAGGAGCGGGCGAACCGGCTGGCGCATTATCTGCGTGGGGTGGGGGTGGGTGGTGAGTCGGTGGTGGGGTTGTGCCTGGAGCGGGGCGCGGGCATGGTCGTGGCGATGCTGGCGGTGTGGAAGGCCGGTGGTGCGTACCTGCCGCTGGATCCGGGGTACCCGGCGGGGCGGCTGGCGTTCATGCTGGCTGACAGCCACGCCAGTGTGCTGGTCAGCCAGCACCCAGCGGGCGCGGGCCTGGCCGGGCAGGCCGGCGGGGCGGTGGTATGGCTGGATGACCCGGCCACCATGACCGGGATTGACCGGTGTCCTGGTTACCCGCCGCGGGTGGCCACTCCCGCTGCCGGGCTGGCCAGCGTGATCTACACCTCCGGGACCACCGGCCAGCCGAAGGGGACACTGGTCACCCACGGGTCGCTGGCCGTGGTGTTCGCCGGGTGGGCCAGGACGTATTTCGGCCCGGATGATGCCTACCGGTGGCTGTCGCTGGCCAGCGCCAGCTTCGATGTGTTCACTGGTGACCTGGTCCGTGCGCTGTGTTCGGGCGGGACGCTGGTCGTGGGCCCGGTCGGGCTGCAGCTGTCGGTCAGTCAGTGGGCGGCGGTGCTGGCCGGGGAGCGGGTCAACGCGCTGGAATGCGCGCCGCGGTACGCCGACCAGCTGGCCGCTCACCTGGAACACACCGGGACGGTGCTGGCCGATCTGCGGCTGCTGGTGGTCACCACCGATGTGTGGCGGGCCACCGCGGTGGCCCGGGCCCGCGCGGTGCTGGGCCCCGCGGTCCGGGTGATGACCGCCTACGGCACCACCGAGACCACCATCGACTCCGCCAGCAGCAGCCTTGCTGGCCTGGACGCAGATACCGGGGCGGCTCACCTGGCGGGCCGGGCGGCCCCGATCGGCGGCCCGCTTCCGGGCACCCGCCTGTACGTGCTGGATGGCTGCCTGAACCCGGTCCCGGCCGGGGTCGCCGGGGACCTGCACATCGGCGGGGCCGGGGTAGCCCGCGGGTATGGCCACCGGCCGGCCCTGACCGCGGAACGGTTCGCCGCTGACCCGCTGGCCGGTGACGGGTCACGGCTGTACCGCACCGGCGACCGGGCCCGCTGGCTGGCGGGCGGGGAACTGGAGTTCCTGGGCCGCGCTGATGACCAGGTCAAGATCCGCGGCTACCGGATCGAGCCCGGCGAAGTCGAAGCAGCCCTCACCGCCCACCCCGGCGTCCGCACCGCAGTAGTGACCGCCGACAGCCACACCAGCAGCGGCGCCAGCGGCAGCAGCAGCGGCGACGGCGACGGCAGCGGCGGCGGCGGCGGCGGTGAGCGGCTGGTGGCCTGGCTGGTGCCCGCCGACCAGTCCGCGGGCATCCCGCCAGTCAGCGAGCTGCGCGCCCACCTGGGACAGCGGCTGCCCGGGTTCATGATCCCGGCGGTGTTCACCGAGCTGGCCGCGCTGCCGCTGACCGCGAACGGGAAACTGGACCGCGCGGCGCTGCCCGCCCCGGACGCGGGCCGCCCGGAGCTGGCCGGCGGCTACGTCGCCCCGGCCACCCCCGCCGAGGAACTGCTCGCCGGGATCTGGGCCCAGGTCCTCGGCATCACCCAGGTCGGCACCACCGACAGCTTCTTCGACCTCGGCGGCCACTCACTGCTGGCCACCCAGGTCATCTCCCGGATCCGGGTCGTGTTCGGGGCCGAGATCCCCCTCGCTGACCTGTTCGACCACCCGACAGTCCAGGCCCTGGCGGCCAGGGCCGGGGCGGCGCCGGGGGTGGCGGTGCCGCCGGTGACGCCGGCGGGCCGCGGTGGGCGGTTGCCGTTGTCGTTCGCGCAGCAGCGGTTGTGGTTCCTGGACCAGCTTGATCCCGGGTCGGTGGAATACAGTGTGCCGTCGCCGGTGCGGCTGGGCGGGGAGCTGGATGTGGCGGCTTTGGGTGCGGCGCTGGGCGCGGTCACCACCCGCCATGAGGTGCTGCGGACCCGGCTGGTGGCGGGCCCGGACGGGGTGGCGTATCAGGTGATCGGCCCGCCGGCGCCGTTCCCCCTGCCGGTGGTGGATGTGTCGGGCCAGCCGGATCCGGTGGCGGCGGCGCGGGGGCTGGTGGCGGTGGACGCGGCGGCGCCGTTTGACCTGGCGGGCGGGCCGCTGATCCGGGCTGTGCTGGTCCGGCTGGCTGCTGGTGATCATGTGCTGGCGTTGTCGGTGCATCACGTGGTCAGTGATGAGTGGTCGGCGGGGATTTTGCGCCGCGAGATGTCGGTGCTGTATGAGGCGTTCCGGCGGGGTGAGCCTGATCCGCTGCCGCCGCTGGCGGTGCAGTACGCCGACTTCGCGATCTGGCAGCGGCGGTGGCTGGCCGGGGACGTGCTGGAGGGCCAGCTGGCGTACTGGCGTGGCCGGCTGGCCGGGGCGCCGGTGCTGGAGCTGCCTACTGACCGGCCCCGCCCGCCGGTGCGGTCCACCGCGGGGGCGATCACGCAGTTCAGCGTCGCGGCGGAGACCGCGGCGGGGCTGCGGGCGGTGGCCCGCGGCGGCGGCGCGACGATGTTCATGACGCTGCTCGCGGCGTTCAGCGTGCTTTTGGGCCGGTACAGCGGCCAGGACGATGTGGTGGTGGGCACCCCGGTCGCCAACCGCAACCGGGCCGAGACCGAGGACCTGATCGGGTTTTTCGTCAACACCCTGGTCCTGCGGGCTGACCTGTCCGGCGACCCGGAGTTCACCGGGCTGCTCGGCCGGGTCCGCGGCATGACCCTGGGCGCCTACGCCCACCAGGACCTGCCGTTCGAGCAGCTGGTCGACGCGCTGGTCACCGGCCGGGACCGGTCCCGCACCCCACTGTTCCAAGGTCCTGTTGACCTATGCCGCCGAAGGCGAGCCTGCGCGAGAGTGAGAGCCTGGCCGCTCACGGTGGTGGTGACATGGCGGCGCGGTCGTGGATGCGGATGCGGGGGTGGTGCCGGGCGGATGTGCAGACGGGCGGTGAGCGGGTTTGATCTGTCGGTGATGCTGGCGGAGGACGGTGGGGGCGTCCTGGCGGGTGGGATCGAGTACAGCACGGCGTTGTTTGATGCGGCGACGATCGGGCGGATGGCGGGGCATCTGGGTGTGCTGCTGGCGGCGGTGGCCGCGGACCCGGGGCGGCCGTTGTCGGGGCTGGGGGTGCTGACCGCGGGTGAGCGTGACGAGCTGGCCCGGTCTGGAATGACACGCCGGCGCCGGTGCCGGCGGCGGGCGGGATCCATGAGCTGGCCGCGGCGCGGGCGGCGGTGGGCCCGGACGTGGTGGCGGTGACGTGCGGTGGGGTGTCGCTGAGTTATGGGGGGCTGGAGGAGCGGGCGAACCGGCTGGCGCATTACCTGCGTGGGGTGGGGGTGGGCGGTGAGTCGGTGGTGGGGTTGTGCCTGGAGCGGGGCGCGGGCATGGTCGTGGCGATGCTGGCGGTGTGGAAGGCCGGCGGCGCGTACCTGCCGCTGGACCCGGCCTACCCGGCGGGGCGGCTGGCGTTCATGCTGGCCGACAGCCACGCCAGCGTGCTGGCGGGGACCGCCGCGATCGTGGCCGAGCTGCCCGCGGGCCGGATCCGGGTGATCACGCTGGATGACCCGCTGACCGTGGCGGCGGTGGCGGCGGCGCCGCCCGGGCCGCCGCCGGTTCCGGCGGTGGTGGCGGGCCAGCTGGCGTATGTGATGTACACCTCGGGGTCGACCGGGGCACCGAAGGGGGTGCAGGTCACCCACGGCGGGGTGGTGAACCTGACGGTCGCGCAGGGACCGGTGTTCGGTGTCACCGGCGGCGTGAACGTGCTGGCGTTCGCCTCGTTCAGCTTCGACGCCGCGGTATCGGAGGTGTGTGTCACGCTGGCGGCGGGGGCGAGTCTGGTGATCGCCGCGGCGGGGGAGCGGGCCGAGCCGGGCGCGCTGGCCGGGCTGGTCCGCGACCGGGGGGTAGCGGTGGCGACGCTGCCGCCGTCGCTGCTGGGTGTGCTGGCCCCCGGTGAGCTGGCGGGCCTGGTCACGCTGGTGTCGGCCGGGGAGCGGCTGGACGGCGGGGTGGCGGACCGGTGGCGGGAGCATCACCGGCTGCTGAACGCCTACGGGCCGACTGAGGCCACGGTGTGCGCCAGCATCGCGGTGACCGGTCCCGGCGGCCCGCCGCTGATCGGGGGCCCGGTGGCCAACACCCGGCTGCAGGTCCTGGACCGGCACCTGGGCCCGGTCCCGGTGGGGGTGGCCGGGGACCTGCACATCGGCGGTGCCGGGGTGGCGCGGGGGTACGCCGGCCGGCCGGGGCTGACCGCGGAACGGTTCATCGCCGACCCGCTGGCCGGCGACGGGTCGCGGCTGTACCGCACCGGCGACCGGGCCCGGTGGCGGCCCAGCGGGCAGCTGGAGTTCCTGGGCCGCGCCGATGACCAGGTCAAGATCCGCGGCTACCGGATCGAGCCCGGCGAGATCGAGACCGCCCTGACCACCCACCCCGCGATCACCGCCGCCGTGGTCACCGCCGACGGCGGCGGCACGGCAGCGCGGCTGGTGGCCTGGCTGGTGCCCGCCGACCCCGCCGCGGGCATCCCACCCGCCGCCGGCCTGCGCGCCCACCTGGGACAGCAACTGCCCGGGTTCATGATCCCGGCAGTGTTCACCGAACTGGCCGCGCTGCCCCTGACCACGAACGGGAAACTCGACCGCGCCGCCCTGCCCGCCCCGGACGCGGGCCGCCCGGAGCTGGCCGGCCGGTATATGGTCCCGGTGACGCCCGCCGAGGAGCTGCTGGCGGGGATCTGGGCGCAGGTCCTGGGCCTGGACCGGGTCGGCGCCGATGACAACTTCTTTGACCTGGGCGGGCATTCACTGCTGGCCACCCAGGTGATCTCCCAGATCCGGGGCGTATTCGGGGCGGAGACCCCGCTCGCTTTCCTGTTCGACCACCCGACGGTTCGGGACCTGGCTGCAGTGATCGAGAACTCGGCGCCGCGGGTAGTGGTGCCACCGGTCACCACCGTCCGCCGGGACCAGCGGTTGCCGTTGTCGTTCGCGCAGCAGCGGCTGTGGTTCCTGGACCAGCTCGAACCCGGGTCGGCCGCCTATAACGCGCCGTCGCCGGTGCGGCTGGGCGGGGATCTGGATGTGGCCGCGCTGGGTGCGGCGCTGGGCGCGGTGGTGCGCCGGCATGAGGTGCTGCGGACCCGGCTGGTCGCCGGCCCGGACGGCGTGCCGCATCAGGTGATCGACCCCCCCGCGCCGTTCCCGCTGCCCATCGCCGACGTGTCTGTGCAGGCCGATCCGGTGGCGGCGGCGCGGGGGCTGGTGGCGGCGGATGCGGCGGCGCCGTTTGACCTGGCCGCTGGGCCACTGATCCGGGCTGTGCTGATCCGCTTGGCCGCCGGTGAGCATGTGCTGGCGCTGTCGATGCATCACGTGGTGAGTGATGAGTGGTCGGCGGGGATTTTCCGCCGTGAGCTCGGTGTGCTGTATGCGGCGTTCGGGCGGGGGGAGCCTGATCCGCTGCCGCCGCTGGTGGTGCAGTACGCCGATTTCGCGGTGTGGCAGCGGCGGTGGCTGGCCGGGGACGTGCTGGACGGCCAGCTGGCGTACTGGCGTGGCCGGCTGGCCGGGGCGCCGGTGCTGGAGCTGCCTGCTGACCGGCCCCGCCCGCTGGCCCGGTCCGCTGCCGGGGCGGTGGTGCAGTTCACTGTCGCGGCGGAGGTGGCGGCGGGGTTGCGGGCGGTGGCCCGCGGCGGCGGCGCGACGATGTTCATGACGCTGCTCGCGGCGTTGGGCGTGCTGCTGGGCCGGTACAGCGGCCAGGACGACGTGGTGGCCGGCACTGCGGTCGCCAACCGTAACCACGCCGGGACTGAGGATCTGATCGGGTTTTTCGTCAATACCCTGGTGATGCGGGCTGACCTGTCGGGCGACCCGGAGTTCACCGGGCTGCTCGGCCGGGTGCGGGAGATGGCGCTGGGCGCCTACGCGCATCAGGATCTGCCGTTTGAGCAGCTGGTGGACGCGCTGGTGACCGGCCGGGACCGGTCCCGTACTCCGCTGTTTCAGGTCTTCTTTGGTTATGTCGGTGGCGATGGGGCGGGTGGCGCGCCGGGGAATGATGGTGAGCTTGGGGGGGATACAGGGTCGCTGCGGCCGGCAGGGGATGCGCTGGCTGAGACGGGGGCGGTGAAGTTTGACCTGTCGGTGATGCTGGGGGACGCCGGTGGTGGCGGGCTGGTGGGCGGGATCCAGTACCGCACCGCGTTGTTTGATGCCGGCACGGTGGGGCGGATGGCCGGGCATCTGGTCACGGTGCTGGAGGCGGTGGCCGCTGATGCTGGCCGGCCGTTGTCCCAGCTGCCCGTGCTGAGCGTGGGTGAGCGCGATCAACTGGTGCGGGAGTGGAATGACACTGCGGCGGCCGTCCCTGAGGCAGGTGGGCTGCATGAGCTGATCACCGCGCGGGCCGCTGTGTGCACCGGATGCGGTGGCGGTGGTGTGCGGTGGGATGTCGCTGACGTATGGGGGGCTGGAGGGCCGGGCTAACCGGCTGGCGCATTACCTGCGCGGCGCGGGGGTCGGCACGGAGACCATCGTGGGCCTGTGCCTGGAGCGTGGCCTGGACATGGTGGCAGCGATGCTGGCGGTGTGGAAGGCCGGCGGTGCGTATCTGCCGCTGGACCCGGGCTACCCGGCGGAGCGGCTGGGGTTCATGCTGGCCGACAGCGGCGCGCGGGTGCTGGTGGGTCGCCGCGGGCTTGCGGGGGGCCTGGCGGCAGATCAGGTGGTGCGGCTGGATGATCCCGCTGTGGTGGCAGCGCTGGGGGCGGCGCCGGCGGTGCCGCCGCGGGTGGCGGTGGCGGCGGGTCAGCTGGCGTATGTGATGTATACCTCGGGGTTGACCGGGCTGCCGAAGGGGGTGCAGGTCACCCATGGGGGTGTGGTGAACCTGGCGGTGGCGCTGCGGCCGGTGTCTGGTGTCGCCGAGGGCGTGACCATGTTGCAATTCGTCTCGTTCAGCTTCGATGCTTCGGTGCGGGATGTCGCGGTGGTGCTGGCGGCGGGAGGCACGCTGGCGGTGGCCACCTCCGCCCAGCGGGCCGAGCCGGCCCTGCTGACCGGGATGATCCGCAGCACCGGGGTCCAGGTCGTGGGCATGCCGCCGTCGGCGCTGGGTGCGCTTGATCCTGGTGATCTGCCGGGGGTTAGCACGTTGTTCACGGGTTCAGAACGGGTGAGCGCGCAGTTGGCCGGCGTCTGGGGGCCGGGCCGGCGGCTGCTCAACGTGTACGGCCCGACCGAGACCACGGTGATCTCCTGTGCCGCGCTGGCTGATCCTGGTGCCGGGCAGGCGCCGCCGATCGGGTCACCGATCGCGAACACCCGGGTGTATGTGCTGGACCGGTACCTGGGCCCGGTGCCGGTGGGGGTGGCGGGTGAGTTGTTCATCGGTGGTGCCGGGGTGGCGCGGGGGTATGGCGGGCGGCCGGGGCTGACGGCGGAGCGGTTTGTGGCGGACTTGTTCGCTGGGGATGGGTCGCGGCTGTACCGCAGCGGGGACCGGGTGCGGTGGCGCGCCGATGGGCTGCTGGAGTTCCTGGGCCGCGCCGATGAGCAGGTGAAGATCCGCGGGTTCCGGGTGGAGCCGGGTGAGGTGGAGGCGGCGCTGGCCGCCCATCCCGCCGTGGCCCAGGCTGCTGTGGCGGCCCGCGAGGACCAGCCCGGTGACCGGCGGCTGGTGGCTTACCTGGTGCCTGCTGATCCGAAGGAGGGCATCCCGCCGCTGAGCGAGTTGCGGGCGTTTGCGGGGCAGCGGCTGCCGGGGTTTATGGTCCCGGCGGTGTTCACCGAGCTCGCCAGCCTGCCGCTGACGCCCAGCGGGAAGCTGGACCGGGCGGCGCTGCCGTCCCCGGATGCGGCCCGCCCGGAGCTGGCTGGGGGGTATGTGGCCCCGGCCACCCCCGCCGAGGAACTGCTCGCGGGGATCTGGGCGCAGGTCCTCGGCATCACCCGGGTTGGGGTCACCGATAGTTTCTTTGACCTGGGTGGGCATTCGCTGCTGGCCACTCAGGTGATCTCCCGGGTCCGGGGCGTGTTCGGGGTGGAGGTGGCGCTGGCGGCGCTGTTCGACCAGCCGACCGTCGCGGGGCTGGCGGCGGTGGTTGAGGGGACGGCGCCGGGGGTGGCGGTGCCGCCGGTGACGGCTGCGGGCCGCGGTGGGCGGTTGCCGTTGTCGTTCGGCCAGCAGCGGTTGTGGTTCCTGGACCAGCTTGATCCCGGGTCGGTGGAATACAGCATGCCGTCGCCGGTGCGGCTGGGCGCGGATCTGGATGTGGCGGCTTTGGGTGCGGCGCTGGGCGCGGTGGTTGGCCGGCATGAGGTGCTGCGGACCCGGCTGGTGGCGGGCCCGGATGGGGTGGCGTATCAGGTGATCGACCCGCCGGCGCCGTTCCCGCTGCCGGTCATCGATGTCTGCGGGGACGCTGATCCGGTGGCGGCGGCGCGGGGGCTGGTGGCGGCGGATGCGGCGGCGCCGTTTGACCTGGCGGCGGGGCCGCTGATCCGGGCCAGCGTGATCCG
>CAVQPP010000217.1:0-13160 GCA_963714445.1 uncultured Actinomycetota bacterium
CCAGCATGATGAACTGCAGGCCAAGCGTGGCGAAAGCTACGGTGATGAGAGCAAGGGAGTTCATTCTCCCAGCTATTCAAATGGCCGCGATAGGGGACAAAGCATGGCGGGCGATCATGTTCGCGCATCGCCCTATTACAAAGGTGAAGAGCATCGGAAGATGGCCAAAGAAGAACATGAGAAACGCCTTGGCGAACTCAAATCCATGAAAGGCCCCCACGGCAACTACGCCGATGGCGGGGAAGTGAAATCCCAACCCACTCCATCCCCAACCTTCTCACCCAGCCAACAGGCATTCGGTAACTCAATAGGTTCAGCAACCGGTTGTAGGCGGGTGGATGCGGCGTACCCACGTTACCAACATCAACGTGACTAATAGGACATAATCGGCTATCGCCTTTGGCTGAAAATGGACAGCATGCGCGGCGGATGGCCTGGGTATGGCCATCCGGCGCGCATGGGTAGCCGGGCCGTTCAGCAGGGGCCGCCGTTGTTCCAGGCGCCCGATGCGCCGCCCGGAACCTCGTCGTAGTTCCACTGGTTGGCGGTCCATTTGTCGCCGCCGTAGGAGACGACGTTGCCCGAGACGTACGCCACGTTCGACACCCACGCGGCCGCCGTGCACGATCCCGTGGTCGGAGTGGGGGTCGGGGTCGGAGTGGGGGTCGGGGTCGGAGTGGGGGTCGGGGTCGGCGTCGGGGTCGGGGTCGGCGGCGTGGTAGCCGACGTGTGATTGGCGAAGGCCACGGTGTAGGCCGTGAAGTCCCAGGAATTCTGTGCGACGCTGCTGCACTCGCTGGAGGTAAAGCCGTTGTCCACCGGGTTGCACACGCGGTCGCGGTTGACGGACCAGAACGTGTACCTGCTCAGGCCGGAACTCTCCGCGAAGGCGAGCACGGTCTGGAAATCGCTCTGGTAGAAGTACTCGGCCGAGTCCGTCCGGCCGTTCATTCCGGAGAAGCCCTCGTGCGCGTAAGCCTGCGCGCTGCTCCAGCCGAACGTGCTCACCAGCTGGGCGTTGAAATCCTGCAGCGCGGTGACCTGCGATGAGCCGCCGCTGAAGCCACCGTCGAACGGCATGATCGTGTAGTCGTTCGGGGTGAACCCCAGGCTCTTGGCCTGGTTAAGCAGGAGCTGGCCGAAGTAGTTCGCACCGGTGGGCGTGGCTGGCATGGTGATCGAGATGAACGGCCCGGGTTCCCGGGAGGTGGGCACCCACCACACGCTCAGTGCCGCGACGAGGGCCGCCACCGGGACCATGAACAGGAAGATGGCCCCCCACCAGAACCGTTCCAGCAGCCAGCCGCCGGCGATCGGGCCCAGCGCGATCCCCACCCCGGCGCTCGGCTCCCCACAAGCCGATGGCCATGGCCCGCTCGCGGCGTTCGGTGAACACGTTGGTCAGCAGCGACAGCGTGGCCGGGAACATCATCGCCGCGCCCAGCCCCATCACCGCCCGCGCGGCGATCAGCTGACCGGTGGTGACGGCGAAGGAGCCCACCAGGCTGGCGTGCCAGAACACCACCAGCCCGACCAGCAGCATCCCCTTGCGCCCGAGCCGGTCGCCCAGGCTGCCCGCGGCCAGCACCAGGGCGGCGAAGACCAGGTTGTAGGCATCCACCACCCACTGCAGGCCGGTGGTGATGGCCTGGATCTGGCGGACCAGGGCGGGCAGCGCCACGTTCACGATCGTGGTGTCCAGGTTGATGATCAGCGCGGCCAGGCACAGCGTGGCCAAGGTAGCCCCTTGGCCCGGGCGGCCGGTCCCCGGCTGGCGGTGGTGGTCATGGTGTTCTCCCTTGCTTGACCGCGCCGGGGCCGCAGGCGCGGGCGCAGGCAGGCGCTCCCCGGTGGGGGAAGTGTCCTTGCCTGCGGGGTTCAGCTGCGAAGGCTTGCTGGGAGGCCCGCGAGACTCGGCCCGCGCAGGCTGTCGCAGTGCGCGGCGACGCGTATCGTCTGCCGTTCCCTGACGCGTCCTTTGACGTGATCGTCGCCGCCGAAGTGCTCGAGCACTTGCACGACGACGCGCGTGCCTTCGCCGAGCTGGAGCGGGTGCTCAAACCCGGCGGCCGGATCGCGGTGACCGTGCCGCGCTGGTTCCCGGAGCGCGTCTGCTGGGCCTTGTCAGACGCCTACCACCAGGTCGAGGGCGGCCACGTCCGGATATACCGGCGCGGCCAGGTGCTGCAGCGGCTGCGAACTCAGCAGCTGCGGCCATACGCGACGCACCACGCGCACGCGTTGCACTCGCCCTACTGGTGGCTCAAGTGCGCGCTCGGCATCGACAACGACCAGGCCGCGCCGGTGCGGATCTATCACAAGCTGTTGGTCTGGGACATCATGAAGGCGCCGCGGCTGACCCGGGTCGGCGAGGCGCTGCTCAATCCGGTGCTGGGCAAGAGCTTCGTCGTCTACGCCACCAAGAGCGCATGACGGCCGCGCACCTGGCCGCCGCCGGCGTGTTGGACACGCCGCGGATAGCCCGCACCGTGACCGGAATCAAAGCCCTACAGCGGCCGGACGGCGCCCTCCCGTGGTTTCACGGCGACAAACTCGACCCCTGGGACCATGTCGAGTCCGCGATGGCTCTGGACGCCTGTGGAGAGCACGAGGCGGCCCGCCGGGCGTATCTCTGGCTCGCGCGTACGCAGAACCCTGACGGCTCGTGGCACGCGACCTACGCGGACGACGACGAGGGCATCGCAAAGGTCACCGACGAGACACGAGAGACGAACCACGCGGCCTATCCGGCGGTCGGCGTGTACCACCACTACCTCGCGACCGCCGATCGGCGCTTCCTGAGCGAGCTGTGGCCGACCATGGTCGCGGCGATCGAGTTCGTGTTGCGGCACCAGCGTTCTGACGGCGCGATTCGGTGGAACCCGGACGTCGACGACGCGCTGCTGACCGGCTGCAGCTCGATGTACCAGGCGCTGCGTTGCGCCGTCGCCGCGGCCACCGCGCTCGGCGAGAACCAGCCCGGCTGGGAACTGGCATTAGCCCAGCTGGGACACGCGCTCACCGCGCACCCCGAGCACTTCGCGCCCAAGGACCGCTTCTCAATGGACTGGTACTACCCGGTCCTCGGCACGGCGCTGCGCGGCGATGCGGCGCGGCGGCGTATCGACGAGGGCTGGGACCGCTTCGTCGTGCCCTCACTCGGCGTGCGATGTCTCGACGACCATCCGTGGGTGACCGGCGGGGAGACCTGCGAGCTGGCGATAGCGCTGTGGGCGATCGGCCGTAAGTCGCAAGCCAGACAGCTGCTGTGCGACATCGACAAGCAACTGCGCGACCCCGACGGGATGTACTGGACCGGTTACGTCTTCACGGATCTGGCGATATGGCCGCAGGAGAAGACGTCGTGGACCGCCGGGGCTGTGCTGCTCGCGCTGGCCGCCCTCGGCGGGGAACCGGCGACGCGGACCGTGTTCGGCGGCGACGCGCTGCCGAAGCCGCTTCCGGTGGACTGTGCGGCAGAACCCTGCGTCTCCGCCGCGCGCTGAGCCACTAAGGCGCCGAGTCGGTCGTGAAGGGCCTCACAGCCCCCTGACGCGCTCTACTGGCGTCCGTTGGCCCTAGCCGGCTCTAGCGCCGTTCTCAGGTCTTCAGCAGATCGTTCAGAGCCCTGAGTGTGGTCTCCGGATGGAGCGCGTCCACTGAGATCCGGTCCATCGCTCGCGCGTACTGCTCGACGTCCTCGGGCCGCTCTATGTACTGCGCGCCGGTCAGGTGCTCGAGATAAACCACATCGGGCAGGTCCGACTCAGCGAATCGCAGCAGCGTGAACGCGCCGCCCTCGGCCGCGTGCGCGCCGACGGAGTAGGGCAGCAGCTGGATCGTCACGTTCGGCCGCTCGGCCTGCTCGATCAGATAAATGATCTGCGACTTCATCACTTCCGGGCCGCCGATCGGCCGCTTCAGCGACGCTTCATCCAGCACGACCCACAGGATCGGCGCGTCGGGCCGCTCGAGCGCGGCCTGGCGCCGCTGGCGCAATTCGACCCGCCGCTTGATCTCCGCAGCGCTCTGCGTCCGGTTCGCGGAGATGATCGCGTCCACGTACTCAGGACTCTGCAGCAGGCCCGGAACGAACTGCACCTCGTACGAGCGCACCACCGAGGCCGCCGACTCCAGCCCGACGTAGGCCTCGAACCAGGATGGCAACACCTCGCCAAAACTGTGCCACCAGCCGAGCGTGTTGGCCTCGCGGACCAAGTCCAGAACCTGTTCGCGTTCCTTGTTGTCGATGATGCCGTAGAAGGTGAGCAGGTCCTCGACGTCCCGCTCCTTGAAGGAGACCTTCCCGGTCTCCAGACGGCTGATCTTCGACTCGGTGGCCCGGATGTGGTAGCCGGCCTCGCGCATCGAGATGTTCTTGGACTCGCGCAGCCGTCGCAACAGGGAGCCCAGGAGTATGCGGCGCACCGTAGAGCTGTCGCCGACTCCGTCCATCCGCTCCCTCTCCCCGTCCGGCGCCGCACGGGGCTGCCGTACGGCCTGTCCAACACCGACTTCCCGCTGCGTGCGGGGCCGAGTACATCTGTGCGTCCGGCATCGCGGACGCAGCGTGACGGCATCCGGCGTGGGCCAGTCTGGCACGGTCGCCCGGAGAATTGAAGTTCTCTTCAAGCAACTGGGCGTGACAGGACGTCACTGGGCGCTACGATGCATATGCATCGGCATTCGCTACGTTTGCAGTTGCATCGGCTCTTGCTAAATCCGACGAATGGGCGAATGCTGATTCACACCGAGCGTGCGCCGAATCCCGCCGGCGCCTGAACGGAGCCCCGCCAGACCGTGCACCACCCACGACTTAGCCGGCAACGGCAGGCACTACCAGCACAGTCGTCGCCTCATCCGCCTCGACCCCACGGACGCCCACATGTCCATCGCCACCGCCATGCAACCTGAATCAGCCCGCACGGGCCACGAGGAACGGGTCGGCCACGACCGATCCGGGGAACCGGATCGCACCGCCGGCCTCGATCTGCCGACCGCGCCGGAGTCCGCCCGTGCCGCGCGCCACTTCGCCCATGCGCAGCTCACCGAGTGGCGACTGACGGCGCTGGCCGACGACGTCGACCTGGTGATCTCCGAGCTGATCACGAACGCGCTACTACACGCGCGCGCGGATCGCCGAACCGCCGAGGGCGCGACGATACGGCTCGATCTGGAGTACGACGGCGACGGCCTCTACTGCCGGGTGACCGACGGCAGTGCCCTGCCACCGACTCCCGAAGACGCCGGAGATACGGCGGAGTCGGGCCGCGGACTGCTTCTAGTACAAGCGCTATCCGCTTCGTGGGGCTGGAAACCGGAGGCGCGGGGCAAGATCGTCTGGGCCCGTTTCGACGTGGACTGAGAAGCGCGCGGGAGCCGCGTGACGCCGCGGATACCTTTCGCAACAACAGTATCGGCGCTCTCATTCGAACCGTTCGGATCGTCAGCAACGCTCGTCCCGATCGCACCGCTGCCACCAACTGACCCAACATCAGACACTGTGAGGCTTGTGGGGGCCGGCGCAGTAAGTCGCCCGAGGCAGCAGGAGATCCACCGAGTTGCCTAGCTAGCAGCTAAGAAGTTTCTTCAGGCCGTTTCAGGGCCGCTCCGCTTGCCGGGGCGGCCCTTTTTCCGTTGCCAGGCCTGCCCTTCTCGCCGTTCGCCAGGATTCGCAAGGGTCATCGAGCTGAAGTTTTCCTGTTTTTTTGCAGCCGCACATGCATCAGCACTCGCATCCGCAGTATCGTCTGCATGGGACGAACCGGAGAACCGCTCGGGCGGAAAACGGATCGAATGATCCGCGGCTGCCCATTGCGGTTCGAGTCCTGGCCGGCGTCCCAACCCCCACACCCCGCCGCCAGCGGGACCAGCGCCTTTACGGGTCCAGCAAGCGGCAAACGCAAATCCGGGAGCGAAGATGAGCAACTCCAGCCCCTACAACGGCATGCCTGCCGCCGACCTGGCCGACGTGGCCTGGCGCAAGAGCAGCCACAGCAACTCGCAGGGCAACTGCGTCGAGTTCGCGCAGCTGGCCGACGGTTCGGTCGCGATGCGGAACTCGCGCTTCCCGCAGGGTCCGGCGCTGGTCTACACCCGCGCCGAGATCAGTGCCCTGCTGGCCGGCGCCAAGGACGGCGAGTTCGACGACCTGGCCTGATGCCGGGTCTGACGTAACTGCTTGATCAAGCGGAACTAGCAACAAAACCGCGCACTGAGCCGCACTGAACAGGGCCGGCCCCAGCCCCCCACCCGGGGCCGGCCCACCGGCGGACCCGTCCCGTCACCGAGCGTCGACGGCCGGGACGGGTCGCGTCCGGGGCGCGTCAGGGCGCACATACAGCGCGCGGCGGCGCGCCACGGGGCACCAATGCTCAGAGGATCTCGGGCGATCCCGCCACGGAGCGTGCGCTCCGTAATGACTCCAAAAGGTGTCGTGATACGGCTCGTCGGCGTACTCTTTCCACGGGACGGCACAAGGTTGCCGTTTTCGCGGGTCCTCTTTGGCATGGCGACCGGAATCGGGGAGGCGGCAGGATGGCGGACGGGCACACGCCCTGGGACCAGGAGATCGCCCAGAACTGGGAACCGCCACAGATCGACACCTCGGTCCCGCACCCGAATCGCATGTTCAACTACCTCATCGGGGGCAAGGACCACTTCAAGGCCGATCGCGACGCCGCTGAAGCGCTGATCAAGGCCCGGCCGGACACGATCATCACCGCGCGCGCGGCCGAGTCGTTCACCCGGCGCGCCGTGCGGATGCTGGCCGAGAACGGCATCCGCCAGTTCCTCCAGCTCGGCGCCGCGATCACCATCGCCAACAGCAACGACCAGGCGGCCGGCGAGAGTGCCCCGGACACGCGCACCTTCGTGTACGTGGCCGACGACCCGATCTCCTTGGCCCACGCCAGGGCCCTGCTGGTGGGCCGGCCCGGGCCGCCGGTGACGGTGATCGGCGGCAACTTCCGCGAGCCGCAGGACGTACTCTCCCGCCCCGGCGTCGCCGGGAAGATCGACTTCAACGAGCCGGTCGGCCTGCTGCTTTTCGGCATGCTCGACTACATATCGAACGACCGCCGGGCCAGGCGCGCGTTGGATTACCTGCTGGACCGGGTCGTCTCGGGAAGCATGGCAGCGCTCTTCCACGTGATCGAAGTCGAGTCCGAGGAAGTGAACAACGCGCTGGACAAGACGTTGGCGCAGGACCAGATCGAGCTGACCCCGCGCACCGCCGCGCACGTGCGCGAACTGGTCACCGGGTACGAATTCATCGATCCCGGCCTAGTGCCGATCACCGACTGGCACCCGGATGGCAGCGGCCCGGGCCCCGAACTCGCCGAGCGCACCGCCGCCATCGGCGGCATCATCGTCAAGCACTGACTCACCTGACAAACCCGACTCAGTGCTCACTCTGACTCCGCGTTCGCACGGTTCACTCACTGCGCCACTCGTCGCAGCACCCGCAGCGATCCGGTGCCGGACAACTCCGCGTCCTGCGCGAACCAGCCGGATTCCAACGCGCGCAAGTAAATCCGGTACGGCGCCTGCCCACCATCCGCCGGATCCGGGAACACGTCGTGAATCGCGAGCAGTCCATACGTCGCGACGTGCCGTGCCCAACCCTCGTAGTCGGCCTGCGCGGCCTCGTCCGTGTGGCCGCCGTCGATGAACAAGAACCCCAGCGGAGTTCCCCACAACGCCGCGACCTCCGGCGAACGCCCCACGACCATGATCACGTCGCGCTCGACCTCGGCGCGCGCGAGTGCGCGCCGTGCGCCGGGCAACGTGTCGATCAGCCCAATCGCCGGATCGACCAATCGGGGGTCGTGATACTCCCACCCCGCCTGGTGCTCCTCCGACCCGCGATGGTGATCGACCGTAACAACCTTCCGGCCGTGCCTGCGCGCCGCATCCGCCAGCAGGATCGCGGACTTTCCCAGGTACGTGCCGATCTCGACCAGCGGACCGACCCGCGCGCCGTCAACCGCCGCGGCATGTAGCGCACGTGCCTCGTCCTCAGGCATGAATCCCTCTGCCTCGACGAATGCGTCCCAGATGCGCTTATCGATCCCGTGAGCGGCGTCCATGCGGTCCATCCTGCCAGGCGACGACCCGCGCGCGCGTCTCCCAGCGGTTAGATTTGCGCCATGGGAGAGATCGTCCTGCTGCGGCACGGCCAGACTGACTGGGCAAAAAAGGGACGGCACACGGGGCGCACTGACGTGCCGCTCAACGCCGAGGGGGAACAGCGCGCACGCGCGGCGGCACGACTGCTAGCCGATCGCAAGATCGTCGCCGCGTGGTCCAGCCCCGCGATCCGAGCGCGACGCACCGCCGAACTGGCCGGCTTGCCGGTCCAAGGCACCGACCCTGACCTGTGGGAATGGGATTATGGCGGCTACGAGGGCCGCACCACCGCCGAGATCCAGCGCGAGCGCCCCGGCTGGTCGCTGTGGGCCGACGGCGTGATCCCCGGCGGCCCCGGCGGTTTCCCCGGCGAGAGCGCGAACCAGATCGCAGCACGCTGTGACCGTGTCATCGAGCGCGTCAAACCCCTGGTTGACCCAACCTCCTCCACCAAAGTAGATGGCGACGTGGCTCTAGTCGCGCACGGCCACGTCCTACGCGTCCTAGCCGCACGCTGGCTCAGCCTCCCAGTGGCCGCCGGCGCCTACTTCCTCTTAAGCACGGCCTCCGTCTCAGCACTGGGATTCGAGCACGCAGTCCCCGCCATCGCCCTGTGGAATCAGACCCCGCCCGACTGACTTAATTCCGCCCGCAACCTGGGGGGTTCTCGAGTCGTCTCTGTTGTGACGGTCCGTCTTAGACGCCCCACGGACCCCGAACGAAGTGGGTGAGCCGGTTGCGACGAATATCCCGCGTATCTCGCGTTCCGCGTGTTCTGGCGATCTCCGGCGCCGCGCTAGCTCTGGCCGGCATCACAGCAGCCTGCGCAGCACAAACGCACGCCGCCCCCGCAGCCGAAGCGAAGCCGCTAACCCCCACTTCCATTTCGTCCCTGACCCCCTCCGCCTCGGCGTCCGCATCTCCGGTTGCCGCCACGCTCTCCCCCTCGCCGATGACGCCAACCCACACGACAACCAAGCCAAAGCCGCGCGTCATCACCCCAAGCACCACTCCCCCGACGACCCGCGCCGCAGCGCCGAGCAAAGTCATCGAGGCGAAGGCGCCACACGGCGTCCCCTGCTCCGCTACCGCAGTAGCCTGCGTTTCCCTCTCCAAGCAGGAGGCCTGGTTCGTCCGCAACGGCAAGATCGTGCGCGGCCCGGTCCGAGTCGCCACCGGCCGCGCGGGCTACGGCACTGAAGTCGGCACGTTCTCCGTGTTCCGCAAGAACCTCATGTGGTACTCGACGATCTACAACAACGCCCCGATGCCGTACTCAGTGTTCTTCGACGGCGGCGAAGCCTTCCACGAGGGCTCGATCTACGAACGCTCACACGGCTGCGTACATCTGAGTTCGAACGATGCCGCCTGGGTTTACAACTTCCTGCACATCGGCGACAAAGTCCAAGTCGTCTACTAGCAGACCTTCTAGAAGCGCCACGGCATCGCCCTCGAAATCGCCTCCCGCACGACGCCGCTCGTGTCGCCGGGCAACAGCGCCAGGGCTCCACTGACCGCAAGGATCGCGCGAACGCTGGATCCGTAGGCTCCCAGATCCAGAACCTGCGGGAGGATGATCGCGCAGATCAGCAGGACGACCGTGCTGCTCAGCCGGCGCGCCGTGCGTCCGGCCCGACTTCTTCGGGTTGGCCCGGGCGCCGGTGCGTTCGCGGTCAGCGCGGTCCAATCCCGGCGCGCGGCGGCCAGCGCACCGGATGCGAGCGATTCGCAGATCGCACGCCACTCCTGCGTGTCCTGCGCGGCGAGTACCTTCACCCGATGCGCGCGCACGACATCGGCGACAGCCGCGAAATGCTCGGCGACCTGCACCCGCAACCGGAATTGCCACCACGGCACGATTCCGGCCAGACCGTGTGCACGCTCGATATCGGCCGCAGTTCTCTCCAACGTGCTCGCGAGGATCCGCACCGATTCCGGCGTGCCCCAAATGGCACGAGACCGGTAAGCCTGGTGCGCCATGAAGGCGATTTGCACCAGGCCGGTGATCAGGTCGTCGTGCGGCCGGATCCGGGTGTCTCGCACGAGCAGCACACGATCGACGATCCGCCCCGACATCCGGATGATGCGCTTTGCGGCCAGACCGCCGGCCGCGCCGAGCGCGATCGCGCCGAGTTGAAGCCCCGCCTGCTCCCGGGGTGACACCGCGGCGTCTTCGATCCTCGCGACGACGATCGCGACCCCCAGCAGGCCCAGCGCGACGTACAAGACCATGCCCCGGCCCCAGAACTCAGCCCACCGACGATGGATGACCGCCTTGACGGTGTTCCGAATGGTGCCGATACCGATGATCATCACCAACCATCCGGTAGCGGCACCGGCCCAGACGTCGACGGCCAGCGACACGTGCCCGATCGAGTCTCGGAGAATGACGAAGGCGATGGCCTCCTCGATCAGCCACACCGACGCGAACATGACGAATGTGAGCGCGTCAGCCAAGACCGGCCGGATGCGGCGCACCCGGTAGTAGAAGCTTGAAAATCGCAGCCCGGCAAAGGTGACCGCGTAACAGACCTCTGCGCGCTCATCATCGGTGAGCGTATGCAGCTGCTCGCAATGGGCTCGCCACACTCCGGCCGCGAATCGCGCGTTCTCGAGCTGCCTGAGATCGATCGCGTCGCTGTGCACGGATTCCCGGAACCGAAGCTTCACAATACGAATATTGACATACCAGCGCGGCGCAGTCGCGGTGTATGGCGACCCTCAGTGCTCAGCTCGAGCGGGTGTTCTTGAGGTGGTGGCCCAGATAGCCCACGATCACGCAGCCGGTCGGGCCACTGGTGTCGTCGAGGTAATGCAGACGCGGGGCGACTTGGCCGGAACTGCCGATTTTGATATGCGCCCAGAATTCAGCGTATCCGCTCTCTGACACGCTTCTCGGCACGCGGAAGCGACGCTGCTCGGCCATCCTCGGGTCCTGACGCACCGTGTCAGACTCCTGTGACGCCACCTGTGTCGCCGGGTAGATGCGGCCGCCATGGCGGGAATCCTCGCAGTACATGCGGAAGCCGCCGCCGTCCCAGCCGCCGGCTCGGCGCAGCGCGACGTAGGCGTCCAGGGCGGCCAGCGCCTCGCGCGCCTTCGCGGCGAAAGTCGCCGCGTCCTTGTGCTGGCCGAGCGCGCGCATCGGGCCCTCGTCGGCGGTGACGAGCAGGTTGGGGAAGTCGCTGAAGGAGTCGATGAGCAGGTCGAACGGGCTCGGTTCCGGCTCGCCGACCGCTACCGATCCGGTCGTGACCATGTCGGCGGCCAGGCCATTGGCCGAGACAGTACCGGCGGCGCCGCCGACGCTGGCGAGTTCGCCGCGCTCGAGGACCTGCGTGCCGGTGCCGTATCCGGGCACCGGTTGGGTCAGTCGCCGGTACTCCGCCGCGTCGGCACGCTGCTGTTCGTTCGCGCGGAACAGCGCGTCACCGATGTCGGCCAGCGGCTCGGGCAGCGGTGCTGCGGCGGTCGCGGCGCGGATCCGGTGGGTGAGGATTGCCTGCACCGCGTCCATCTCGTACTCAAGGCGGTCGCCCTTGAGCACCGGGTGCCGCTCGCCGTCCTCGCGGGACGCCGGGTCCACCAGCGTGTGGAACGTGCGCAACGCGGCGGTGGTCCAGTGGTATTCGAACTCGTTGTTGAGCTTGTGCCCTGCCTCGTCGTCGAGCAGGTAGAGCGACGCTATGCCGTGCAGGTACTTGGTCGCCTCGGCAAAGCGCTCCTGCCATACCGCCGGATCGTCGCCGTCGCCGGGGACCGCGACGACCGCGGGCATCCGTCGGCCGGGATCACAGAGCACGTTAATCAGGTCATCTACCGCGCGCGCACCTATCGGCTGCGGGCGGGTCGTCAGCCGCGCCGGGCCGTCGGTCGCGGTGACCGCGTCGAGCACGAGACCGGTTAGGTCCGGCGTGCGCACCCGCTCGTCTATCGGCGTCGCCGGGTCGGTGTTACGCGCCGAGACCTCGACGAGGAAGTAGCCGTGCTCGCGCAGTTCCTTGTCCGGCCGGCGGGAGAGCGAGACGAACGTGAGCGAGGTGTACCAGTGCACCCCGGCACGCGGCGCCTCCTTCAGCCGGTATCGAACGGTCTTGAACCGCCCGGGTTCCACCGCCTCCGTCGCGGTCAGCACCGCCCCGTTGCCGACCCGGTAGCGCCCGGGCCAGGGATCGAACCCGGTATCGAAGCCCTCGCGGGAGAGCCAGCGGCCGAACCGCTCCGCGGCGATCTCGGGGCCGCGGTTGGCCTCCTTCCAGTCCACTCCGAAGACGGACCGGTATCCGATCCACACCGCGCATCCCTCCCTCCGCCGTGTGCGATGGCGCTTCGACCTCGACCGTCGCGCATGATCTTCCCTACTCGTTAGTTACATACCCGATGCCGTCACCGGGACGCCACCTTTTGTCCAGAGAAGAGCACGGATTGAACCATGCGCCCACCGATCGAACGGCTCGCCCCCTCGGAATGCGCCTGGCTTCTACAAAACCAGGGACCGGCGACGGCTGTCAGCCGCGTCGCCGGTCCCCGTGTTGTGATGCTGAGTCAGCTAAATCAGTGCCGAGTACTGAGCTCGGCCGGTGAGTTCAGCCAGCGCCAGGCTCAAAGCGGAATGTTGCCGTGTTGGCCGCGTCGCTGCGGGGCGGCGGCGATGGCGGCGGCCAGCGCGCGGCGGGTCGCCGACGGCTCGACCACCTCGTCCACCACGCCGATCTCCATCGCCTTCGCCAGCCCGCCGGCCACCTTCGTGTGCTCGGCGGCCAGCTCCAGCTCGAGCCGCGGGCGCAGGTCGTCGGCGACCTCCGCCAGCTTGCGGCGGTGCAGGATTCGAACCGCGGCGACGGCGCCCATGACCGCGAGCTCCGCGGTCGGCCACGCGAACACCCGGGTCGCGCCGAGCGAGCGCGAGTTCATCGCGATGTACGCGCCGCCGTACGTCTTACGAGTGACAAGCGTGACGCGCGGGACAACCGCCTCCGCGAACGCGTGCAGCAGCTTCGCGCCGCGCCGCACGACGCCGTCCCACTCCT
>CAVQPP010000218.1:0-22312 GCA_963714445.1 uncultured Actinomycetota bacterium
CTCGGCACCGTCTACGGCGCGCGCTCCGAGTACATCGTCGAGCTGAACACCAAGACGCAGAGCGCCCAGGCCTCGCTCAACGCCTTCCACAGCAGCTGGCACGGCCAAGCCGCGGTCGCCGGCATCTTCGCGATCGCCGCGCTGCTGATCGGCGCCGGCGTGCTGACCGCGCCGAGCCTGCTGCTCAGCGGCCGCGCCCCGGCGTGGGTGCGCGGCAGCGCCCTGGCCGGCATCATCCTCGGCCTGGTCGGCCTGCTGCTGGCCCTGCTGGCCTGGTTCGACGTCCTCGCGGCCGGTCTGACCGCGCCGACCGGAACCGGCGGCTGAGCCGCCCGCGACGCCGTCCGCGACCCTCGGAGCCGACCGGAGTAACCGCCGCTGCGGCCGGCTCCGAGGGTTGAGTCATGCCCATGTCCAGCTCAAACCGGCCGCACCGGGACGCGCTGCGTCACCGGATCGCACCGCCGGGTAAACTTGCCCTACTTGTCACCACAGCACGGGAGCCCGCCGCGGCGGGTTGAGAGGGGGGCACGCGGCCCCTGACCGTTTGAACCTGGCCTGCGGCTACTGCTCGAGCGGGCGAAGGGAGCGGCACGATGGATGCGCCCAACATTTCCATTCCGCATGCGCGTCCGCGTACGGACCTCGACGCGGTCATCGTCGGCGCGGGTCTGATCGGGCTGGCCACGGCCTGGCGCGCGGCGCAGCGAGGCCTGCGTGTAGCGCTCGCGGACCCCGAACCCGGCGCCGGCGCCTCACACGCCGCCGCCGGCATGCTCGCCCCGGCGACCGAAGCCCATTACGGCGAGGAACGCCTCCTGCGGCTGAACCTCGCCTCGGCGGCCCGGTACCCCGACTTCATCGCCGAGCTGGAGGCGGTCGCCGGGACACCGACCGGCTACTGCGACAAGGGCACGATCGCGGTCGCGTTCGACTCCGGCGATCGCGCGGTCCTGGCCGACCTGGCCGAGTTCCACCAGCGCCTCGGCCTCGGGTCCGAGCCGCTGACCGGCCGCGAGTGCCGCAAGCGTGAGCCGCTGCTGTCGCCTGACGTGCAGTCCGGCCTCCTCGTGCCCGACGACCACCAGGTGGACAACCGCCTGCTCGTCGCCGCACTCCTGACGGCGATCGCCCGCGAGCGCATCCCGCTGCACCGCGAACGTGTCGCGGAACTCGTAGTCGAGCACGGCCAGGCAACCGGCGTCCGCCTCGCCGACGGGCAGACCCTGCACGCCGATCACGTCGTACTCGCCGCAGGGTGCCGCTCGACGCAGATCCCCGGTCTGCCGCCCGGCATCCTGCCGCCGATCCGACCGGTCAAGGGCCAGATCCTGCGGCTCTCAGTACCCTCCAGCGCCGCGCCGTTCCTTAACCGCGCCGTTCGAGGCGTAGTGCGCGGACGTCAGGTGTACCTGGTGCCGCGTGACCACGGCGAGCTCGTCGTCGGCGCGACCGTCGAGGAGCAGGGCTTTGACACGCAGGTGACCGCCGGCGGCGTATATGAACTCCTGCGTGCAGCGCACGGCCTGGTACCTGGCGTCGGCGAACTGCCGCTGACCGAGGTGCGCGCGGGCCTGCGCCCTGGATCGCCGGACAACGCACCGATCCTCGGCCCGACCGACCTGCCCGGCCTGATCGCCGCGACCGGCCACTCCCGCAACGGCGTGCTACTCACCCCGATCACCGCTGACGCGATCGCCGAAACGCTCGTCACCGGAAAGCTGCCGGAGGAGGCGCACGGCTTCGAGCCGGACCGCTTCAGCAAGAAGGCCGCGCTCGCATGACGGCGACGCCGATACGCGTCATCGTCAACGGCCAGCCCGAAACCTATCCAGCAGACACCACGCTGGCCGCCGTAATCGTCCGGATCAGGCCCTCGCGCACCGGCATAGCCGCAGCGATCGGCGACGCAGTCGTCCCCCGCGCCGAGTGGGACAACAGGCTGCTGCGCGAAGGTGACGAGATCGAGATCTTGACCGCCGTCCAAGGCGGCTAGGGGGATGCAGTGACAGACGTATTGCCAGTGACCGACGACGCCCTAACGCAGTCCGTCGACGCGTCAACCGAAAACGTACCCGCCCTCGACGACGCCCTCGTCCTAGCCGGGAAGACGTTCACCTCACGCCTGATCATGGGCACCGGCGGCGCGCCAAGCCTCAGTGCCCTAGAGTCCGCCCTCCGCGCCTCAGGCACCGAGCTGACGACCGTTGCCCTACGCAGGGTCGCCCCAGGCACCGCAGGGTCAGTCCTCGACCTGCTCTCCGCCCTCAACATCCAGGTGCTGCCGAACACCGCCGGCTGCCACACCGCACGCGAAGCCGTGCACACGGCCCGGATGGCCCGCGAGGCGCTGGAAACCGACTGGGTCAAGCTCGAGGTCGTCGCGGACGAGGACACGCTGCTGCCCGATCCGGTCGAACTGCTCGACGCCGCGAACACGCTCGCCGCCGAGGGCTTCACCGTGCTGCCGTACACCAACGACGATCCGGTGCTGGCCCGCCGCCTCGAACAGGCCGGATGCGTTGCGGTGATGCCGCTCGGCTCGCCGATCGGCTCGGGCCTAGGCATCCGCAACCCGCACAACATCGAGCTGATCGTGAGCAGCGCCGGCGTGCCGGTGATCCTCGACGCCGGGATAGGCACCGCGTCAGATGCCGCGCTGGCTATGGAACTTGGCTGCTCGGCAGTGCTGCTCGCCTCCGCGGTGACCCGCGCACACGACCCGCGCCTGATGGCGTCCGCGATGCGACACGCCGTAGTCGCCGGTCGACAGGCGCAGCTGGCCGGCCGCATCCCGCAGCGCTTCCACGCCCGCGCCTCCTCACCGGGCCGCTCCGAGACCCCGGCTTTCTAACCGACCAGACACCTGACATCTGACACGCGATCCGAAGCCGTGCCGACCACCTCCCACCTCGCGCTATACCAGCTTTGCCACAGTCGCGTTTCACCAGGCCCGATTGTCGGGCGAACCACCTAGACTCGGTTGATGTGGAGGCCCCTTCGCGGCACGGCTCGGTGCTGGACGGCGCGCTGATCGGGCGGACGCTCGACGGCCGGTACGCCGTGCAGTCACGCCTTGCCCAAGGCGGCATGGCGACCGTCTATCGCGCGTGGGACAACCGGCTCGACCGGCCGGTCGCGCTGAAGGTGATGGATCCGGAGCTGGCCCGGCATCCCGAGTACGTGGCCCGGTTCATCCGCGAGGCCAAGTCCGCCGCGAAGCTGAGCCACCCGAACATCGTCGCCGTCTATGACCAGTCGGCGCTGCCCGGGAGCGGCCCCGGCGAGGGCGGTCCCCCGCGTCCACCGCTCGCTTACCTGGCGATGGAGTACGTACCCGGCGTGACGCTGCGTCAACTGCTCGGCAGGCGCGGGCGACTGACCCCGCGTGAGGCGCTGGAGGTCATGGACGCGATGCTCGCGGGCCTGGCCGCCGCGCACCGCGCCGAGATCGTGCACCGCGACGTCAAGCCGGAGAACGTGCTGCTCAACGACGCAGCACTCCGTCATAACGGCGGGCACACCACGCACAGCAGCACGTACGCAGCCGCCGTGAAGGTCACCGACTTCGGCCTAGCCCGCACCGCGACAGGCGAGGGCTCGCCGAACTCATCTCTCGGCAACACGCTGCCCGGCGGCGGCCTGATCGGCACTGTCTCCTACCTCGCCCCCGAACTCGTCCAACACGGGACCTGCGACGCACGCTCGGACGTGTACTCGGCCGGCATCGTGCTGTTCGAACTACTCACCGGCCGCAAGCCGTACACCGGCGGCAGCCCGATGGAGATCGCCCGGCGGCACGTGAACGAGCGCGTACCAGCGCCGTCGCAGTTCGTGCGCGGACTAGATCCGGCGCTCGACGCACTCGTCGCCTCCGCGACCTCTCGCGAACCGAACGCCCGGCCAGCCGACGCAGCCGCGTTCCGTGAACGCGTTCGCGCCGTATACGCGAACCTCTCCGACGCAGCGCTCAACCTCGGCGCGCCGAACGGCTCCGGCCAGCTGGACTCCACGCTGCCGCTGCACGGAACGCAGACGCAGACCGTCGTCGCACCGGACCACACGCGCATAATGGCGTCCGAGCCGCCACCGCCGGTCCGGATAAAGCCGCGCACCTCGCCGCGCGAGGGCTACGTAGTCCAGCAAACGCCACGGCGACGCGGCCCCCGTAAAGGTCTGATCATCTTCTTACTCGTCCTAGTGCTGGCCGCCGCAGCCGGTATAGGCGCATGGCTGTACGGCCGGGTGGCGTTCGAGAGCACCCCGAACCTCATCGGCCTCTCCCAATCGCAGGCCACGACCACGCTGGGCAACGACGGCCTGAAGTACACGATCGTCACGGCGTTCAGCAACTCAGTCGCGACAGGCGACGTGATGTCGGTCTCCCCCGCGCCCGGCACTCCCGTCAAGCAAGGCGCCCTGATCACGCTCACGGTTTCCAAGGGTGAGCCGACCGCCGCGATCCCCAACGTGACCGGCCAGTCCCAGGACGACGCGACCAATTCGCTGCGCGACCACGGCTTCACCGTCGCGGTCGCGACGACGCAGCAGACGTCGAACACGGTGCCCAAGGGATCGGTCGTCTCGTACGCCCCCACCGGCTCCGCGCCGTCGGGCAGCACGATCACGCTGACGATCTCCAGCGGCCCGCAGCAGGTCATCGTGCGCGACGTCACCGGAATGAGCGTCGAGGACGCCACGGCCGAGTTGCAGGCGCAGGGCTTCACGGTTCAGACCACGCGCCTGCTGCCGTTCGTCGACAGCGTCGGCCGCCAGTCCCCCAGCGGCGGCGCGACCGCCGACTACGGCTCGACCGTCACGCTCTACATCTTCTGACCGGACGCTGCTGAATATCGCAGGCGTCTGCTATGGTGCCGAGAAGATCAGCATTCGATGACGCTGTACTCAACCATGCTGCCGACTTCCCGGGCGGACTCACCTCATGGATCAACTGCACTCGGCCACGTCGGCCCGCAATGCCGAGTTCCCCTGGGACGACTTCAACTCCGCCAGCTACTTCGACCACAACTATCGCCAGATGCGCGAAGACGACGCGGAGATCCTCGAACTGACCCACTCCTGGTTCGCCGCCGCACTCACCGAAGCCGTCGCGGCGAACGGGACCGCAGTACACGGCCTCGACGTCGGCTGCGGCCCGAACCTGTACCCCGGCCTCGCCATGCTGCCGGTGTGCAAGACCCTCACGCTGCTCGACTGGTCGTTAAGCAACATCAGCTGGCTGAACACCCACGTCCTCGACTGCGGCGAGATGTGGCGCCCCTACTGGGACCTGATCTCCCCGGCCGACAGCCGTGGCGGGTTCGACGATGCGCGCTCGTGGCTCGCCGAACGCAGCCGTATCCTGCACGGCAGCCTGTTCGACCTGCCCGAGGCGACGTGGGACGTCGGCACGATGTTCTTCGTCGCCGAGTCGATCACCATGGACTTCGCGGAATTCGACGTGGCACTGACCCGCTTCCTACGCGCGCTGCGGCCAGGCTCTCCATTCGCCGCCGCCTTCATGGAACAGAGCGACGGCTATGAAGTCGATGGATCCCGATTCCCCTCCGTCTCACTGACCGCGAGAGAAATCGACGCCTGCCTCGCGCACCACACGGCGGAGTTGACGATGCATCGGATCAAGACCCGCCCGACTCCCCTTCGACCCGGCTACGCCGGAATGATCCTCGCGCTGGGCCGTACCTGACCGCGCCACAACTGACGCCGTGCCGACAGAGCGGCGCGCGGGCGCCGACGCAGGGCACTCATTCGCGACTCAGCACTCGCGAATAAGCCGCATCCGTCGCCGTGGGCCGATCTCACCATTAGCATGATTCCCGTTACGCTCGCGAGCAGAGACGGACGCGGGCCGGGTGGGCGACGTCATTCTTCGGAGCGCGGATGAGATCGAATGTCGAGAATATCGAGCCGCGCAGGCGGCTGCTCGAGGTGTGGAGCGCGGTAGGCGACTTCGCGCTGGCGGACCGCAAATGGCGTTGGCAGGGGCGTATCGCGTCCAACTCGATCTCAGACGCCGAACAGCTGCTCTGCGTCCTGCTGCCCGCCACCACGCTGCCCGCGCTGCGGCTGGCCGACCCGAACGAGACGTCCGAGGACGCGAAGTTCGCGCTGCGCCGGCTCGGCAGCGAGTCGCAGATCCCGCGCACGATCATCGAGGCGCTGGAAGATTATCTGAGCCGCTACACCACCGAGAACGGCCTCCCGAGGTTCTCCGGCGGCAGCGCCTACCTTCCGTGGGTGCCCAGCGAGAAGCTGACCACCGAGCAGCGCGACGTCGACCTGCTCGTCTCGTTCACCACCTCGGTGAGCCTGTGCCTGTCAGCGCTGGAATTCCTCCAGGACTACACGCGCAGCAGCGCCCGCGGCACCTGGCTGAACCGGGCCACCGAGTTGCAGAAGCAGGTGAACACGCGGCTGACCGCGGCTCTGGTGGGCCTGCTTCGCGGCTTCACCACCAGCCCGATCGCGCTCGACGAGCCCGAAGGCGCCACGCTCCTGCGCGTACTCGACCAGGGCGATACCGGCGAGCGGGAGAGCATCGTCGCCGAGTTCAACCGGCGGATGAACCCGGTGCGCGGCCGGCTCGGTGAGGCGCGCCTCGGCATCCAACTGGCCCCGGAGATCGAGGACCCCGACACCCTTTTCGAGCTCGGCTGGACGTGGAGCATCGCTCAAGGCGCGCCGACGGTGGAGCTGGAAGATCCAGCCGATACCGCCGCGCTCCCGTTCGGCGAGGGCATCGCGCTGCCGGCCCCGTTCCTCTACTTCACCCTGATGGCTCTCGACACGATCGAGCAGCTGACCCGGGACCGCACCCGCATGCTCGGCGTACTGAGCCCGGCCCAGGACCGCCTGGCCAGCGCGCTGGGCCTGCGCCGTGACCTGACCCAGATCTACTGGTCCCGGCTCGCCCGGTTCGGCACCGGACGCTGGCCGCTGGAAGACCTGCCCTGGCGCACCACCGACGACACGGAGAACGACTACTACAGCCTCATCGTCTCCTCGGTGCTGATCCAGGACCTGCGCCAGCGCACCGCGAACGAGTCCGACCTGCAGCGGCTGGTGCCGCTGCTGTCCGAGCTGTCCAACCGGACCCGGATCACCCGGCGGCCGCTGCGCGACGACCCGATGCTCGAGATGCACGACCCCGGGTTCAAGATCGAGCTGGTCGGGGCGGAGGTGCTCGGCCCGGCGATGAGCTATCAGCTCTCCGACTTCGCCCCGGTGCTCTTCAAGCGCTGCACTCAGCTGGCCGAGCTGACCATCGACCCGAAGTCGCGCGACCAGCTGATCAATCTGGCGACCTCGGTGTGGAACCACCTGGCGCAGCGCCGCATCGACGGCGGCAAGGCGAACGGCCTGTGGGACGATCCGGCACGCGTCTTCACCGGCATGCCCGGCCGCCACGAAGACCCGCTGTGGTCGACCAATGCCCGGGTCGTCGACGCGCTGGTCTCCTCCGCCAGTGCGCTGAGCACCCGTCAGGCGCACAACGACCTGCTGAGCGACACGGCGGCGGCGATGGTCAGCGAGGCGGAGTTCCTGCTCAACGAGCAGCAGATGTCCACTCCGGCGCTGAACTACTCCCCCATGCTGCGCGGGCTCGAGGAGATCCGCAGATCGCTGCAGCGAGCCAGAGCCCTGGTCGACACGCAGCCGTCGACCGCGATCGCGCTGTGCGTCACCGCCGTCACCCAGCTGGACAAGAACATCATGGCCCGCGAGAACGCCCACGACGGCCGGGAGCTGTGACCGGATGATCATCTTCTCGGTCTCGCACAAGGGCGGTACCGGCCGCTCCGTGACGAGCACCAACGTGGCCTATCGGGCGGCGCTGCGCGGCAACAACACCTGCTACCTCGACTTCGACTTCGGCTCGCCGACGATCGGCACGATCTTCGACGTGGAGAAGGCGGTCAACGGGGTCGCGGGCAACGGCCTGCACGACTATCTCGGCAACCGCTCGACCGAGGTGCAGCGGGTCAACGTGTGGGTCGAATCCAAGCTGGGCACGTCCGGCCCGCCGCCCGGCGCCGGCTCGCTCATCCTGCTGCCCGGCAGCCTCGGCGGCGGCGAGTTCAGCGTGGACAAGGCCACCGTCGACCGGTGCACCGAGCTGTTCGTGAAACTCGACGGCGAGTTCGATCTGATCATGGTGGACCTGAGCGCCGGTCGGTCGTTCGCGATCGAACTCGCGCTGCAGTGCACGGCCCGGCCGGCGCTGCGCATGGTCCCGGCCCGGTGGCTGGTTTTCCACCGCTGGACCCGCCAGCACCTGCGCGCGACATACGACCTGGTCTACGGCGAGCGCGGCTTGATCAACTCGGCGATCAGCAACGGTCACACCGAGGCCTCGATGCGCTCGATGATCCGCTTCGTGCGTACCGCCGTCATCGACCCGCACTCCTCGGCGAACGCGCACCTGCGCGAGACCCAGCAGAACTGGCTGCTCGCGATGGATCAGGACCTGGAGAAGATGGCGGCCCGCCTGGACCTGGGCCGGCTCAGCCGGATCGGCACGGTGCGGCTGGACACCGTGCTGCAGTGGCGCGAGCAGCTGATCACCGACCGGGACGTGAGCCAGTTGGAGATCGCGAACAAGGAGACGGTGGACGCCTTCGAGGAACTGGCCAAGGTGGTCACCGACCCGAGACCGTGGGAAGCGATCTGATCCCCGTGGACACGACCTTCTCCGAGACGACGACGCTGCGGCGGGTGCAGGAAGTCCCGTATTCGCACGTCTCGATCGAGCTCGACCACCTCTACATGGAGGACTTCGCCCGCGACCGGACGCATCTGCGTAACCGGATAGCGCAGATCGCGCCGTGGTACCACACCGCGGTCAAGACATTCGAGTCGCGCGGCCTGAAGAGCCGCCCCCGCATCAGCACGTGCTTCCTGGTCGACGACTACTTCACCGAGCTCAAGTCCCCGGCCGAGCTGATTCCGATGCTGCTGGAGGCGGCCGAGGACGTCGGCATCAGCGTGGACTACGTCGCAAGAGAATCAGGCTGCGCGGTAGCCGACGGCGTCGACGTCGCGCGCATGGTCGCCGGTCGTCTCGTCTCGATCCCGGTCGAGGGCACCAACGGATCACGTCCGCCGGTCGCCGAGTCCGGCTGGCTGTCGAACGGCCAGCGCTCGCCGATGGAGACGGCCGAGGCGCTACGCGAGCACGGCTGGATGCCGCCGGTCGAAGCAGAGGTCCGAAATCACTCGATCTTCGTAGACGTACAACTCTGGTCGGAGAAGACCAACGGCGACCGTCTGTGGTCCTGCCCGATGCTGGCCGCCGTCTGGCAACTCGCAAGGCTCGGCCTGCTGCGCCACCACGGCCGACCCGTGATCGAACCGCGACCGCTGCCAACCGAGCTGCCCCATGAGTGGTCTGCGATGCCGCCGGTGTCGCAGGTCAAGCCGAGCGCCGATCCGTTCCACGGCTACCAGACGCTTTCCCTGCTCGACGACCGTTTCCTGTCGATCGAGCACGCGGTGCGGGTCATCCTGAACCAGGTCGCCCAAGACGGCGAAGTGATGCAGCGGATCGAGCAGCGCGCCCTCAAGGAGGGCATGCGAATCGCCGAGGACGTCACCGGCCGCATCGCATACCTCTTCATGACAGACTTCTGATGATGCGCACGCAGGCCGACCCTGCCCACCTCGACGCCCCGCACGAGCTCTCGTCGCCCGGGGCGAGCGTAGCCGTCGGCGAGATCCGCTCCGGCCTGTTGCGGCACAGCGCGGTACTCACCCGCACCGCGACGACGCAGCTCCTTGATCTGCTGCCCGGCGAGGCCGTACTCGAATCGCAGCGACCGATTCAGCACGCGCTCTCCCCCGACGTGGCCAACGGCGTCGACTGCCAGGTAGTGACCGACAACGGCGCCAAATCCCGCGCGATCGGCACGGTCCTGACACACGCGGCGATCACCGGCGGCCGAGTGTTGCAGACCTCGACGTACACGCGCATCGACCCATCCGGCTCGCAGCGCCGCCAGCCGTGGGCGCACTACACCGCGCAGCCCGGAAGGCTAGAAACGGTAGGCCGCGCAGACGCAGCCAAACTAGCCGCCGGATTCGCCGAACTGAGCGGCATCCCCGCCCCCGGCTGCCTCGACCTAGGCTCGGTATGCGAGCGCCTGGCCCTACGCCTCCAAGCCTCCCCGATCCTGGACGGCCGCCCACCGATCAAGTTTCAGTGGACCCGCCTGCGCTGGACCGTCCTCTACGCCGCCAAGGACGACAAGGCGTACGAGGACAAGACGACCGCCACGGCCGACTTCACCCTGCTCGACGACACGAACCGAGTCGTGAGCCTGTACGTCCCCTACAACCTCCGCGACGTCTACCGCCTAGATGGCGTCCTCGAACTCTGCCGCGACCTAGCCCTGCACGACTGGATGCTGACAACCCTCACCCGCCGAATCGAACGAGTCAGCGCGGTAGCCGACGACCGAGCGCAGTCAGTAGGCGAGCTCTACCCCACCGTCAGCAACCTGCTTCACCTGTGGCTCCCCGGCGCACGCGTAAGCACCGAACTAGAAGCGGTCTGGAACGGATTCGAACGCCAGCCAGGCTTTACCCGCCAGTGGCGAATCGCAGTGGACTGGGTCCGCGATCAGCTCTCGCTACACACCCTGCACCTGCTAGGCATGCTCGCCGACAAAGAAGAACTCTGACCGGACCCGGCCCCATTCACACCGGATACGAATACACATACGACGTCGACATCGACGTCACGCCAACCGTCGGCGCACCGGCCTTCGTACCCTTCCGGTATCCGCCGAACAACAGGCCGAGCAGGACGATGATCAGGATCAGCCAGAAGATCGGCCACAGGCAGCCGAGCGGCCGAGGTGCGGCCGAGTCGGCGCCGTCCTGCCGCCGCCTGCTCCTGAAGCGCGGTCGCAGAGAGGCCACCCATCCTCCTTCGGGACTCGGCCCGGTCCCCTGTATTGACCAATGAAGCGTGTTTAGCAATGGCGTTGTCTGCTAACACAGTACCTTGGCCGGGCCGACCGCAAACCGAACGGAGTGACGATCACGATGACCAAGTGGCGCAAGCGGATGGTGAGCATAGCAGCGTCCGTAGTCGCGCTGTTCGTGCTCTACCTCGTCGGATCCGCGATCCACCTTTTCCCCCAATTGCGCAATCCGTTCGGCGAGACGACGACCGAGCGCAGCCAGCCGGTACTGCTCAAGTCGATCGTCGACCTGTCCAAGTACGAGGCGGCCGCCGGCAACTTCCAGGTGGTGGTGGACATCACCTCCTCGGGGATCCTGCCGAGCTTCCTCGAGGGCAGCGACACCCTGTTCATCGGGATCGGCGCGGACAACGCGTTCGTGGACTTCTCGCACCTCAAGGGCAACGCGGTGCAGGTGTCCGCAGACCGCCTCACCGCGACGCTGACGCTGCCGCACGCGCAGCTCGATCCGGCCGTGCTGGACGTGAAGCAGTCCTATATCTTCGCGCAGCAGCAGGGCCTGTTCACAAGGCTAAATTCGTTCTTAAGCGGTAACCCGAACAGCCAGCAGGCCGTCTACGAGCTAGCGCAGAAGAAGATCGAGCAGGCCGCCGCCACGAGCGCCGTCAAGGCGGACGCTGAGCGCAACACCAAGCTGATGCTGGTCAGCCTGCTTCAATCTCTAGGCTTCAAAACCGTCAACGTAACCTTCGCCTGACGCCCCGAAACACCCCACACCCACCCACCCGCCGACTCAATCCTCCTGGTACGAGTACCGCTGCTCGTGCCAGGGGTCGCCGACGTTGTGGTACCCGCGCTCCTCCCAGAACCCGCGCCGGTCCGCCACCAGGTACTCGATGGCGCGCACCCACTTCGGGCCCTTCCACGCGTACAGGTGCGGGACGACCAGACGCAGCGGGAAGCCGTGCTCTGGCGTGAGCGCCTCACCATTGCGGTGCGTCGCGAAGACCGTCGTGTCGCGAAGCAGATCCTCGATGCGCAAGTTAGCCGAATATCCATACTCGGCCCACACCATCGCGTGCGTAACGCCGTCGGCCGGGGGCGCTTGCTCGATCACCGTCTTGCCCAGCACACCCGCCCAGACGTTGCCGAGCATCGTGAACTTGGTGACGCAGTGCATGTCGGCTTCGACCTGGTCCACCGGCAGCGTCTGGAAACCGTCATAGTCCCAAGCCCGCTTCGCCCCGTCGGCGGTCGCCCCGTATACCTGGAAATCCCAGCGCTCCGGCTTGAACCGGGGAACCGGCCCGTAGTGCAACACCGGCCAGCTGGCCTGGGCACGCTGCCCGGGTGGTAGACGCGAGTCGTCGGCGGTTCCCTCGCCGCGCGGCTGGCGCGCGTCGGTGCCACTCAGACCCATGACGTCTATCGTCCCAGATCGACATGGATGCTCTGTACCACTCAGGGCCAAGCACACTACTTTCCTGCGCTTATGCGCTTATCCACTAAGCGCTGATCCGCCCGCAGCGGCCTTCCGGACCTCCCCATCAGCCGCGCCGATGAACGACGCGATGCCGCGTAGCAGGACCTCGAGCCCGAGCTCGAACCGGTCGAAGTCGGGGTCGAGGTTAATCAGCGATCCAGACAGCGCCACGATGTTCGGGAACCGCTCCGCCGGCAGTGCGGCGAGGTAATCGCCGATCTCACTCATCTGCTCGACGATCTGCGACGGCTCCATCTCCGGGTAGCGAGCACGCCACGACTCGTTCTCGACCACCGTCGACACGATGAACTGGCCCATCAGGTCCCCGGCGAACGCATTGATCTGGGCTGGCACGCCACCCGCACGCATGATCGCCAGCTGGATCTCCACCACGCGCAACCCGTTCGGCCCAAACGGGATCCGCCCCTGGAACGCGCGTGCCACATCCCGGTGCCCGCCAAGCACCTCCACCGCGAGCCGCACCGACTGCTTCGCCAGCTCGCGCCAGTTCTCCGCAGTCGGCTCGGTCCCCGGCCAGCGGTCCGCGACCTCGCCCATGATCTGGTCGAACAGCAAATCCAGCAGCTCGTCCTTGTTGGCGACGTACGCGTAGAGCGAAGCGGCACCGGTACCGAACTCCTGGGCGACCCGGCGCATCGAGACGGCGTCCAGGCCCTCGCTGTCGACGATTCGCAGCGCGGCGGCGATGATCGCCTCCCGGCTGAGCTGCGGTTTGTCCGCACGCCCGGCCCGCCCGGCCTTCGGCGACGCCCATGGCGGCGGGGCGACTCCGGCCCAGCCCTGCGATGCGTCGTCACGCGCAACAGTCATCCGCGCTCCCGATCCGAATCAGCGAAGCCCTCGCCATCACGCGAATCGCCACGCAATGACGGGCCTCGACTCCGCACAGTACTCCATCACGAACACTGTACGCAATTCACGAACAACGTTCTTGACGCGAACGACGTACGCGTGTAGAACAGTGTTCGAGACACCAAACACCGTTCGTTCGGAGGGGATCGCCATGTCAACCGAAACCTCATCCCGCAACACAGCCACCGCCCAGTCCGCCCAGTCCCCCGCCACCAAGTCCACCCAAAGCTCCACCACCACAACTACCGACGGCAAGCCACCCGGACTACGCCCATCCAGACTCCAGTGGTTCGTGCTGCTCACCGTCCTAGGCGCGGACGTCATGGACCTCCTTGACTCGACCATCGTCAACGTCGCCGCGCCCTCGATCGCTCGTGACCTGCACGCTTCCAGCAGTCAACTGCTGTGGGTCGTCGCGGGCTACACCCTGGCCATGGCCGTCGCGCTGATCAGCGCAGGCCGCTTCGGCGACCTATACGGCCACCGCCGGATGTTCCTGATCGGCATCGGCGCGTTCACGGTCTTCTCCGCGCTCAGCTCCGCCGCCACCGATCCTCAAGTCCTCATCGCGGCCCGCGCCCTACAGGGCCTCTCAGCCGCGATGATGCTCCCCCAAGGCTTATCAATCCTCCGCGCGGTCTTCCCGCCAGCCCAGGCCGGCGCCGCAATGGGCATCTTCGGCCCAGTAATGGGACTAGCCGCGACACTCGGCCCAATCGTCGGCGGCGCGCTGGTCCAAGCGAACCTGTTCGGCTCCGAATGGCGCTCGGTCTTCTGGGTCAACGTCCCGCTCGGCATCCTCGCCTTCGTCTGCGCCCTGAGCATCGTCCCGCGCGACCGTGACCGCGAGCGTGGCCCCAACGCCCCAACCCTCGACATCACCGGCATGCTGCTGTCCGCAATCGCCATGCTCCTGCTCGTCTATCCCCTGATCCAGGGCCGCGACAAGGGCTGGCCCGTCTACATGTTCGTCCTGATGGCCGCTTCAATCCCCGTATTCGCCCTCTTCTGGCTCCAGCAGCGCTCCCGCCAAAGCCGCCGCCGCACCCCGCTAGTCACCCCATCCCTCTTCGCGAAGCGGGCATTCAGCGGAGGCCTGATCTTCGGAATCTTCTTCTTCGCCGGAATGGGCGCGCTCTTCCTGGTCCTGACGCTGCACCTCCAGCTAGCGCTCGGCTACAGCTCACTGCACGCGGGCCTCACCGGCCTCCCCTTCTCCCTAGGCGCAGCGATCGGCGCGGGCCTAGGCGGCGGCCTCCTCGCGCCGAAGTACGGCCGCAAGGTGCTCCACGGCGGAGTCATCATGATGGCCGCAGGCCTAGGCGCAGTCGCCTGGACCGTCCACGTAGCCGGCCAGTCCCTCACCACCTGGGACCTAGTTCCCTCCTACGCCATCTGCGGCCTGGGAATGGGCCTGCTGATCACGACCTTCTTCGCAACGGTCGTCTCAGCAGTCGACGACGAGGAAACCGGCACCGCGGGCGGCGTCCTCAACGCCGTCCAGCAGCTAGCCACCTCGCTCGGCGTAGCGCTGTTCGGCACGCTCTACTTCAACTCCCTACAGGCCGGCCACACCTCCGTCAGCGCCACAACCAGCACCCTCTGGTTCGCGAGCATCGCGGTAATCCTCTGCGTCCCGCTCGGATTCCTACTCCCCCGCTTCGCCCGCACCGACCTAGACGCCCACTGACCTCAACGCACCACGCCCTTCGCGCTAACAGCGCCCACCTGCCCAACGCTCCGCCGCCTCGCTACCGCTCAGAGGTTGCTAGGTTCCGCTAGGTTCCGCTAGGTTCCGCAACGTGCGCCACTGCTACGACGACGTCACTGGCGTCACTCATTTGGGCGGCACGAGGCCGGATGCGGATACGGGTCCAGTAGTAGTAGCCGGCCGCGCCGAGAAGGCAGAGATCGATGATCGTGTAGTAGTTCCCCGCGATGGACTCGAAGAAGTTCCATCGAGTCTCGACGCCGCGGTGGGGAACGAACCAGATGAGTCCGGTGGGCACGAGCGGAGCGTGGGGGTCGCGGTGGCCGAAGCCGTCGATCCGCATCAGCCACGCGAAGAAGAGAGCCACGCCCACGGCGTAGCTACCCCAGGCCCACCACGTTCGCATCCGCAAGACCCGGTCGGTGAACAGCACCAGCGCCGGCACGACCCAGACGTAGTGGTGGGTCCACGAGATCGGCGAGATCAGCAGCATCGTGCCCGCGCAGACAAGGATGCCTTCGAACTCCAGGCCGTGCGCCGAGAGCCGTGACGCGAGGAACAGCCCCGCGCAGCCGATCACCACAGCCGGCGGAAGCCAGTACATGTTCACCTGCTGCGGGCTGACGAGACGCCACAGCTCGCCGGAGATCGACTGGTTGGAGATGAAGCCCTGCCCGACCCGGGTGCCGACGTCGTACGCCCCGCCCCAATACTGCTTCGCTTCGCTCGGCAGGAAGAGGAAGCCGAGCGCCACGGTGGCAAGGAACGTACCTGTGGCGACCAAGGCCGCCCGATACTGACGCGTGAGCACGAGATAACCGATGAACAGCGCCGGGGTGAGTTTGAAGCCCGCGGCGAACCCGATACCGATCCCCTTGAACCAGCGGTTCCTCGACAACGCGATGTCACCCAGGATCAGAACCATCAACACCAGGTTGACCTGCCCGAATCCCAGCGTCTGCTGCACGGGTTCGAGCCACAAGGCGAGTCGCCGCGACAGACAACGTCGCGGCGAGCCGGTAGCTCCCGCGCGGCACGCCGAGTAGCCCCCACGATATCCAGGCACTGATGAACATCGAAGCCATGCCCGTCGTCCACACCAAGATGCGCAGCGTCGGCACGCTCAGATGGGCGAGCACCGAGAAGACCTGAGCAGCGATCGGGGGGTAGATGAACGGCAAGTACCCTCGGTAGCCCCCGGTGTAGAGCAGGCCCGGCGAATGCCAGGCGGCTTGGCCGCCCCAGCGGTACACCTGCAGGTCGGTCATGAACCACATCGAGGCGCGATTGCGCAGGAGGCTGTCCAGGTACACCGCGAGCGCAGCGGCGAGCACCAGAGCGGCCAGCGGCAGGTACCACCAGCGCGTCGTCACCACACGCGGCGCCGAGCGCGTCGGCTGCTCGACGGTCACCCGAGCCAATAACCGATTCATCGATTTTTCCCCACCCCGGGACGACACGATCGACATTTCCCCTGGCCACGATCACGACCAACGGCTCATGGATCCAGACGCTTCCAGACCCGAATCGGCTCCGCTGTGTAGCAAGC
Source organism: uncultured Actinomycetota bacterium (assembly GCA_963714445.1). Classification (GTDB taxonomy): domain Bacteria; phylum Actinomycetota; class Actinomycetes; order Streptomycetales; family Catenulisporaceae; genus Actinocrinis. Next base: position 16,563 of record CAVQPP010000218.1, read on the forward strand.
CAGGAAGTGGTTAGGACTGGGCGACACTACCTGGTGGCTGCGGGATAGGGCTTCATCGGCGATTGCGGCGCCTAGGCCTCGCGACGCTCCGGTGATGAACCAAACGCTCATGGTGCTGCTCCCCGAATCCGTTGATCCGAAATCGATCTTGGGCGGCAGCCTAGGAGCTAGAGCCAACTCTAGGTCAAGTCGCGGCGTGGGTATCCTGGCGGCATGACGAGCGTGGTGGAGAGTGCGGCGGTAGCGGGGACGGGAGCTACGGGAGCTGGGGTGTCGCCTGGCCTGAGTATTGGGCAGGTGGCTGAGCGGACGGGGTTGAGTGTGCATGCGCTGCGGTTTTATGAGCGCGAGGGGCTGCTCACGGGTGCCGTGCGACGGGATGCCGGTGGCCGGCGGGTTTATAGCGAGCACGACGTCGATTGGCTGGACGTGTGCGTGAAGTTGCGCGCGTCGGGAATGCCGCTGCCTGCGATTCGGCAATATGCCGAGCTTGTTCGCGAGGGGATCGGGAACGAGCAGCAGCGGCTTGAGATTCTGGTGTCACACCGTGAGCTGGTCGCCGCGCAGATGGCGGAGCTGACTGCGTGCATGAATCTGATCAGCCGCAAGATTGACTTCTATGAGGAGTGTCTTGGGCCGTTCGCGGGGGAGCCGGGCCCGGGTGGCGGGTGAGATCGCGGCGGGGTGAGTCGCTGGGGTTGGGCTGAGGTTGGGCTGGGTTGAGTTACTCGGCTTCGGAAGCCGGGACGAACTCGGCTGCCGCTTGGGTGCCCTTCTTGCGGAAGCGCAGCGCCTCCCACAGCGGACCGGGCAGCATGTGGACGCCGTAGTGCGCGCGGTGGTGGGCGACGCAGAGCACTTCTAGGTTGCCGGGGGACTCGGCCCACACCTGGAAATCCTCGTCGTTCGTGAAGTGCAGGCCTAGCAGCTTCTGGACCTTCCCCGGGTCGACCTGGTTGATCTGGGAGAACTCGATGAAGGTGTGGTGCAGCTCCGGGTCGCCGTCGCAGAGGTCGTCGTTGATGACGCACTTCCACAGGCCCTGGCGCTTGAGGCGGTCCTTCGCCTGCTCGAACAGGTGGTAGTGCGGGTCGTCCTCACGCGGCGCGTGGCCGGGGATGTGGGAGAGGATGTGCAGCGTCATCGCCTGGTCGTGCGCGGCCGTGGCCGCGGCGCCGCTTGACTCGGCGTGCGTGTGGCTCGGGCCGGACGGGATGTGCGCCGCGGAGGACCCGGAGGCCCTGGACGAGGCGGAGGAAACCGGCGCAGCGTGCTGATGCGGGATCGTGGCGTGCGCGGCGGTGGCCTTCTTGGCGGCGGGGGCCTTCTTCGCGGCGGTCTTCGCAGGGGCTTTCGCAGCGGTCTTCTTCGCTGCGTGGGCGTGCTCGTCGTCGTGGTCCCCGCGCGAGTGGTTGTGCTCCTCGGCGTACTTCTCGGCCGCCTTGCGCTTGGCCTCCTCCTGCTTCTCCTTCTCGTCGTCGTTGAAGAGCTTGTCGAACAGGCCCATCCGAACCATCCCCCTGAGGAAGCGACGCGAGAGTCGAAACGTCGGGAAGGTTATCTGTATCGCAGGGCTCTATCAACAGCCGCAACACCGGCCCAACCCGGACGGGATAGGACCATCCGGGCTGGTGGCGAAGCGAATTGACGCCGATTCAGGGGGTTTGTGTCGGGCGCTGGTCAGGCGGCGCGGGCGAGTACTTCGGCCGCGAAAACACAGTCCTTCTCGGTAACGTCCAGATGCGTCACCAAACGCAGCAATTGAGGGCCGAAGGCTGATACGCGCACATTCTGCTCGGCGGCGCGAGTGGCCATCGCCTTTGCGTCGGGCACGTCTACGAGCACGATGTTGGTCTCGGGGAGGCGCGCCGCCAGGCCCGCGGCGCGGAGTTGACGGTGCAGCAGGCGCGCGTTCGAGTGGTCCTCGGCCAGACGGCCGATGTGGTGATCGAGGGCGTAGATGCCGGCGGCGGCCAGGAGGCCTGCTTGGCGCCAGCCGCCGCCTAGGCGATGGCGCATCAGGACGGCTTGCTCACGGTCTTCCGGCTTGAGGAGGGCGACGGAGCCGACCGGCGCGCCTAGGCCCTTGGACAGACAGACGGCCATCGTGTCGGCTATCGCGCCGTACTCGTGCAGCGGGGTGCCGCTGGCGATGTGGGCGTTCCAGATCCGCGCGCCATCGATGTGTATTGCGATGCCGTGCGCGTCGGCTACCTCACGGATGGCCTGGAGGTGGTCGATGCTGTACACGGAGCCGCCGCCGCGGTTGTGGGTGTTCTCCAGTTCGACGGCAGTGGTGCCCAGCGTGTGCGGGATGTGCGGACGGATCAGGCGCGTGACGTCGTCGGGGGTGAGCAGGCCGTTCGACGTGAGGGTGGTGCGGGTCTGGATGCCGCCGTGCCAGGCGAGCCCGGCGTCCTCGTGCGCGAGGATGTGCGCGTCGGCGTCGGCGATCAGTTCGCCGCCGGGGCGCACCAGCATGCGCAGGGCGACATGGTTGGCCATGACGCCGGTCGGCACGAAGAGGGCTGCTTCGAAGCCGAACATCTCGGCGACCTTGGCTTCGAGGGCTGCAACGGTCGGGTCCTCGCCGTAGACGTCGTCGCCAACCTCCGCGCCGAGCATCGCGTTACGCATCGCGAGGCTCGGCTTGGTGACGGTGTCGCTGCGTAGGTCGACGACGGGGCGAAGGTCGTCGGGAGAGCTGGTCACGCGGCGCTCCGGTACATCTCGGCTACTAGGAACGCCAGGTCGAGGGACTGGGACCGGTTGAGGCGCGGGTCGCAGGCCGACTCGTACCGGGTGGCCAGGTCGTCGAAGGCGATCTCGTGGCCGCCGCCTACGCACTCGGTCACGTCGTCGCCGGTGAGCTCGATGTGGATGCCGCCGGGGTGGGTGCCGAGCGCGCGGTGCACCTCGAAGAAGCCCTTCACCTCGTCGAGCACGTCGTCGAAGCGGCGGGTCTTGTGGCCGCTGGGCGCCTCGAAGGTGTTGCCGTGCATCGGGTCGCTGATCCAGGCGACCTGATGGCCCTCGGCGGTCACCTTCTCGACGAGTGCCGGGAGCTTGTCGCGCACGAGGCCGGCGCCCATCCGGATGATGAAGCTGAGGCGGCCGGGCTCGCGGTCCGGGTTGAGGCGGTTGAGGTACGCGAGGGCGTCGTCCGGGGTGGTGGCCGGCCCTAGCTTGATGCCGATCGGGTTGCGGATCTTGGAGAAGTAGTCGATGTGCGCGCCATCAAGATCCCGGGTGCGCTCGCCGATCCACACGAAGTGCCCGGAGGTGTTGTACCGGGTGCCGGTGCGCGAGTCGGTGCGGGTGAGTGCGGCCTCGTATTCGAGCAGCAGGCCCTCGTGCGAGGAGAAGAACTCGACGGTGCGCGTCTCCTCCGGGTCGACGCCGCAGGCGCGCATGAAGTCCAGCGCGCGCTGGATCTCGGCGGCCAGTTGCTCGTATCGCCGCCCTGAAGGTGACGCCGCGACGAAGTCGCGGTTCCACGCGTGCACCTGGTGCAGGTCGGCGTAACCGCCAGTGGTGAAGGCGCGTACCAGGTTCAGCGTCGCGGCGGACGAGTGGTACATGCGCACCATGCGCCACGGGTCGGGGACGCGGGACTCGGCGGTGAAGTCGAACCCGTTGACCGAGTCGCCGCGGTAGGCCGGCAGCGTGACGCCGTCGCGGGTCTCGGCGTCCTTCGAGCGCGGCTTGCCGTACTGCCCGGCGATGCGGCCGATCTTGACGACGGGCACCGAGCCGGCGTACGTGAGCACGGCGGCCATCTGCAGCAGCGTCTTGAGCTTGTTGCGGATCGCGTCGGCGGTGGTTCCGGCGAAGGTCTCCGCACAGTCACCGCCCTGCAGGACGAACGCCTCGCCCTTGGCGACCTGGGCGAGGCGGTTCTTGAGCAGGTCCGCCTCGCCGGCGAAGACGAGCGGCGGATACGAGCGCAGTTCGGCGGCGGCGTCGCGGACGGCTTCGGCGTCCGGCCAGGCTGGCTGCTGTTTGGCCGGACGGTCGCGCCAGGACTCGTCGGCCGGGTCGGCGCTGTCGGTTCGGATCGTATCCACCCCTCAAGGCTACGGGACGTGCGCGGCGTGAGTCGGCGGCATTTCGGTCAGCGAGACGGCTTCCCGGCGAGGATCTGCTCGACATTGTCCAGTTCGTCCTCGGTGAGCGCCGGTGCGCGCAGGGCCGCGACGTTGCCTTCGAGCTGTTCAACTGACGACGCGCCGATGATCGCCGACGTCATCCGGGAGTCGCGCAGCACCCACGCGAGGGCGAGTTGGGCCAGCGTTTGGCCGCGGCCCGCGGCCAGGTCGTTGAGCGCCTTGACCTTCGCCATGACCTCGTCGGTCAGGTTTTCCGGCCGCAGGAATCGGCCGACGGCGGCGCGCGAGTCGGACGGGACGCCGGACAGGTAGCGGTCGGTGAGGACGCCCTGCGCGAGCGGCGAGAAGCAGATGCATCCGGCGCCCACCTCGTCGAGCGCGTCGAGCAGGCCGTTCTCGACGGCGCCGCGTTTCAGCATTGAATACGAGGGCTGGTGGATCAGCAGCGGGGTGCCGAGGTCGCGCAGGATCGCGGCGGCGGCGCGGGCGTTGCCGGGGTCGTAGTTGGAGATCCCGGCGTAGAGGGCCTTTCCGGAACGTACGGCGTGGTCCAGCGCGCTCATCGTCTCTTCCAGCGGCGTCTCGGGGTCGAGGCGGTGGCTGTAGAAGATGTCGACGTAGTCGAGTCCCATCCGGCTGAGCGACTGGTCAAGCGACGAGATCAGGTGCTTGCGCGAGCCCCACTCGCCGTATGGGCCGTCCCACATCTGGTAGCCGGCCTTGGTCGAGATGATCAGCTCGTCGCGGTACGGCCGGAAGTCCTGCGCGAACAGCGCGCCGAAGTTGGCCTCCGCGCTGCCCGGCGGCGGGCCGTAGTTGTTGGCCAGATCGAAGTGCGTGACCCCGAGGTCGAACGCACGGCGCAACACCGCGCGCTGCGCCTCAAGCGGCTTTGCGACGCCGAAGTTGTGCCACAGGCCGAGTGAGATGGCCGGCAGCCGCAGTCCGCTACGGCCGCTGCGGCGATATTGCATCTCATCGTAACGACCTGACGCCGCTACGTAGTGCGCCGCTTGTTGCGGACTCGTTTGGGAAGTCATTGTCAGTCCCTGGGTGTTGAGTATTACCGGGGCTCCTACGACGGCGTGGGAAATCTGGTTGCGGTCGTTCGATACCCCTCGTACTATCGAGGGGCTTTAGTTCGACCATCATCGAACTTCCTTTGCGGTCTGTAGGGGTAGCCATGTCTCTTGCCACGAACCGGGCCATTGAGCCACAAGCAACAACCACCGCTTCCCCCGCCGCGTCGCCGACGACCGCAGCGCCGTCGGCCGCACCGCCGACATTCGAACCGGATCCACGCCGGTGGAAGACCTTACCGGTGCTGCTCTCCGCGATGTTCATGGCGATATTCGACTACTTCGTCGTGAACGTCGCCGCGCCCTCACTGCAACACGACCTGCATGCTACCCAGGCGGGGATCGAGCTGGTGGTCGGCGGTTACGGCTTCGCGTATGCCAGTGGCCTGATCACCGGCGGCCGGCTCGGCGACCTGCACGGCCATCGGCGGCTGTTCCTGATCGGAATGTCGACATTCACCGTCGCCTCGCTGCTGTGCGGCTTGGCGACCAGCCCGGCGCTGCTGGTGACGGCGCGAATTCTGCAGGGCGCGACGGCCGCCGCGATGGTGCCGCAGGTGCT
>CAVQPP010000219.1:0-37609 GCA_963714445.1 uncultured Actinomycetota bacterium
AGTTCGAGCGTCCGGTGCTGCTGTTCAGTGGTGGCAAGGATTCGATCGTGATGGTGCACCTGGCGCTGAAGGCGTTTTGGCCGGCGCCGGTGCCGTTCGGGCTGTTGCACGTGGACACCGGGCACAACTTCCCCGAGGTCCTGGCCTACCGCGACCGCGCGGTCGAGCGGTATGGGCTGCGGCTGACGGTCGCGTCCGTGCAGGACTACATCGACGATGGCCGGCTGCGTGAGCGCCCGGACGGCACGCGCAACCCGCTGCAGACCCGCCCGCTGCTGGACGCGATCACCGCCGGCAAGCACGACGCGGTGTTCGGCGGCGGACGCCGCGATGAGGAGAAGGCCCGCGCCAAGGAGCGGGTCTTCTCGCTGCGCGACGAGTTCGGGGGCTGGGATCCACGACGTCAGCGCCCGGAACTGTGGCAGCTGTACAACGGCCGCCACCGCGTCGGCGAACACGTCCGGGTCTTCCCGCTGAGCAACTGGACCGAACTGGACGTGTGGCAGTACATCCAACGAGAGCAGATCGAACTGCCCGAGGTCTACTTCGCCCACCAACGCGAAGTCTTCAACCGCGACGGCATGTGGCTCACCGCAGGCCAATGGGGCGGCCCCAAGAACGGCGAGCCAGTCGAAAAGCGGATGGTCCGGTATCGGACCGTCGGTGACATGTCGTGCACCGGGGCCGTGGACTCGCAGGCGGTCAACGTGGCTCAGGTGATTCGGGAGATCGCTGCTTCGACGTTGACCGAGCGCGGTGCCACGCGCGCCGACGACAAAATGTCCGAGGCCGCGATGGAAGACCGCAAACGGGAGGGGTACTTCTAAATGACCACCACCCACGACGACGGCATCTCACTCCTGCGCCTGGCCACCGCAGGCTCCGTCGACGACGGCAAATCCACCCTGGTCGGCCGACTGCTACACGACTGCAAAGCCGTCTTCACCGACCAACTCGACGCCGTCGAACGCGTCTCCCGCGAACGCGGCCTCGACGCCACCGACCTCGCGCTGCTCACCGACGGACTACGCGCCGAACGCGAACAAGGCATCACCATCGACGTGGCCTACCGCTACTTCGCCACCCCACGGCGACGCTTCATCCTCGCCGACACCCCCGGACACGTGCAGTACACCCGCAACATGGTCACCGGCGCCTCAACAGCGCAACTCGCCGTCGTCCTGGTCGACGCACGCAACGGGATCGTGGAGCAGACCCGCCGCCACGCCGCCGTCGCCGCCCTGCTCCGGGTGCCGCACGTGGTGCTGGCCGTGAACAAGATGGACCTGGTCCACTACAACGAAACCGTCTTCGCCCCGATCGCCGACGAATTCACCGCCTACGCCGCACGCCTGGGCGTCCCCGACGTCACCGCGATCCCCATCAGCGCACTAGCCGGCGACAACGTCGTGGAACCCTCCGCATCCATGGACTGGTACGGCGGACCCACCCTCCTGGAACACCTCGAAGCCGTCGACGTCGAAGAAAACCCCGCCGCACACCCCGCACGCTTCCCCGTCCAATACGTCCTACGCCCCCAAACACCCGGCGAACACCGCGACTACCGCGGATACGCCGGACAACTCGTCTCCGGAGTACTGCGGCCGGGTGACGAAGTCGTCGTGTTGCCTTCCGGACAGCGCTCCACCATCGCAGGCATCGACCGGCTCGGACAGCAGGACGTGCGCGTCGCGTTCGCTCCGCAATCCGTCACGCTTCGGCTGACCGACGACCTCGACATTTCACGCGGCGACATCATCACGCCGGTTCATCAGGCGCCTGACGTCACGCATGACATCACCGCCACGGTGTGCCACATCGCCGATCGTCCGCTGCGCGCGGACGATCGTGTCCTCGTTCGCCATGGCACGAACGTCGTAAGTGCCCTGGTTCGGTCCATCGACGCCCGCCTGGACCTCGATGCGCTCGAACACGAGGCCGCGCCCGACGGGCTCGTGGCCAACGACATCGGCCAGGTCACGCTGCGCACTGACGCACCGCTGCCGATGGACCTATACCGCGACCACCGCCGGACCGGGTCGTTCCTGGTCATCGACGCGTCCGACGGGACCACGCTGACCGCCGCGATGAACGGAGCGCTGACGATCGCGCCCGAAAGGCAGCCGGGATGACGCACGCACTCCGACTCCGATGGCAAACGCATGCACTCCGCGTAGCACGCGTGGCCCGTCTGGCAGGCGCGGCTGGCTGCGCGCTCGCACTCGCGGGCTGCGCTTTGGGCTTCGAGGGCGGTCCGGCCGGCCAGGCTGGTGCGCCCGGCGCCAGCACACTGCGGCTCGGCTACTTCGCGAACGTGACGCACGCGACCGCGTTGGTCGGCGTCGGCGGCGGGTTCTTCCAGCAGCAGCTCGGCGACACCCGGCTCAGCACACAGATATTCGACTCGGGACCGTCGGAGATATCAGCGCTGCTGACCGGGACGATTGACGCGGCGTACGTCGGGCCGTCTCCCGCGATCAACGGGTTCGCGAAGAGCCACGGCAGCGGGCTGCGAATCGTCGCCGGTGCGACGAGCGGCGGGGCCGAGCTTGTGGTGCGCCGGTCCATCACGACGGTCGCGCAGCTGAGCGGTGCGACGCTGGCGACTCCGCAGCTCGGCAACACGCAAGACGTGGCCCTGCGCTACTTCCTCGCCGCGCACGGCCTGCACGCCGGGGCCAGCGGTCCCGGCGCGGTGACCATCGAGCCGACGCCGAATCCCACGACCCTGATTCTGTTCGCGGACGGACGGCTCGACGGCGCGTGGCTGCCTGAGCCGTACGCCTCCCAGCTGGTCGCCGAGGGCGGCCACGTGCTCGTGGACGAACGTTCGCTCTGGCCGGACAGCGCGTTCGCGACCACCGAGTTGGTCGTGTCCACCGGCTATCTGACCGCGCACCCGCAGACCGTCACGCGATTGCTTCGGGGCCAGATCACCGTGAACTCGTGGATCCGATCGCACGGCGCCGCCGCGCGAACGCTCGTCGAGGCGCAACTCGAGAAGCTGACCGGGAAGGCGCTCAATAGCAGCGTCCTGGCTCACTCGTGGTCGCAGCTCACCGTCACCGACGATCCGCTCGCGCAGACCGTGGCGCAGCAAGAACAGCACGCTGTCGCCGTCGGTCTGCTCAAACCGACCAATCTGACGAAGATCTTCCACCTGGCACCACTCAACGCGGCGCTGAAGAGCGCGGGCTTGCAGGAAGTAGGGAGGTGAGGGAAACGTGACGACCCAGAACCTTGAGATTCCGGACCTGGAAGACGCGCCGCCGACGAGCGTCGACCGCGCGGGCACAGACGCGGACAGGAGCGGACACGGGCACGGAAGCCGTGCGCCTCGTCGGCGTCGGCAAGACGTTCGGCCGAATCCGTGCCAACGACACGCAACCGCCGGTGCTCGACGGGATCGACCTGAGCGTCGCGGCGGGCGAGTTCGTGTGCGTACTCGGCGCGTCCGGCTGCGGGAAATCGACCCTGCTGAGCATCATCGCCGGTCTTGAGAGCGCGACCGCCGGCGAGGTGTCGGTGCCGGCCGGGCGCGCGTCGCTGATGTTCCAGGACGCGGGATTGTTCCCGTGGCTGACCGCCGGGCGCAACGTCGAGCTGGCGCTTCGACTGCGTGGCTGGCCACGGGCAGAGCGGCGCGCCGAGGCCACGCGGTTGCTGGAGCTGGTGCGCCTGCCCGGCGCGTACGACAAGCGAGTCCATCAGCTCTCCGGCGGGATGCGCCAGCGCGTCGCGCTCGCCCGCGCGCTCGCGCAGGGCAACAAGGTGTTGCTGATGGACGAGCCCTTCGCCGCGCTCGACGCGATCACCCGCGACGTGCTGCACAAGGAGATCACCCGGATCTGGCGGGAGACCGGCGTCGCAGTGCTCTTCGTCACGCACAACGTGCGCGAGGCGGTGCTGCTCGGGCAGCGGGTGATCCTGCTCTCGTCCCGGCCGGGGCGCATCGTGCGCGAGTGGGCGGTCGACATCGAGCATCCGCGCCGCATCGAGGATTCGGCGGTCTCGAAGCTGTCGATCGAGATCACCGACTGGCTGCGGAAGGAGATCAGCCGCCATGTCGACGCAGCCGAGCCTGGACGCTGATGACGTGGATGACGAGGCCGGGACGCAGCTCGCCGTCCTCGAGGCCGGCCTTGACGCGCTTGAGACGCCCACTGACGCGAGCGCCGCGCGCAGCAGAGTGCTGACTCGGGTGTGGCGCGGCGTGCTGCCGCCGGTGCTGGCGATCGCGCTCATCCTCGCCGGGTGGCAGCTGGTGTGGTCGCTGCACGTCAAGCCGGATTGGCTGCTGCCCTCCCCCGGCGAGACCTGGCACGAAGCGCTCGGTTCATGGAACCAGTGGGACGTGTGGGTAGCCGTCTTCAACAGCGTCTACCGCGCGCTGTCCGGATTCGCCGTCGCGATGCTGATCGGGACACCGGTCGGCCTGGCGGTGTGGCGCTTCGGCACCGTGCGCACCGCGATCGGGCCGATTCTGTCCGGGCTGCAGAACCTGCCCTCGGTGGCGTGGGTGCCGATCGGCATCCTCTGGTTCGGCATCACCCCGGCGACCATCTACCTGGTCGTGCTGATCGGCGCCGCGCCATCGATCGCGATCGGCGTCGTCTCAGGGCTCGATCAAGTGCCGCCGCTCTACCTGCGGGTCGGCCGCAACCTCGGCGCACGTGGCTGGACCGCGGCTCGCTACGTGCTGCTGTCCGCTGCCGCGCCGGGGTATCTCGCGGGGCTGAAACAGGGCTGGGCGTTCGCGTGGCGGTCGCTGATGGCCGCCGAACTGATCGCCGTCGCGCCGCAGCTCGGCCCGGGTCTCGGGCAGTTGCTGGAGCAGGGACGCGACAACGTCGACGCCGGGCAGTCGCTGACCGCGGTCCTGCTCATCTTCCTCGCGGGCATCGCCGTCAACGCGGTCTGCTTCGCCCCGATCGAACGCCGCGTCCTGCGGGATCGCGGCCTGGCCCCGGAAGGGAGGCGGCCGTGACATCGCCACGTCCCGCATACGAAGTACGCGCACTGGCCGAGCGGGCGGCGACGGAGTTGTACGGCGCCCCGTCGCACGAGATCATCGCCTGGGCACGCGAGGAGTTCGGCCCCTGGGTCGTCGTCGCCTCATCGATGGCTGACACGCACCTGGTCCACCTCGCGCAGCTCGCCGCGCCCGGAATAGACGTGCTGTTCCTGGACACCGGCTACCACTTCGCCGAAACCCTCGGTACTCGCGACGCCGTCGCAGCGGCCTACGACGTCACGCTGCGCACGGTCACTCCGCACCAGACGGTCGCCGAGCAGAACGCCACGTACGGCCCGCGGCTTTATGCGCGCGACCCGGACGAGTGCTGCGCGTTGCGCAAGGTCGAACCGCTCGAACGCGGTTTGCTCCCATACGAGGCGTGGATCACCGGCATGCGCCGCGAGGACGCCGCGACGCGCGCCGACCTGCCGACCATCGGCTACGACGAGCGGCGCAACATGGTCAAGCTCTCGCCGCTGGCGCTGTGGACGCAGGCCGACGTCGACGACTACATCCGCGACAACAATGTCCTGATCAACATGTTGTATCTCGACGGCTACACCTCGATCGGGTGCGAACCGTGCACCCGGCGAACCGCTCCCGGCGAGGACTCGCGCGCCGGACGTTGGGCGAGCTCCGGCAAGACCGAGTGCGGCCTGCACACCTGAGACCAGACCACAGACCCGCACCGAAGACCACGAGGTATCAGCACGCGCATGTACCACGGAAATGTCATCGCCTTCCTGGCGGCCGATTTCGCGATCCTGATGATCGTGGTCCGCTGGCCGCTGTCCCGGCGCTTCGACGACTCGGACACCGGCGACGACCGGGTCGTCGTGCTCAAGTCGATCCGTCGTCCGCAGCTCTCGCGCTCGCTGTGGTTCCTGGCCGTCGCGATCAGCATCTGCCTGCTGGTAGTCGTGCTACGGCACCCGAAGGTCGGGCAGTGGTATTTCCTGCTGGTCGACGGCGTGCTCAACGCGGCGCACAGCGGTGCGTTCGTTTACGCGCACAGTCTGCCGCCGCTGGTACCGGCGGCAGAGGTCTGTTACGTGGTGTCGGTGGCGCTGACCGCGCGGGCGACGCTCGGGCGCAGACTGATGATCCTCGCGCACGCGCCGCTGTTCGTCGCCGTCTCAGTGCTCGTGGAGAGCTTCGCGGCGCTGCTCGCCGGGGCGGTGCGGCTGCCGCTGGGGCCGGTCCCGATCGTGACGCTGCTGCTGCAGTACACCGTCGGCTACCTGATGGTGTACCGGCTCTCGTTCACCACGTTCCAACTCCCCCGGCCGACGACGCTGCCGATCCGGCGGCGCGGCGACTGGCGCGACAACCTGCTGCTCGCGCTGTGCGCCATCGGCGCACTCGGGATCGTCGCGGCCGTGGCGCTCACGCTGGCGGACCGGGTCGGCGGCACGCCGGTCGCGGTGTTCATCGTCGTCGCGAGCCTGCGTGCGGCCACCAACGACACGGTCTACCTGCTGCTCATGCTCATCCGCGCGTCCGGGGGCCGCAAGCCGGCGCTAGGCGCGCAGCGGCCGGGGCTTGAGGTGATCATCCCGGCATTCAACGAGTCCGCCGGGATCGAGCGGCTGCTGCGGTCCCTCGATCGCGCGGCGGTCCAATACGGCGGACCAGTTCACGTCGTGATGTGCGACGACGGATCGACCGACGACACCCGAGCCCTCGCCGAAGCGGCCGTCGCGGCGTTCACGCATGCCACCGGCGAAGTCATCCAGGGCACGCACAGCGGAAAGGCGAAGGCGCTGAACCTCGCGCTGTCGCGGTGCGTCTCAGACTTCGTGTTCCGCGTGGACGCGGACTGCGCGCTGGACCCGAACGCCTTCGTATATTCGATCGCCGATTTCCTGGCCGACCCGAGGATCGGCGTCGTCGGCGCGCTGACGCTGCCGAAGGAGCCCTACGGCACCTGGATCGACCGGATGCGCGGCCTGGAGGTGCTGGGGATCTACGGGTTCTCGCTGTCCGCGCTCTCCGAGATCGACGCGGTGCCGTGCGTCCCCGGCACGTTCTGCGCGTTCCGGCGCGTGCCGGCCGCGAACCTCGGCGGCTTCGTGCACGGGATGTTCGGCGAGGACGCCGAGTTCACCTGCGCGCTGGCCCGCCTCGGCTGGCGCGTGGTGATCGATCCGCGGATCAGGTCATACGAGGACGTGCCGAAGAGCATCAGGGAACTGCGTGTGCAGCGCTACCGCTGGGGCCTGGGCGGCATGATGAACTTCGCGCGGTACACGCCGTTCGGCAATGGCGCGCCGGGGCCGCGGTTCTGGTTCCAGCTGCCGAAGAGCATGGGGACACGCTTCCTCTCGCCGATGAACTACATCCTGATGATGCTCACGGTGCTTTACGCCGCGTTCCAGCCGACCGTGCAACACAACATCCTGCGATTCGGCGTCGCGTTCGGGCTCGCGCAAGTCCCCGGCGCGATCTCGCGGGTGCTGGTGACCGTGTACTACCGCCGATGGCGACTGCTCGCCTGGATACCGCTGTGGGCAGTGTTCATGCTGCTCAAACGCTTCTTCCAGCTTGAGTCGGTGCTCGGCTGCGCCACACGTCCGGTCCGGCCGCCGCTCGCGCTGCGTGCGACGAATCGGGCGTTGAAGACACGACCGCTGACGAGGCCACTGTGAGGAACGGACTACGCGTCTGCGCCGCGTTGGCAGTGTTCGCCGCGCTGGTCACGCTCGCGGCCGGTTGTTCCGGTGGACGAGGTCGCGGGGCTGCTCCGGCGCCGGCATCAGCCTCTCCGAGCCGGACGGCGCCGTCGGCGCCGTTGTGGATCGTGGCAGGCAGCACTCTGACACGCTTGCTCGCCACCGACAGTGCCGCAGCCACAGCGGAGTTCAACACGCCGAACGCGTTCGTGCTGACGCCCGAGCGTTCGTGGGCGATCCCGGACGGTTGGACCAGTACGCCGACCGCCGACTTCACCAGCTATTCGGCTCTGCGCTCGGCGCTCGACGGCGGCAAGCTCGATCCACGGATCAAGGCTGTTCTCTACGACAGCGAGCAGTGGTCGCTCACGCCGAGCGCGGAGCAGCACAACCCGGGGCGCTACTACAAGCTGGCAGGTGAGCTCGTGCACCGCCACCACCTGCTGTTCATTGCCGCGCCGGCTACCGATCTCGTCAATGTGCTGAGCCAGTCCGATGCCGACGCGCAGGGCCGCTATCAGACCTTCCTCTCGCTCTCGCTGCCTGCCGACGCTGCGCGGTACGCCGACGTCCTGGACATCCAGGCGCAGGGCTCGGAGGCTGACACCGCGCTGTTCACCTCGTTCGTCTCGCAAGGCGCGGCGCAGGCGCGATCGGCGAACCCGAATGTCAGGGTGCTGGCCGGACTTAGCACGAACCCGTCCGGGAAGTCCGTGACGACCTCGGTCATCGAGACCGCGGCGCGCGCCGTGCGCCCTCAAGTCGACGGCTACTGGCTCAACGATCCGGCCGCGTCGACGGCCTGTCCGCGGTGCGCGGGTCCCTTCCCACAGATCGCGCTCGCCGCCGTACAGAACCTCATCCAATCGCAAGGGAGCAATCCATGATACTTAGTAGCGCTCTCAGCCGCCGCGACGCGCTGCGCGTTGGCGCGCTCGGCGGTGGCGGCCTCGCCGCACCGACGCCGCCACCGCCAACGCCGCCGCGCGCAAATCCGCACGCCGCCGCGAACACAGTGTTCGACGTGACCACTTACGGCGCGCTCGGCGACGGCAAGACGGACGACACCAGGTCGATCCAGAACGCGCTGAACGCCGCTGGTCAGCGGCCCGGTTCGGTCGTCGTTTTCCCGCCGGCGCCGGGAGGCTGCTACCGCATCTCGGGTGTGACCGTTCCCGGCGGTGTCGCGGGATTGCGCGGCGAGGCCGCCGACCTCTACGACACCAACGGACCGGCGGTCGTCTCGCTGACCGGATCCGTGCTCGGACCGGTGAACGCCGCCACCATGTCGCTGCTCACCATCGGCGTGAGCGGCAACGGCTCGGTGGTGAACACCAATCCGCACGGACTGACCGTTGACGGGCTCGGCTTCCTCGGCACCGTCGACGGTACGACCGACACGCCGGGGTTCTGGGCCGCGACCGTCGTCGACACGTCGGACGTCACCTTCGCCAACTGCCGGGACCTGTGCTGCGGCTCGCGGGAAACCGGTTCGGGCGGCTTCGTGCGCTTCCAGTCATCCGGCACCGACAACGTGTTCTCGGTGAACGGCCGGGTGCTGTTCTGCAACTCGTTCGGCGCGGGCATGTTCCTGCTCGCCGACGGACTATCCGACAAGCTCCCCGGCGGCGGCAGCACCGACGGACGCGTGGTCGGCTGCCAGGTCAACCGGCACAACCGGGGCGTGGTCCTCGGCCCGGCGCACGCGGGCGCGGGCGGCTGGTCGATCGCGCAGTGCCACTTCGCGTCGGAGATCGCCGGCAGCCACGTCTTCTACGGCGGCGCCGGAGTCGGAGCGCCGTGGACGCTGCGCGTCGAAGGCTGCTACTTCGACGTCTGCGGCGGATCGCACGTGATCTGCAGCGGACGCGGCCTCCAGCTCAACGGCAGCTACTTCAGAGGGCTCACTACCGAGACGGTGCAAGCAGTGCTCTTCGACGCGAGCCTGTCGACACTCGGCGGCGACCCCGCAGCCGTGCTGACCGGCAACGTCTTCGACCTCAATGGCGCGACCGCCGTGAAAGGCCTTGCTCGCTTCGACGGATTCACCGCCGCCGCCTTCGTGAGAAGCGGCGGCGGTGAATTCCGCGGCAACCTGGCGCACAACCACGGTGCCGCGATGCCGAAAAGCTGGATCGGCCAGTTCATCGGCTCCGACGGCAAGGCGATCGCGGACACCCGCACGGCGACGCTCGACCTCGCGCAAGGCGCCGTGCTCGTGCACTGATACGTCAGTTACGTGTCAGTGATCTGCCAGTGACGGGCAAATCCGGCTTACGCCATGGACAGAGCCATGCCCTCGTCCATGGCGGAGCGGACCAGCAGCACCGCCTGGATACGGTTTCGAACGCCGAGCTTGGACAGGGCATTCGACACGTGGCTCTTCACCGTCGTCGGCGATATCAGCAGCTGAGCGGCCACTTCGGCGTTGGACCAGCCCTCAGCCAGCAGATGCAGCACCTGCCGTTCGCGCTCTGTCAACATTTCGAGCAGCCGGTTCACCGGGACCTCACCGGAACTCGCGGCCTTCGCCGGCCTGCGCAGAACCCGCTCCTTCGCGTGCAAGCGCTTGTGGATCGAGGGCGACATCACCGAGAGCCCGGCGCGCACCGCGCGGACGGCTCCCGGTAGGTGCGACATCGACGGTTCCTTCACCAGGCAGCCCGCGGCGCCGGCCGCGAACGCGTAGTCCAGCCGCTGCCGGGACCATCTGCTGGCGATGAGCAATACGTGTTTGTCCAGGTGAACCGCGAGATCCTTGACGGACGCCGGGATGCGCTCCTCCGGTCCGAGGGACATGATGACCATCTCGGCCCCGGCCGACATCGGCGTCAAAACCCTGATGTCATCCTTGTCCGAGGCGATGACCTCGACCCTCTCCTCCCTGAGCAGGACCTCGGTCAGCACGTGCCGCGAGATCGGGTCCTGGTCTACCAGCAAGACTTTCGATGTGGTTGTCGTGTCACGTTCGTGGCCGATGAACTCGGCAACAGACATGGCGTCCCTCCGTCGTGCCGCCGGGACGTTTCCGGCGGCACCGAACCATCTCTCGATGGGTTCGACCCAGTATGTCCGTTCTGAGATCATGCATCACGTCGCTGGAACGCATGACGAAAACCAGCCAAACAAGCCCCCGCAAAGGCGCGACGTCAAAGCAAATAAGCATCAACGCATGAGTGAAATGACGTGCGCTTGCGGTAACCAAGGCTACCAGCGCGGCGACTTCACCGCTACTAAGCCACGGCTCTGCTACGCCAGTCACAGCGTTCCCACAGGTATCGACCGGACGTTCGGGCGTCCAGTTCGTCAGCATTCAAATTCATATTAGGATACTGACGTCAGCATACGGTCTCATCCATTGGATGAACTCGTTCTCGGCCGTCAGCCGATGTGCCGGATATTCGACTGCTGCTTGAATCGACGGTGCCAGTCAACCCAGTCAACGCCATTCGGCGCGACGGGATGGGAAATGACGATAAACGAACTTGAATTCGACGCGTGGCGCCGGCTGCCGGCCGCGCAGCAGCCCTCCTGGCCGGACGCCGGCGCGTTGGCCGATGTGGTCGCGGACCTGACGACCCGGCCACCGCTGGTCTTCGCCGGCGAAGCCGCTCAGCTGCGCGACCGTCTCGCCGCCGCCGCGAAGGGCGAGGCGTTCGTGCTCCAGGGCGGCGACTGCGCGGAGACCTTCGAGTCCCTGTCCGCGGACCGCATCCGTAACACGGTCGCAACGTTGCTGCAGATGTCCGTGGTACTGACGTACGCGGCCGCGGTCCCGGTGATCAAGGTGGGCAGAATCGCCGGACAGTACGCGAAGCCCCGATCCAAGGACACCGAGACCCGGGACGCGGTCACCCTTCCGGCGTACCGCGGCGACGCGGTCAACGGGCTGGACTTCACCGAGCAGTCCCGCGTCCCCGACCCCGAGCGGCTGCGGCGCATGTACAACGCGTCCTCCGCGACCCTCAACCTGGTGCGCGCCTTCACCACCGGCGGATACGCCGCACTGAGCCAGGTTCACGCGTGGAACCAGGACTTTGTGGCGCGCTCCGCTGGCGGAAAGCGCTACGAGAAGCTCACCGGCCGGATCGACCGCACCCTGGCCTTCATGAAGGCGCTCGGGGTGGACCCGGAGCAGTTCACCACGGTCGAGTTCTACGCCAGCCACGAAGCGCTGCTGCTGGACTACGAGGCCGCGCTGACCCGCACCGATTCGCTCACCGGCGCCCGGTACGACCTGTCCGGCCACCTGGTCTGGATCGGCGAGCGCACCCGGCAGCTGGACGGCGCGCACGTCGAGTTCGCCTCCCGGATCCGCAACCCGATCGGCGTGAAGCTCGGTCCGTCTGTGTCGACGGACGACGTGCTGGCGCTGATCGACAAGCTGGACCCGAACCGCGAACCCGGCCGGCTGACGTTCATCACACGGATGGGCGCGGAGAAGGTCCGCGACCGGCTGCCGTCGCTGGTGGGCAAGGTGAACGCGTCCGGCACGCTGCCGGTGTGGATCTGCGACCCGATGCACGGCAACACGTACGAGAGCCCGAGCGGCCACAAGACCCGCAGCTTCGAGGTCATCCTCGACGAGCTGCGTGGCTTCTTCGAGGTGCACCACGAACTCGGCACGCACCCGGGCGGCATTCACGTGGAGCTGACCGGCAGCGACGTGACCGAGTGCGTAGGCGGCAGCGACGAGGTCCGCGTGGACGAGCTGCATCAGCGCTATGAGACGGCCTGCGACCCGCGGCTGAATCGCGAGCAGTCGCTGGAGTTGGCGTTCCTGGTGGCGGAGCTGTACCGGGAGCACTAGTCGCGAATGGCCAGTCGTGAGCAACGGCGGCGGCGGACACAGCGTGGTGTCCGCCGCCGCCGTTGTCGTACGTGCTGATTGCTTACCTGGATTCGACTGCCTTGGCGATCTGCTCGACGGCCGCCGCGAGGACGTCGGGCGACGCGGCGAACGACAGCCGGACGTGCTGCTCGGCGGTCGGGCCGAAGGCGCTGCCCGGCGTGACGACGACGCCGGCGCGCTCGATGAGCCAGCCGCTGAACTCCTGCGCCGAGCTGAATCCGAGCCTTGAGATGTCAGGCAGGACGTAGAAGGCGCCTTCAGGATCGGGGCAGTGGATGCCAGGGATCTGGTTGAGCCCGTCCACGATGAACGACCGCCGCGAGTCGTAGCCGGCCGCCATCTCGTCGAGCCACGCACGCGTCTCGGGAGCGAACGCGGCGATCGCCGCGCGCTGCACGAACGACGAGGCGCAGCCGACCGTGTGCTCCTGGACCTTGATGACTTCCCGCATCACCGACGTCGGACCGGCCAGGTAGCCAAGCCGCCAGCCGGTCATCGCGTAGCTCTTCGAGAAGCCGTTGACGGTGATCGTCCGGCCTTCGCAGCCGGGCCGAGTCGCCGGGCTCAGGTGCGAGCGGTCGCCGTAGCGGATGTACTCGTAGATCTCGTCCGAGAGCACGGTCAGATCATGCTGTCCGGCAACCGAAGCGATGGCGTCGGCCTCGGTCGGGGTGAGCATCCGGCCGGTCGGGTTGTTCGGCGAGTTGACGATGATTGCCCGGGTTCGCGGCGTAACCGCGGCCTCGAGCTGCGCGGCGCGGATCGTGTAGTCGTCGCGCGGGTCGAGTGGGACGTCGACGGCGTGGCCGCCGAGCAGGCTGATCATCGGGGCGTAGCTAACCCACGCCGGCGACGGCAGCAGAACCTCGTCGCCGCGTCCGATCACGCCGGCGAGCGCGATGAACATCCCATGCTTGGCCGAAGTGGTGACGATGACGTCGGTCGCCGGGTCGACGGTGATGTTGTTCTCGGCGAGCAGTTTGGCGGCGATGGCTTCGCGCAGCTCCGGCAGGCCTCGGCTCGGCGTGTAGTGCGTGTCGCCCGCGTGCAGCGCCTCGGTCGCGCGGGCCACAATGTGCGCCGGAGTCGCGACGTCGGGCTCTCCCCCACTGAGATTGAGCACGTTGACGCCGCGCGCCTTCTGACGCTGGACCTCGTCGAGTAGGGCTACTGTCGGCGAGCGGCCGATGGATGCCGCGATCGGCGCGGATGTGGTCGTCATGCCGTGACCTGTTCCGTAGCCGTTGCCGGCAGAGCCTTGTCGACGCTGCTGACGACTGCCGTGCGCGCGATCAGCAGCAGCGCGGCATCGTGCAACTGCTGGTCAGCGGTCGCGGTCGCGTCTTCGAGCACTTCGGCCGCGTAGCCACGGTCGTGCGCCTCGCGCGCGGTCATCAGCACGGCAAGGTCGGTGGTGACGCCGAGCAGCAGCAGCGTGTCGACCTTCCGGGCGCGCAGCAGCAGGTCGAGGTTGGTGCCGTAGAACGGGCTCACCCGCTGCTTTACCACGATGTCCTCGCCGGACTCCGGCGCCAGCCGCTCGTGCACCCAAGTGCCCCAGGCGTCGCGAGTGAAGCGCTGCTCCGGATCGGGCGGCCCGAACAGGATCGAGTCGGCGGGCCAGTCCTCGTAGTGGCTGCCGTAACCGAGCTTCACGTAGATGACCGGGATCCCGGCCGCACGCGCACGTTCGACGGCGACGGCCGCTCGCTCGATGATGCCGCGGCTCTGCACCTGCTCGAGGGAGACGTGCGCATAGTGCCCGTCCGGGTGAATAAGTTCGTTGATCATATCGAGTACGAGCAGAGCGGGACGGGACATGCTCAGCCTCCGATCGCCAGGGGTTCGTGTTCGTCTGCCTCTGCGCCCACGTCCGCGTCGTCGTGGATCCGCAGCTCTGCAGGCAGCAGCAGGTGTCGCGCGACGTCATCCGCGTCACGCATGACCTCGCTCCACGAGGTCGGGCCGGTCGCGACGACCTGCGTGAAGTACCGGGAGAACTCGGAGGGGATGCCGAGCACGTACAGGCCGCGCTGCGGCTTGCCGTCCGCGCCGATCGGGTGGAACGGCGACCGGGTCACCGCGACGCCGCCGGAGTGGAAGAGACCGCCGTTGACGAACTCGCTCCACAGGCCACGACGTAGCAGCATCTGCGCGAACTCGGAGGTGTCGGCGCGGACATCTGGCACCGGGAT
Source organism: uncultured Actinomycetota bacterium (assembly GCA_963714445.1). GTDB lineage: Bacteria > Actinomycetota > Actinomycetes > Streptomycetales > Catenulisporaceae > Actinocrinis. Next base: position 14,737 of record CAVQPP010000219.1, read on the forward strand.
CCTGGCGTCGATGATCGTGTCGACAGCCTCTGTCGCGCCATCGACCTGCGGCGAGGAGACCGTGAACCGTCCGGTGTCGGGGTCGGCGGCGTAGCGGGCCTTCGGGCCGATGATGCGGAGGATTCCGGCGTCGATCAGGGCTCGGAGTTCGCGGAGCCGGACGAGTGGCGGCCCGGCGGCGAGGAAGGCGCTGCGCGGCGCGTACCAGTCGATCAGGCCTTCTTGGTGCGACTTGGGCGTCAGGCCGCCGAAGTCCGTGAGCTCACGGATGATCCAGCGCAGGCTGCGCAGGATGTCGAGGCCTGCTTTGACCGGGGAGTCCACGTTTCCGCGTCGAGCCTCGTGCACGTCGGCGTCGACGGCGGCCAGCAGCTCGCGGTCGAACGCGGCGCGGTCGGGGAACGTCCGGCTGCCGAACGGTTGCGAGAGCGCGTCGAAGTCGAGCCCTGGCTCGCCGTCGAGGCCGAAGTCCGCCGCGTGCCGGTCGAGGGCTGAGATGGACGCGCCGCCTCCCGCGCGCACGCGTGCCGCGAACTCCTCGGCGGTGGCCGGGCCGCGGCGTTCGCGAAGCAGCGCGGTGAAGTAGACGAAGTCGACCTCTGCCATGATGCGCGGTCGCAGATGCCTGTCGAAGTCCAATTGCTCGTCATCCGCGTCGGCGCGGACCAGGTCCTCGGTGAAGAAGACGGTCCGGTACGAGAAGCCGCCCGGCTTCTGGTTGCGACCGCGCCCCGGCTGCGGGAACCCGCTGCGCGAACCGGCGACGATGTACGGTTCGGTCCCGCTCGGCTCGTATCGCAGCAGGCCGCCCGGCGCCTCGGCGAAGCGTCCGCCGCGCCCGAGCGTGAGGGCCGCCACGACGTCGTAGAAGGTCAGTCCCATGCCGAGGACGCCGACCTCGCCGCCGGCCGGAATCTCGTCCAGCGGCATGTCAGCCGACGAGTCCCCGGCGATGAACGTCAGGCCGGGATGGCTTTGCGCGAACCGCTCGAGTTCGAGCAGGCTCCCGGTCAGGCGGGGTCGCGCGTGGCCGGTGACGATGGCCGCCTGTTCGACCTCGATGACCCGGCCGTCGTGCAGGGTGAGGCAGTAGCCTGCGTCTTCCTTGCGCATGTCCGTGACGGTGGCGACGATCTCGTGCAGCATGACGTGCGCCGGCAGCGAGCGCCTGATCGTGTCCAGGAGGAACAGCAGGTAGCGACCGTAGCGGTTGCGCGGCGCGTACTCGTTGGCGTGCTCGCGGCCCGGATCGTCCAGGTCCCACCACTGCGCGAACGACGGACCGGCCCCCGGACGAGCCGGACCGCCGTCCGGCTGGCCGGAGAAAGCGGAGATCTCGCCGGCCAGCGTGTTCATCAGGAACCAGTCCGCCTGATCGGTGCGCCACACCCGGCCGCAGCCGACCTGCACCGCGTCGATGAGGTAGATCTCGATCGGTTCGGCGGGCCCGGCGCCGGCGGACTCAGCAGCCTCAATCCCTCGGGCGGCGAGCCGCTCGAGGACCGTCATCCCACGCGGGCCGCCGCCGATGATCGCGAGCCGGGTCACTCGCCGACCACCGCCAGCGCGTCCGCCTCGATCAGCAGGCCGCCGGGCAGGTGCACCCAGATGGTCGTGCGGGTCGGCCGGACCTCGCCGAAGACCTTGTCGAAGATCTCGTTCATCACCGGGAAGTCCTCTTCGCGAGCGAGGTAAATCCGGACCGTGACCACGTCGGACACGGTCGCGCCGGCCGCTTCGAGCAGTTGCCGGAGGTAGGTGAAGACGGCCTCGGCCTGCTCGCGGAATCCCGGCGGCGGTCCGTCGATTCGGCCGGGCAGGAACGGGACCTGGCCGGAGACCGCGACCACCTGGCCGCGCCGGACGGCCGGTGAGTAGCGTGCGGAGGGCTCCGGAGCGCCGGGCACGGAGAAGGTTTGGCTGAGCATTGAAGTCCTCTTCACAGGGCTGCGCGGGTCGATTCGTATGCTTCGATCTCGGGCAGGTAGGCGAGCGTTTCGGCGATCCGGTCGCCCGGCCTGAGCAGGCGCAGCATCAGCGGTGCGTCGATCCGGAAGTGCGTGACCTCGTCGCCGAACGTCAGGCGGCGGTCGAGCAGATCCACCGTGATGCGCAGCCAGGGATCGGCCTCGATGCCCTGCCACAGGCGCTCGATCACGTCGTGGTCGACCTCGGCCGTCCACAGCCCGCGCGTGGTCGCGTTGCCACGGAAGATGTCGCCGAATCGGCTCGCGACGACCACCTGGAACCCGGCGCTCTGCAACGCCCAAACCGCCGACTCGCGCGAGGAGCCGGTACCGAAGTCACGGCCCGCGACGAGAACGGTCGCACCCTGATACTGCGGCTGATTGAGCACGAAGCCTGGATCGTCGCGCCAATCCGCCATCAGGATGTTGGTGTAGCCCTCGGGGCGGTAGTAGGGCACGAATCTGGCCGGCGCGAGCTGGTCGGTGTCGACGTCGTCGCGTCGCAGCGGAACGGCTGTTCCGCTGCGGATCGCACTCACAACTCCTCCGGCGCGGTGAAGCGGCCGGTGACCGCGGTGGCCGCCGCGACGCGCGGCGAGACGAGGTGCGTGCGGGACTGCTTGCCCTGGCGGCCCTCGAAGTTCCGGTTGCTGGTCGACGCGGCGCGTTCACCCGGCGCGAGCCGGTCTTCGTTCAGCGCGCAGCACATCGAGCAACCCGCGCCAGCGCGGAAGTCGGCACCAGCGGCGTCGAACACCGCGTCCAGTCCCTCCGCGACCGCTTGGCGGCGGACCGCGGCGGAGCCCGGGACGATCAGCATCCGTACACCGTCGGCGACCTTGCGACCGCTGAGGACCGACGCGGCCTCGCGCAGGTCCTCGATACGTCCGTTCGTGCACGAACCGAGGAAGACGGTGCTCACCTCGAGATCCCGCAGCGCCTGGCCCGGCTTTAGGCCCATGTAGTGGAGCGAACGTTGCGCGCCGGTCCATTCGGCCTCGGTGGCGAAGTCCGCGCGGCTTGGGATCCGGCCGTCGATGGACAGGTTCTGCGCCGGGTTCGTTCCCCAGGAGATACGCGGGCCGACGGCCGACGCGTCGAGGTTCACGACGAGGTCGAACTTCTCGTCGTCGTCGCTGCGCATCTCGCGCCAGCGCGACTCGGCGCCATCCGCGAGCTGCGCCCGTGCACGCAAGTACTCGATCGTCACCTCGTCGGCCGCGACCAGCCCGGCGCGCGAACCGGCTTCGATGCTCATGTTGCAGAGCGTCAGCCGGCCTTCCATGGACAGATTCCGCACGGCCTCGCCGCGGTACTCGATGATGCTGCCTTGGCCGCCTCCCGTGCCGATCTGCGCGATGAGCGCGAGGACGAGGTCCTTTGCGGTGGCGCCGCTCGGCAGCGCGCCGGTAACCTCGACGGCCAGGTCTTTCGGCCGGTGCATCGGCAGTGTTTGTGTGGCGAGCACGTGCTCGACCTGGCCGGTGCCGATCCCGAACGCCAGCACGCCGAGCGCGCCGAGCGTCGAGGTGTGCGAGTCGCAGCACACGACCGTCATTCCAGGGCGCGCAAGCCCGAGCTCGGGCACGATGACGTGCACGATCCCCTGGTCCGGATCGCCCAAGCGGTGCAGCGGGATGCCGAACTGCTCGCAGTTGGCCCGGATCAGGTCACGCTGCCGCAGCCCCGCCAAGTCCTCCGACGCGCCGTCGCGGGTCGGGGTGTTGTGGTCCTCGACCGCGAGCGTGAGATCGGGGCGGCGCACGGTACGTCCCGACGCCCGCAGGTCGTCAAAGGCACGCGGCGTGTTGACTTCGTGCAGGACGTGCAGGTCGATGTAGAGCAGGTCGGCGCCATCGTCGAGCGGCCGCACGACGTGGTTCGACCAGATCTTCTCGGCGAGAGTACGTCCCACGTCAGGCCGCCACTGCGTCGGCCACGGAAGCCGTGGAAGCATCAACCGCAGGCGCGAGCCGGAAGACGGACCAGAGCATTTCGATCGGCCGCGTCCGCGAGATGAACGAGAGTCCGTACCGCTCGGCCGAGGGCCGGGTGGTCAGCGCCGCGTCGACCTGGCCCGAGCGGGTCGCCAGCGCGGCCGCACTCGTCGAGGACATCAGCACGATCTCCTTGGCGTCCAGGTGCTCCGGCAGCAGTTGCTCGATCAGCGGCACCGGCGCCGGGTGGCTGGCGATCCGGATCGGGCCGGACAGGTCACTGTCCGGCGGCGCCGCGATCCCGTACTGCGGCGTCTGGAAGTAGAAGGCGCCGGCCAGCTTCAACGCCGCGCTCATATAGAACTCGCAGGCGTTCGCGTAGGCGTTGGCTACGAGCAGTAGGTCAGCCGCGCCGCGAATTACCGCCGCCGAGGCGTCCTCGTAGCTGTGGAACAGCTTCGGCGCGAGCTCGGAGCCCTCGCCGTGGAGCTGCTCGATGAGGTGTCGACCGGCCTGCTCGCTGCTGGTGCCGGCCGGTCCCAGCGTCGCCACGCTCCCCTGCGCGGACACGGGCAGTGAGATATCGAGGAAACGCTGATTCGGCGTCATGAGTTGCACGGCTTCCCTTCCCCGTCATGCGTGTGCGGCCTGAGCTGCGCCTCGCGGGCTCAAGCGGAGGTGACGAATGTGTTCCATGCGGAATAGGCAAGGCGCCGACCATGCACCACGTCGTCGTAGGTCTGCCGGATTTGCCGAGTCACTGTGCCGATCTGGCCGGAGCCGACCGGCTTGTGGTCGATCTCGATCACCGGACAGATCTCGACGCCGGTGCCGGTCAGGAACACCTCGTCGGCTGCCGCAAGCTCATCAACGGTGATCGGGCGCTCCTCGACGACGGTGTCGAGTTCGCGCTCGAACAGCTCGATGACGGTCGCCCGCGTGATACCGGGCAGCAGGTCAGCGGCGCCGGGAGGCGTCGCGACGCGGCCGTCCCGATCGACGACGAAGACGTTGGCCGTGCTCGCCTCGGTGAGGTTGCCGTCGATGCCGAGCATCAGCGCGTCGTCGCAGCCGTCGGCGTGTGCTTCCTCGACGGCGAGTGCGTTGTTCGCGTAAACGCCGGTGATCTTCGCGGTGGACGGGACGCTCACCGACGGCACGCGCCGGTACGTGCTCACCTTGCAGCGCAGGCCCTCGGCCGGAACGTACGAGCCCATCGGCACGGTATTCATCGAGAACTGCGACGAGACACCGCTCAGCTTGACCCCGAAGCGCGTGCCGGGCTCGAGCGCGAGCTTGTAGGCGAGCGGCCGGATGTACGTGTCACCAGCGCATTCGTTGCGGCGCAACAGATCCAGCACGATGTCAGTTAGCTGATCGGTGGAGTAGGGCAGCGCGATGCGCAGCGTTGCGGCGGAGCGTTCCAGGCGCTCCAAGTGCTCGCGGAGTCGGAACACCGCGAGCCCGCCGCCGTCCTGCGCGTACGCACGGATGCCCTCGAAGACGCCGGTGCCGTAGTGCAGCGCTTGGGTGTTCAGCGTCAGCTTGACGCTGCCGAGCTCGACGAAATCCCCGTCGTGGAACGCGTACCGCGTAGCCACCTTGGTCGCTGATGTCACCGTGTTGCTCACCGCTGTGTTACTCGTCACTGCACTACTCACGTCCGGCACGTCCGGCAGCGATCGCCAGCGCGGCCACGCGCTCGGGCTCCGCGACGGCGGTGCGCCGATCGTGAATGCGCGCGGCCTTCCAACTGACCATCGCGCCGGTGCTCGTGATCGCGTCCATCGGACCAAGCACGACATCGCAGAGCACGCCGAAGGTCTCGTTGACCGCGTCGCGGATCGCCGCGTCGTCGATGCGCTTGCCCGCCGCGTCGTGCGTCGGCTCGATGGTGACGGTCAGCTTGTCCCGTCCGTCGACCTCATCGATGAACAGGAAGTAGTCGAGGGCGCCGCGGATGTGCGTGAACAGCGTCTGCTCGAGGTCGTACGCGGTGATGCGCCGTCCGCCGAGGGTCAGCCGGTCCCGGACGCGTCCGATCGGCTGCATGATCTCGACCGGCGAGCCGGTCTGAGCGTGCAGCCGGACCATGTCGCCGGTGCGGTAGCGCACCAGCGGCTTCGAGCCCTGATAGAGGTGCGTGACGACGAGTTCGCCCTCACGCATACCGTCGACCGGCTCGGCCGGCAGTTCGGTCTCGGGGTCGATGACCTCGTAGTAGTTGTTCAGCGGAACCGTGTGCAGCTGGCCGTCGGCGTGGCAGGCGGCCATGATCGACGCCTCCTGCGACGCGTACATGCAGTTGTAAATCTTGGCTGACCAGAGGTCGCCAAGGTTCTCCAGCATGGCCGGCGAGGTCAGTTCGCCGAGGGTGAGGATCAGCCGCACGCTCAGCCGCGACTCGATGTCGATCTCTGCGGCGCGCGCCGCCTTGGCCAGCGAAATCGCCATGCCGGGCGTGCACACGAGTGCCGTGACGCCAAGCTGCTCAAGCAGCGTCAGGGCACGTGGGAACCCGACGACCGGCGAGTGCGGCCACATCTTCACGACCGTGTGGCCGAGGTTGCGCAGTACGTCGCCGAAGGTGTCGCCGGTCGAGTGCAGTTCGGTCGGTCCCATCACGGCGACGACGTGGCGGTCGCCGTGCTGCGCGAAGATCTGCTCGTAGGCGAGCGTCAGGACCGTGTTGTTGACGATCGAGTCGCGCTCGTCGCGCGGGCACGGCGTGGCGCGGCCGGTCGTCCCGGTCGTCTCGTAGTAGACCCAGGCCTCGTCGATCGGCTGCGACAGCACGCTGAAAAGCTCGGCGCGCAGGTCGTCCTTCGTCGTGAACGGCACGTCAGAGAGCTGTTGCGCGCTGATCGGCCCGGCCTCGGGAACGTCGACGTCGCCGAGCCGGTCACGGTAGAACGCCGAGTTCGCCTTGGTGTAGCGGATCGTGTCGGCGGCCCGCTCCAGTTGGAGCGCGTGCATGTCGCCGCAGTCCCAGCCGTCGTTGCGCAGACGCCGCTGCTCCACGATGACGTCGCGGGCGAAGGCTTCGAGCTCAGGCCTGAACAGCGTGAACATCAGGGTCCTTTCGTAGCTGTGCCAGCAGCGCGTCTTTCGCGTCGTCGAGGTCGACGACGACCCACGTGCTCAGCTCGCGCCAGGCCTCGACGCCGCGCTGGTGGTCCGGGTGGACCTGGTAGCGCTCGAGCGCGTCCCGGTCCTCGAACCAGCCGATCACCGAGAAGTCGTACGCGACGGCGCGCTCGGTCGTGTTGCGTCCGACTGCCCAATGCACGATGTCCGGGATGAACTCGGGGTGCCCGCGCGAGATCAGCTCGGCCGCCTGAGCCCGGGGATCGGCCCAGGTGACGCCATCGCGGAACCGGAAGCACACGATGTGGCAGATCACAGTGCTGCTGCCCCCACTGCGGCCCCGCTCGACGCCGGGACCAGGTCCGCGGCCAGCCGCTCGCGCAGCACCGAGATGTCCTCGCAGTCGCTCTCGATCCGCTCGGAGATGTACTCGCGGTACACCTCGTTGAGCTTGTTGTTGTCGAGTTCGAGCTCCAGATCGGCCAGCAGGTAACGCAGCACCGCGCGGCCGGAGTGCCGGCTGATCAGCAGCGTGCGCTCGCGGCCGAACCGCGCGGGTTCGACGTACTCGTACGTGCTCGGGTTGCGCAGCATGCCGGCCTGGTGGATTCCGGCCGCGGTGCCGAACGCGTACTTGCCGAAGATCGCCTTGTTGCGCGGCTCCTCCAGCCGGATGATCTCGCGCAGCCGCTGGTAGACCTCGTAGATACCGGCCAGGTCCACCTCGGAGTACAGGCCGAGCTCGTCGCTCTTGTACGCGAGCAGCGCCGCGACCTCTTCCATCGCCGTGTTGCCGGCACGTTCGCCGATGCCCCCGACGGTGACCTGCACGTCGTCCGCGCCAGCCTGAAGCCCCGCGATCGCGTTTGCGGTCGCCAGACCGAAGTCGTTGTGGCAGTGCACGCCGATGCGCACCGGCGCCGGCGCCCACTCGCGGATCTTGCCGATCAGCTCGCCGAACTCCCCCGGCGTCGCGCAGCCGGACGTGTCGGCGACCGGGACGTACCGCGAGCCGGCCTCGACGGTCCGCTCGGTCAGCTCCTGCAGGTAGGCGTAGTCGCCGCGCGTCGCGTCCTCGATGCCGACGCCGACCGTCTCAATGCCCAGCGATACGGCGAACTTCGCGGCGTCCACGGCGGCCTCGATGGCCTGCTGCCGGGTGATGCCGAGCTTGTGCTCGAGGTGGACGTCGCTGCCGGTGCCCATGATCTGGATCACGTGGTTGCGGCTGCCGGCGGCCTGAACCGCCGCCTCGACGTCGTCACGCCGAGCGCGTGCCAGCGTCGCGACCTTCGCCCTGGTCAGCGCGGCGGAGATCGCCTGTGTAGCGTCGAAGTCGTTGGGCGAGGAGGCAGGGAATCCGGCCTCGATGACGTCCACGTTCAGCGCCTCGAGCCGCAGCGCCAGCTCCAGCTTGTCCTGCGCGGACATCGCGTTGCCGGGCGCCTGCTCGCCGTCGCGCAGCGTCGTGTCGAAGATGCCGATCCGACGCGGGGTCTGCTTGTCGTTCTCGCTCACTGGATTCAAGCCCCTGATTCAGTCTCAGTCTTCGACCTGGCGTACCGGCTGTTCCCACACCACGAGCCCGACCGCGCCCTTGGGGCTGCGGGGACGGTGCACGCTGTCCGGCGGCATCACCAGCAGGCTGCCGGCCGGGTAGACCCCGTCGTCGGTCTCGATTTCACCCTCGATAATCCAGATGATTTCGAATCCCGGGTGGCGGTGCGGCCGTGCCTCACCGCTCGGCATATAACGCACGATCGCCGCCGCCGGGCCGTTCTCGCCGGTGTCATCCGTGGAGTAAAGCGAATGCATCTCGGCGCCGACGCGGCCGTCGCGGATCAGCGGCTCGAATTTGTAATCCGTCGGGCCGAAGTCGGCGCCGGGAATTCCGCCGTAAAGCTGCGGGAGCTTGTTCGTGCTCGTGCCATCCTGCTCGGACATACTCGTCCCTTCGGAAAAAATCGTCGATCGCGTACTCAGGTCGAGCGTCGGCGCACTGACGTCAGTCGCCGACCTTGCCCGGGATCCCGTCGATCCAGGCGTCGCGGTGCACGTCGGCGGCGGCCTGGTCGGCGAACGCGTAGGTCTTGAGCAGCCAGCGGGTCAGCGCCCGATCCGGGTCGGTGATCTCGATCTGCTCCCGGTTGTGCAGCGCGTGCTGGTTGGCGAAGGTGAGGATGTCGCCCTTCAGCATCCGGTGCCGCTCCTTGGGCACCCTGGTCAGCGCGGTCTTCAGCGCGAGCAGCGCGTCCTTGGCCGCGACCGGCGCGTCCTCGGCGACCGTGGTGTGCGTGTCCAGGTAGCGCAGCGAGTAGTCGCCGCTGAGGATCGCGTGCTTCGGCGTGGTGTCGAGCGCGGCGTTCGCATCCTTCGATACGACGTCGAACGGCGTGGTGAAATGCGGCTCGCGCAGCACCTGCTGGATGGCCGGCGACAGCTCGGCGATCAGCCGGCGGCCGGGCACGAACCCGGTGTAGACCAGGTCCTCGGGCGGGCTGATCATGCCGAGCAGCGTGATGTAGTCGGCGCGCACCGGGTGCGCGGTGCGGTCGTTGTGGTACACGACCTCGCCGCCGTTGTAACCGGTCTGCTGGCCGAGGTACTTCTTGATCGCGACCACGTCGATGAAGAAGTCGCCGCCGAACCGGTTCGCGTAGGCCAGCAGCGGCGTCTCAGTGAGCTGAGCGAGCGTTTCGAGGAAGCACTCGCCGATGAACGTCGTCTTCGTCCGCTTCTTCTGCGCGGACGGGTCGTCGTTGCCGAGCACCGGCAGGTCCTCGTCCACGGGGCAGTTGCTCAGCACGTGTGCTTCCGCGGCGCCCGACGCGCGCTCTTCCCGGATCTGCTTCGCGGCGATTATCAGCCGCTCAGGAACCTCGCCGCCGGTGATGATCCCGGAAACAGCCGCGCTGAATGCGAGATAGTCGTGGTAGGGGTTCACGCTGATGGTTTCGAATTCCCGGGCGAGCTGCGATCGTTCAGCGTCCGTGAGAATCAGCAGGGCTTTCAACTCTCGTCCCCTCAAATGCGTGCGATCAGCCGTCAGCATTCAATCAACGGGGCGAACGCCCCGCATCGGCTGACGGCGCAGACTCATCTCCACCGAAGGAGGAGAATCACGCAAAGGAGGGCACGCACGTGCCCTGCATCGCTACATCAATAACTTGCTATCTTGGCAGCAGCCCCTCAGTGCGCGAACGACGCATCCACCGCGTCCAGCACCCGATCGACATCCGGCAAGTAAAGGCCCTCCACCTGCGCCGGCGGATACGGCGTGTTCGGCGCGCCGACCCGCAGCACCGGCGCCTGCAACTGATAGAAACACCGCTCGGTGATCTCCGCCGCCAACTCGGCGCCCGGACCGTACAACACCGGCGCCTCGTGCACGACCACGAGCCGGTGCGTCTTCGCGACCGAGCGCTCCACGGTGTCGAAGTCCACCGGTGAGAGCGAGCGCAGGTCGATGACCTCGATGCTCCATTCGGGCTCGGCCGCGACCGCCGCGTCGAGGCACGTGCGCACCATCGGTCCATACGCGACCAGCGTCAGATCCTTCCCCTCGCGCGCGATCCGCGCCTGGTGCAGCGACAAATCGGTTCGCAGCGTATTGATCTCTTCCTTCTCCCAATACCGCCGCTTGGGCTCGAAGAACAGCACCGGATCGTCGCTCGCCACCGACTGCCGCAGCATCCAGTACGCGTCGTGCGGATTCGCCGGCGTCACAACCCGCAACCCAGCGGTATGCGCGAAGTAGATCTCGGGCGATTCGCTGTGATGCTCGATCGCGCCGATCCCGCCGCCGTACGGGATCCGGATGGTCAGCGGCAGCAGCATCGCGCCTTCAGACCGCGCACGCAGCTTCGCCAGCTGGCTGATGATCTGGTTTGCCGCCGGATAGACGAACCCGTCGAACTGGATCTCCAACACCGGCCGGAATCCGCGCAGCGCCAAGCCGATCGAGGTACCGACGATCCCTGATTCGGCCAGCGGCGCATCGAGCACGCGATGCTCGCCGAAGGACTGCTGCAGGCCGTCGGTGACCCGGAAGACTCCCCCGTGCCGGCCGATGTCCTCCCCCATCAGGATGGCCTTCGGCTCGTCCTGCAGCACATCGCGCAGCGCGGCGTTGAGCGCCGCCACCATCGTCAGGACGGCCACGTCAGCCCGCCTCGGTGAAAGAGTCCAGATACGCCGCGTACTTGGCGCGCTCCGCCGCGATCCCCGGGTGCGGCTCGGCGTATACGTTGTCGAACATCATCAGCGGATCCGGCTCCGGCACCGCCGACAGCTCCCGCCGAACCCGTTCGGCCAGCCGCTCTCCCTCGTGCTCGACATCCTCGAAGAACGCCGCGTCCGCGAACCCGTCAAGCACCAGATGGCGCCGCAACCGCGTCAGCGGATCGCGCTCCTCCCACGTCTGCAGTTCGTCCGCCGACCGGTAACGCGTCGGGTCGTCCGAAGTGGCGTGCGGTCCCATGCGGTACGTCATCGCTTCGATCAGCGTCGGGCCGCCGCCCTCCCGCGCGCGTTCCAGAGCCCGCGTGGTCACCGCGAGCACGGCCAGCACGTCGTTCCCATCAACCCGCACGCCCGGGAAGCCGTAACCCCCGGCGCGCCAGGCCAGCGGCGTGCGCGACTGCACGGAGACCGGCGTCGAGATCGCCCACTGATTGTTCTGGCAGAAGAACACGATCGGTGCCTGATACGACGCGGCGAAGACGAACGACTCGTGCACGTCCCCCTGCGACGACGCGCCATCCCCGAAGAACGCGAGCACCGCGCCCTCAGCGCGCTCGAAACTCATCCCCATCGCATAGCCGGTCGCATGCAACACCGACGGCCCGAGCACCACGGCGTAAAGATGGAACCCATGCTCCGCGGGACGCCACCCGCCATGCGTCACGCCGCGGTACATCTTCAGCAGGTCAACCGGATCAAGGCCACGACACCACGCGACGCCGTGCTCGCGGAAGCACGGGAATACGTAGTCTGAGTCAGCCAGCGCCCGGCCGGCTCCGATCTGCGCGGCCTCCTGGCCCAACGACGGCGGCCACAGCGCGAGTTCGCCGTTGCGCTGCAGCGCGAACGCCTCCTGGTCGAACCGGCGCACCAGCGCCATGTCGCGGTACAGCCCCCGCAGTTGCTCCGCCGACAGCTCGAGGCGGTATTCGTCGTGCTCGACGCGCTCGCCTTCCGGGCTCAGCAGCCGGATCATCTCAGTCTCGCCGTCGTGCCCAGTGTCCCCGTCGTACACCGTGCGCCTTTCCAGGTCGGCAGCCTCGCCGCCTCAATGCGACGAGGCCAATGTGCACCCTCTTACTTACTTACTCACTCACGCACTTGCTCGCTTACGCCCAGCCCCGCTCAGTTATCGCTGTTACTGCCGCTACCGCGCGACGAGCATCGCCGTGTCCACCAGACGATTGCTGAAGCCCGACTCGTTGTCGTACCAGCCGCAAACCTTCACGTGCCGCGAGTCGACCACCTTCGTCAATCCGGAGTCGAAGATGCACGACGCCGGGCTGCCCACGATGTCGTTCGAGACCAGCGGCGCGTCCGTGTACTCCAGGATCGCGGCCATCGGCCCGTTCGCCGCCGCCAGGAACGCCTCGTTGATTTCCGCCACCGTCACGTCCCGCGCCACTTCCACCGCCAGATCAGTCAGCGACCCAACCGGCACCGGTACGCGCAGCGAGTAGCCATCCAACTTGCCCTGGAGCTTCGGCAGCACCAGCCCGATCGCCTTAGCCGCGCCAGTCGTAGTCGGCACCAGATTCAGCGCAGCAGCACGCGCGCGGCGCAGGTCACGGTGCGGACCGTCCTGCAGATTCTGGTCCTGCGTGTATGCGTGAATAGTGGTCATCGTGCCGTGCACGATCCCGAACGCGTCGTCGAGCACCTTGGCCAGCGGCGCCAGGCAGTTGGTCGTACAAGACGCGTTGGACACGATCGTGTGCTCGGACGCGTCGTACAGACCATCATTAATCCCATAAACCAGCGTCAGGTCTTCGTTCTTAGCCGGCGCCGAGATCACAACGCGCTTCGCTCCGGCGTCCAGGTGCGCCTTCGCCTTGTGCGCGTCCGTGAAAACGCCAGTCGACTCGATGACGACATCGATCCCCAGCTCGCCCCACGGCAGCTTCTCCGGCGAACGCTCCGCGAAAACTCGAACCTTCGTCTCGCCGATGACGATCGTGTCGTCGTCCGCGACAACGTCCTGGTCGAGGGTGCCCAGCGTGCTGTCGTACTTGAGCAGATGCGCGAGGGTCCGGGCATCGGTCAGGTCGTTGACCGCCACCACCTCGATGTCGGCCTGCCGGGCCAGCGCGGCGCGCAGAAACCCGCGCCCGATCCGGCCGAATCCGTTAACCGCGATCTTCGCTGTCATCTGTAGCTCCCCAACTCCTCTTCGTGTAACTGCATCATACGGTTACAGTGGCCGGAGCGAAACCGCCAAAGCCGGTTACCGGGTTACACTAACCAAATGGACGACTCCCTCACCTTCGTCTTCGTCAGCGGCCATCCAGTGCTCGACTTCGTCGGGACCGTCCAGAAGCGGCGCACGAGACCGCTTGACCAGCTACGCGGCCCCGACGACCTAACCCGCTGGGTCGCCGACGCAGCGATCACATCCGAGCCGGTCGAGGTCGCCAAGACCGACTTCGACGCCGCGATCCGCTTCCGCGAGGCCGCGTACAGAATGTCCCTAGCGCTCCTAGCAGGCGATCGTCTCGCCGCCGAAGACTGCGCAACCGTGAACGAACTCGCGGCGCGCCCCGCGCTCCAACTGAGCCTCGACCCGAACCGCCAATCAAGCACCCGCGGCGACGCGTCGATGGTCCTGGCCGAACTAGCCCGCGGCGCCGTAGAGCTCTTCGCCGGCACGTCGGCGGACCGCATCAGGGAATGCGCATACGATGACTGCACGCGGCTCTACCTGGACACCTCGCTAGGCGGCACGCGCCGTTGGTGCGACATGAAGGGCTGCGGCAACCGCGCCAAGGTGGCCGAGTTCCGCGCCCGCCACAACGCCGCGCGGGCCACTTCGTCCCCCTCCCGCGCCCGCCGCGTCCGCCCCTGATCCTGCGCTCACACAACAACGGGCCACCGCGCACTCCGCGCGGTGGCCCATCGTCGTAACGTCACTAAGCCTTCTGACTCCCCTTCGCCGCCGACCGGAACGACCCAGGCGCCAGCACCACCGCAAGCACCGACGCCGCGCCCACGAGCGTCCACACCAAACCCCACGACGTCCCGTGCAGCAGAATCGGGATCAGCAGCGGCGTAAGGAATCCCGTCGCGAACACGGTCGTGTTCTCCAGCCCGAGCGCAGTCCCAGCCCTCGACACCCCGGCCATCGCCGCGATCTCCGTGTACGCGACACCGTGCCACGCGTTAGCGCACAGCCCGCCCAGAGCCAGCATGCCCGCGACAATCCACGTGGGCTGATGCGTGAGCGCCGCGGCCCCCAGCATCAACACCCCCGCGGCCAATCCAAAGATCTTGATCATCTGCCGCCGGTTACGGTGCCGGTCACTGAAGCGCCCGCTCCAGATCCGCGCCGTACCGCCGCCGATCTGAACGACAAGCAGCGTCGCGACCGTCACGATCGTGCTCGCGTGGTGCACGTCGTGCAGGAACACCGCGGCGAACGTCAGGACGCCGAACTGAGGCACCGTCAGCAACCCACTGGCCAGCGCGAGCCGCCAGATGTCCCATCGCCGCAGCGGCGAGACCCCAACCGCGCCACCCTTGGCGCCAGGGATCGTCGACAGGTCAGGCTCATGCAGCCAAACCCACGCCACACCCGCCGAAAGCAGGCACAGCACAGCAACCAACGCATACACCGGCCGGAACCCATAAGTACTCGCCAGCCAAGGCAGCACCGCGATACCAATCGCACCACCGGCCGGCATAGCCGTCTGCCGCACACTCATCGCGAACCCGCGCTGCCCGTCCTGGAACCAGGCCATCACGGCGCGTCCAGACGAGCCATTGATGCTGCCCCCGAACACACCCAGCGCGAACATCACGACCGCCAGCACGGCGGTCGACGGCACGTAACTCCCCGACGGCACAATGAACGCCGCCGAAAGCGCCAGCACAGCCGCGGTCGACGCGAGCCCAAGCAGCAGAATCCTGCGTTCGCCGAACTTGTCCGTCCACACGCCCCAGAGAATCTCGGACACCGCGATGCCGAGGTAAATGGCCCCAAGCACGAACCCGAGACCGGTGTTGGACAGGTGATACGAAGACCGCATGGTCGGCCCCGTCACCGGAATGCCAGAGATCGCAGCCGAGAAACTAGCCTGCGCCGCGACGCCGATGCCAAGCACCAACCACCGGTGCCGAGGCCCGAACTGCCGCTTTCCCGCCGCCAGCGCCCCTTCGCGCTCACGCTCGTCGCTCGCCACCCCCGGTGCCCCGCCGACCGGCGGCGTGGTGGCTGAAGTGGATGAAGTCATGCGAGTTCCCCTCTGTGCTCTCGCTGGCCACGCGCTCTCGCTGGCTAGGCGCGCCGTCCGCGTAACCATATCTGATGGTTACGCGGAATCAAAGCACGCCCACCAGCCGAGACGCCCGCACGCACTTGTGCTCACACTTATGCGCACGGCCCGCGATCACTCCCCGCGTCTGGTAGCTTGAACAGAGGGAATCAGTGATCGAATTCTGTCCTCCGCGCATAAGATGGGGAAGCGTGTGCCGGACGCCTTCATGACTGAAGTCGCCAGCGCCATCGCGAGCGGCGTCGGAGCCGCGGCCGTCGACGAGGGGCGAAGCGCCTTGAGTGCTCTCTACAGACTGATCCGAGGCCGTCTGAGCCGCGAACCCGACGCGGAAGCCGCGCTGGAGACCGCTCGGCAAGAACCGGCGGACGCGCGCCGCATCGAAGAACTCGCCCTGGCGCTGCATCGGATCGCCCAAACCGACACCGAGTTCCTGGTGAAGATGCGGTCCTTGTGGACGGAAGCCGCCATCAGCCAGTCGGTTGGCGATCACGGGCTGATCAACAGCGGCGCCGGGGCGGTCGGATCGAGCCAGATCTATGGCCGCGACATCG
This sequence comes from uncultured Actinomycetota bacterium, assembly GCA_963714445.1. Taxonomy (GTDB): domain Bacteria; phylum Actinomycetota; class Actinomycetes; order Streptomycetales; family Catenulisporaceae; genus Actinocrinis. Next base: position 30,792 of record CAVQPP010000219.1, read on the forward strand.
ACATCCAGGGCGGATTGCACATCCACGCCACGCCTGGCCCCGAGCTCGACATTCCCCTCCAGTTGCCGCACGCTCCCACCCACTTCACCGGACGCGCGACGGAGCTCGCCTTCCTCGACACCCGATTGGCCCAATCGCAGGCTGATAGCGCCGCCATCACTGCCTCTGCCACTACCACTGCCGCGGGATCAATCGCTCTGGTCACAGGTATGGCCGGCGTCGGCAAGACAGGGCTTGCGGTGCATTGGGCGCACCGGGTTCAGCACCATTTTCCGCACGGTCAGCTCTACATCGACCTGCACGGCTACGATCCCCGGCCGCCGATGACCGCACAACAAGTCCTCGACCGGTTCCTGCGGGCTCTGGGTCTGCCCGGAGAAAAGATCCCGCCGGACGGGGACGCGCAAGCCGACCTCTTCCGCACCCTCCTGGGCCAGCGCCGGATGCTCGTCGTTCTGGACAACGCCTCCAGCGCCGAACAAGTCAGGCCGCTGCTGCCCGGCAACAGCCGCTGCTTCACCGTCGTGACGAGCCGAAGCAGGCTGCCGGGCCTAGTCGTGCGGGATGGCGCCCACCGGGTGACACTGCGGCCGTTCTCCGGCGCTGACGCCGTCTCGCTGCTCCGCTCCATCATCGGCGCGGAGCGAGCCGACGGCGAAGCCGACGCGACACGCGACCTCGCACAACTCTGCGCCCTGCTGCCACTGGTCCTACGCGTCGCCGCCGAACTAGTCGCCACGCGCGACGAGACGACACTCGCCGACCTGACATCAGACCTCGCAGACCGCCGCCGCCGACTCGCCGAACTCGCCATGCCGGACGATGACGCCGCTACCGGAGTCCGCGCCGTCTTCTCGTGGTCGTACCGCTCCATTCGCCCCGAGGCGGCGCGCGCGTTCCGTCTACTCGGCTTGCACTCCGGCCCTGATATCAGCCTCGGCGCAGCCACCGCTCTCCTTGACCGGGACCCAACCCAAACCCGCAGAATCCTCGAATCTCTCGCCGACGGTCATCTAGTCGCCGTCGGCGCGCACCGATACAGCCTGCACGATCTGCTGGCCGAGTACGCGAACGAACTCGCCGAATCGGAAGAGGACCCCGAACAGTGCCGAGCCGCCCGGCTGCGGCTGCACGCCTGGTACCTAGACCACGCATACTCCGCCTCCGCACTGCTCTACGGTGGCCAGCCGGAAGACCAGCAGCAACCCGCCCTCTTCCGCGACCGTGACGAGGCCGCACTCTGGTGCACCGAGGAGCTGATCAATCTCCTCGCCGCGGCCAGGCAAGCCGCGGCCACCGGAGACGACGAAACAGCGTGGCGCCTGGCGATCGCGCTGCGCGCCTACTTCCAGCTGCGCAAACCCTTCGCGGACTGGTTCGAGGTGAACAGCGTCGCGCTGGCCGCGGCCGAACGCCTCGGCGACCGCTTGGCCGAGGCTGCCGTCTGCGCGAGCTACGGCTCCGCGTACAACTACTGCTACCGGCTCACCCAGTCCGCCGCGTACGCCGAACGCGCACTGGCCATCCACCGCCAACTCGGCCCAGTACCGAAATCCCGTGACTCCGGGATTTCAACCGCGATGATCCTGGTCAACCTCGGCGACGTCCGGGCGAGCCTAGGCGACCTCGAAGCCGCCCGCGCGACCCTCGACGAGGCGCAAGCCGCCGCACGTACGCTAAATGAGCCGGCCGCCCTGGGCCACGCCCTAGAAAACCTGGCCTCAGTCGAACTGGACCAGGGCCGCTTCGAAGAAGCGCGCGACTGCTTGAACCAAGCGATCACGATCTTCCAGCAGATCGGCCGCCAATACGGCGAAGCCGTCGCCCTGACGAAACTCGTCGAAGCCGAACTGGCGCTCGGTAACGTCGAGACCGCGATCGCGTTTGGCAAACAAGCGATCGCCCTCCAGTCGTCCATCGGCGACCAGTTCGGCCAGGGCTGGAACGCCGCGAGACTGTCCCTCGCCTTCCGCCAACTGTCCGACGACGCGTCAGCGCGGGAGTACCTGCAACGCGCCGAAGAGTTCTTCGACGAAGAACACAGCCCTCCTGGCAGCGAGGCTCATCGCCTGATGGCCGCTGCCCGCTCCGGCCTCGTCGACAACCACGTCTTCCGTCACCCCTGATACCCGCACCCGCCGCGCGCCGGCTACTGGTCGCTCGCCGGCGTGACCAGGGCGAGATAGACGCCTGAGTCGTTTGGCTCGAACGCCGCCTCTTCCTGCAGCGCCGAGATATCGACGGCGTCGTCGACCTCTTCGTTGGTGGGCCACCGCAGCCGGACGATCTTGGCTTTGCCTTCCGCCACCAGTATCGACGCGGTTGACTGGGCTAGGGCCCTGGCCTGCTCATCGGGCAACTGGTAGTCGGAGCCGCGCAGCAGCCACAGCAGTTCGTAGACGCCGAGGGTGTCGGCCTCAAGGTGGTCGAGGGCTTCCTGCCACAGCCACTCGGCGGCGGTCACCTCACTCACGGCGCTCCTCCCAGCGTCGGATTGCCCTCCAACGGGACCTTGGTCGTAATGCCGTTCTGGCAGACCTCAGCATAGGGTCCGTGGGTCAGCGGATCGGGCCGGTTGCCCGCCGTGTAACCCGGCATGGTGCGCAACTGGCGACCGAAGTTGTCCGGATCGCGATATACCTTGCCGCCACCGCTTTTGGACTCGGCGGCCGCCCAGTGGCCCGGAACGCCACGCTCGATCTCGTCGGCGCTCAATCCACGGACCGACTGCGGATCGAACGCCCCGGGATCTCGGATTCCAGGCAACTCGGGGCCAGCGCCCTTGAGCGGTGCGAGATCTCGGATCTCACCGCCGGGATCGAGTAATTGGGTGAACTGGCGGCGTAATGCGCTGCGTGTGGCGGCCTGCGCTTGCTTCTCCGCGAGGCTGCTCGCCTTCGCCGCGTCGGTGCGACCGAGCTGCTCGGCGATCTCGAGGACCTTGCCGGCGTGTTCTTCATCGACTTGCGAGATGCGTTTGATGACGTCCTCGGTGCGCTTGCCCGCCTCCCGGTACATATTCTCGATCGCCTTGCCGGCATCGCGGCTCAGCGCCTGCTCGACCCGCTTTGCCATCTGCTCCAGCGCGGCGACGATCGGGTTAGCCACGGGGACTCAACGATCCGGGCGACGGCCGTCGCCCTCGGCGAGGATCGGGAGCGTGCGCCAGGAGCGGGCGTCGGTCGGGTCGTCGGGGATGCCGTGGACGAAGACGTAGCGGCCGGGGGCCATGGCGTTGTAGCGATCGGGTAGCAGCTGCATGCAGGCGAGGTGCGCGGCGTGGGGAGTTGAGACGTCGGCGGCGGTCGTGGCTGGGGCGCTGATGTAGGCGGTCAGCAGGCCGTCCTCGATGAAGACCTCGGCTATCGGTGCGGCGGTGGCGTCCTGGACTAGCGCGCGGACGGCGGGGAGTTCGATCCAGCAGGAGTCGATGCGCGCCCAGTCCGGGCCACGGCGTACCGGCTCGATGCCGCTGACCTGCGGCAGTTCGCTCATTGGCACGTCGCGGTCGGCGGCGGCGAGGAGCAGGCGCTCCAGGGGATAGGGCCTCGCTCTCCTGGGGGTGACGCGTGCGGGGTCGCCGGTGAAGGTGTGGATGAGCTCGCCGTCGACTCTCGCGGTGACGCACAGCAGTACCTCAGGGATCTGACCTGCTGGCATCCAGACGACCGTCGTCTCCGAGACCGGCTCCTCGTCGGGGGATGGGCTCAGGTGGACGCTGAGGTCGTTGAGCACGAAGTCGCGCGCGAAAAAGGTGCCGCGCTCGAAGCCGACCTCGTCGTAGACCTTCTCGAGGGCACGCGGGTCGTAGCTGCCGTGCGCGTTCGCGGTCATGACGGCCTGTGCGGCGCGGGCGACCAGCGCGTCGAACGTGCTGTCCGCGTCGATGTCGAGGACGATCAACGAGTCCTGCGCCAGGTTGCCCACGTACTCGGCGAGGTTCAGGCGGAATCTGTTGTGCGACAAGGATGCGAACACCAGCTGGTTCATGTCGGCCCGGCAGGCGACGACGGCGCACGAGGCGGCCATGACGATCGTGCGCGCGCCGACTCGGGTGCGGGCGGCGATGCGTTGCAGTGCCTCGGCTCCGGCGGGCGAGCGCAGGAGACATGTGACGCGTTCGGTTGATTGCTCGTCGGGCGTAGGTGGCGGGAGTGCGTACGTGGCCTGCGGTGCCCGCATCAGCTGGCTGCGCCAATACGCGAGGGCGGCGTCGCTGCGTCGGCGAGACCGGTCCGAGGACTCGAACCGCGCTTGGTCGATCGGCTGATGCGTGCTCGGACCCGGCTCCCGGGAAGCCGGGTCCGCGACCAGCGTGGTGAACTGACCGCCGACGATCGCCATGCTGGCGAAGTCGACTGCCATGTGCGAGTAGATGGCCACCACTGCTTTGGGCTGCGCGTCGACGCAGGCCACGCCGACCCGGAGCGGCAGTCCGGCGGTGTGGTCCACGCCCTGAGCGCGTAGGTCCTCTAGCAGGAGACCGGCTGCGCTTTCGCGGTCGAGATCCGCGGGCATCTCATAGAGCTGTATCGCGAGTTCCCCATGCGCCGTCACGCGCTGATGCGGCTCGGCCCCGCCGACGTACGTCGTGCGCAGGGACTCGTGTCTCGCGATCAGGACGCTGAATGCGGCGGCTATGTCGTCGACGCCGACGTTGGTTTCGGGTGCGTCCGGGAGGACGAACGTCCAGTTCAGCATCGCCGAGCCGGCGTCGTTGGGATCGTCGATCCATGCCATCGTGTCGTGCTGCGCGAAGGTCAGCGGACCCTGCGCCTCGCGCTCCCCTCGGAAGGCAGTCGGCAGCACCCCGGCCGGCCGCAAGAGCGGCGTAGTAAATTCCCCCACGAATACCCCAGGCTATGAAGATCGAGAGCTGATACCCCCCCCGCGCGGGGCTCAGCATAGCCTGTGGCTGTGTCCGTGCAGCGTGGTCTCCGCGGCGTCGCGCTAGCTTCCGTTGGGGGCAGTCTGTCGGCGAGACCGGGTGGGCAGCAGCCGCCACAGGCGACCGGATGCGATGGTGCCGATGAACCAGAGGATGTAGACGACGGGCGTCCAAGCTCCACCGACTTGGGTGACATTGCCCTGATCGACGGTGAAGGTGATCGGGCTTTGCAGATAACTGACTCCGCTCCAGGTGAACGTCCCGGAGCCGGTGGGGTGCGCGGCGGTCAGGCCTTGCCCGTAGGCGTTCGAGACCTCACTCAGGGCGCCGATGACGAACAGCGGGACGAGCGCGGCGAAGTACGCGGCGCCGACCCACGAGTGGTGCGGCCGGTCGCCGAACTCCGCGCCGAGGAACTCGCGCGCCAGCGCTTGGCTGCTGCCGACGCGCCGCAACGCCTCGCCTGCGCCGCGGTCCCCGGCAGCCTCCAGCAGATTGGCACGCACTTCGCGCCGCTTAGCGATGCGCGAGGCGCGCGGCAGGTCGTAAAGGCGCTGATCCAGCGACCACACGAATGTCGGTCTCCGAAGCTCTCCTGCGACGCGCACTCAGCTGACCCCGGGCAGAGCTCACGCCCGCACCGCCGGGCAGCGGGCGGGCTGGCTACGCCGGGATACTGGTCATCAAAGACGGTCACGCCGTCGGGGGAGGACACCGTCAGCCTCGGTAGTCGTACCACCGTGGTCGCCGCGAGGGACTTCACTGAACGAGTGCACCGATGACGATGCTGACTTGATAGATGAGGATTGCGATGATCGCAGCGATGACGACGACCAGGCCGACGGCGGTGAGAGTCCTGCGGATCGTTGTCCGTGCTGATGCGGTTTGACTCATGCTGCCAGTCAAGGCAGCGTGGGGTTGTCAGCCCGTATGTGGTTTTCGGTATGCCGACGATATACACCGGCTCGTAGCTTTGAGAGCATGCGTGTGCTGGTCGTCGAGGATGAGCCCTACATGGCAGAGGCCATCCGCGATGGGCTGCGCCTGGAAGCGATCGCGGCCGACATCGCCGGTGACGGCGACACGGCGCTGGAGCTGCTGAGCATCAACGCCTACGACATCGCCGTCCTCGACCGCGACATTCCCGGGCCCTCCGGTGACAAGATCGCCGAAAGCATCGTCGCTTCCGGTAGCGGCATGCCGATCCTGATGCTCACCGCTGCGGACCGGCTTGACGACAAGGCCTCCGGGTTCGGGCTCGGAGCCGACGACTACCTCACCAAGCCGTTCGAGCTGCGAGAGCTCGTGCTCAGGCTCAGAGCACTCGACCGCAGGCGTGCGCACAACAGGCCGCCCGTGCGGGAGATCGCAGGCCTGCGTCTGGACCCGTTCCGCCGCGAGGTCTACCGGGACGGCCGCTACGTCGCGCTGACCAGGAAGCAGTTCGCCGTGCTCGAAGTTCTCGTCGCCGCCGAAGGCGGTGTCATCAGCGCCGAAGAGCTCCTGGAACGGGCGTGGGATGAGAACGCCGACCCGTTCACCAACGCCGTGCGCATCACGGTCTCGGCCCTGCGCAAACGCCTCGGCGAACCCTGGGTCATCGCCACCTTGGCCGGCGTCGGCTACCGCATCGACACAGAACCAGACACCGAGCGTGTGGCAGGAGACCGTGGATAGAGCTCCTGGTTTGAGCGTTCGCCTCAAACTCACCCTCAGCTACGCCGGCTTCCTCGTGCTCGCAGGTGCCTTGCTGCTCGCCCTGTGGGTGGTTCTTCTACGATATTTCGCCGACGTTCCGGTCATCGCTCCGGTCATCAGAAACACTAGATCTGGCATCGGCGGGGCGTTCATTCCAGGCCGCTCCGGCCCCCAGCGAGCCTTCGGCCAAGCGGCAGCCGCAGTGCTGGCGTTCCTGCTGGTGTTCGGTCTC
>CAVQPP010000220.1:0-37810 GCA_963714445.1 uncultured Actinomycetota bacterium
GGTACTGACGTATACCCGCTCAGGTGGGATGAGGTTCTGACGGTTTTCGACCCGGCGCGGACCGAACAAATCGAAGCTCGGGATCGCGTCAGCGACGTTCATGCACTTCTCCACTGGGATCCTCCAGGCTCGCGAACATCGTGAAGGACATCAAGCCCCCGAAGTCGTCTTACCTCGATTGTCTGTACGCCGCCTACGACGTCGAGGTCGCCAGCGACTTGCGCTACGAATGGGCCGAGATTCAGCCGCAATACCTACTCCAGCAAGATCACTGGCGCATCGAGGCCGATCTTGGGCTGCTCCGGGCCGAGGTCGCAAGACTGCGAGAAGAGCGCGAGCAGACGTGGAACGAGCTGGCGATAAGGCTGGCGCGAAAGTGCATTGCGCGGCTCGAGCAGTCCGGGCGATGGTCGCCGTTGGCACGCGCCGTCCAGGCATCCCGACGCTTAGTCGACCGCGCGTTGGTCTGCTAACACCGCGCGTGCGTCGAGCAGGCGTCGAGGCGACGCTGGCACCAGCTCCGTTGTTCGTCGTCCAACGCTGCCTGTTGCATCCGCGTTTGGAGGTTGAGCGCGATGTACGGCGTCGGTGACGATCTCGGCGGTGGTCAGCGTGACGGACAGTTCGTCGCCCGACGCCGCGTCAGGACCCGGCCGGGTGATCTTCATCAGCACATGGCAACGTGCTGTCTGGTCGGGCGCCGTCTGCTCGATGAACGTGTCGCCGCGGCGCGCTGCGTGAACAGTGAACGACGCGACCTGCCAGCCGTCGTCGAGCAGGACACGTGCGGCGGCCCAAAGATCATCGGACGTCGTGCAGACGACCTCGAGATCATCAGCGGAACGTAGCACGCCGCCGGGGTAAAGCGCCGCGATGCCGGAACCCTTGAGTACAAAGGCATCCGGCGCCGCCTTACTCAGCGAACGCCAGGTAGCCCGGTAGACCTCCAGCCGCTCGCGGTACGCGGCGAGCTCAGCGTGCTGTGCCGACGTCAAGACCCTGCCGTCAAGCTCCCACAGGCTCAGCAGCGTCGCGACGAGATCATGTCGCGGTGCGCGGGCGGCCGCCAGCAACTCGCCGTCGTCCGAGCGGAGATCGACTCCGCGCGCGACGAGCAGGCGAGTGACCGTCTCTACCGAGACCTCAGGCACCATCCCCCTCCCGTTCACATCACCGTTAGGTTACGTGTCATTTTTCGACAACGGACGCCACACGTACCTCTGAACTGCGGGACGATGGAAGCCTCTGAGCCCTGACGACACGGTGTCCTCTCAAAACCGTGTCCTCTCAAAAACCGTGTCCTCTCAAGAACTGTGTCCTGTCAAAACGTGGAGCTGCCCGATGAGCGCGTCCCTGCACGGCCCTGCGGCGTGGGAAGGCGCGACGCTCCGGTTCGGCCCGGTCGATCGGGTGGCGGCCCTGTCCGACGTACACGGCAACGTCCCGGCGCTGGAGGCGGTGCTGGCCGACATCGAGGCGACCGGCGTCGACCTGGTGGTGTTCTGCGGCGATCTGACGTGGGGTCCGGACTCGAGCCGCGCGGCGGAACTGCTCTCGGCGCTCGGCGAGCGTGCGGTGTGCGTGCGCGGTAACGCCGACCGGCTCGTCCTCGAGCTGCTGGCCGGAAAGCCGCCGGCCACGCCGCGCGAGCACTGGGTGCCCGGCCGCCACTCCCCCGAGGCGGCGAAGTTCGTCGCGGGCTTCCACTTCAACGTCGTGGTGGAGATCTCCGGGCTCGGCGCGGTTCGCTTCTGCCACGGCTCGCCGCGCAGCGACAACGAGATGATCACACCGTTCACGCCGCAGCAGCGCTTCCGCGAGCTGGCCGCCAAGATCGACGAGCGGATCCTGGTCAGCGGGCACACCCACCTGCAATTCGACCGCATCGTCACCGGGGATGGCGACGGCGACGGCTGGCGGAGCGTCAACCCCGGCAGCGTCGGTCTGCCGTACCACGACGGCGAACCCGGCTTCGCCTGCTGGGCGCTGCTCGGCCCGGGAGTCGAGCAGCGTCACGTGCGGTACGACGTGGCCGAAGCGGTCAAGCGCAGTGTGCAGACCGGGGATCCCAGCTGCGACTTTTACACCCGGACGCTGCTGAACCCGCCCCGGCCCGCCGAAGTCATCACCATCGCTGAGGCGGAGATCTTCGCGGACTGAGGCGGGGTCAGCTGACGCGCAGTCAGTTGCTCGACGAATACAGCTCAGCGCAGGCCGAGCAGGTGGTCCAGCGCGAGCTGGTCTAGCTGCTCGAAGGCCATGCCGCGCTCGGCGGCGGCGTCCGGGTCGAAGTCCTCGTACGCGCTGCGATCGGCGAGCAGGTCCGCCAGGGTCTCGCCCTGCGCCAGCGTGGTCTGGGCGAGCTGGTCGAGGCGGGAGGCACGCAGCGCCGCCTGAACTTCGGGGTCGGCGCGGAACGCTGCGGCCTTCTGCTTGAGCGCGAGGTAGTTGCGCATGCAGCCGGCCGCCGCGGCCCACACGCCGGTGTAGTCCTCGGTGCGCGGCGGCTTGAAGTCGAAGTGCCGCGGCCCCTGGTACCCGGCCGTCTCGAGCAGGTCCACCAGCCAGAACGCCGAGCGCAGGTCGCCGGCGCCGAAGCGCAGGTCCTGGTCGTACTTGATGCCGTTCTGGCCGTTGAGGTCGATGTGGAACAGCTTGCCGTGCCAGATCGTCTGCGCGATGCCGTGCGGGAAGTTGAGCCCGGCCATCTGCTCGTGGCCTACTTCCGGGTTCAGGCCGACCAGCTCGGGGTGCTCAAGCCGTTCGATGAACGCCAGACCGTGCCCGACGGTCGGCAGCAGAATGTCGCCGCGCGGCTCGTTCGGCTTCGGCTCGATGGCGAAGCGCAGGTCGTAGCCCTGGTCCAGCACGTAGCCGCCGAGCAGGTCGAAGGCTTCCTTCAGCCGGTCGAGCGCGACGCGCACATCCTTGGCCGCGCCGGACTCGGCACCTTCGCGCCCGCCCCAGGCCACGTAGACCTTCGCGCCGAGCTCGACTGCCAGGTCGATGTTGCGGATGGTCTTACGCAGCGCGAAACGCCGTACGTCACGGTCGTTGGAGGTGAATGCGCCGTCCTTGAACACCGGGTGCTTGAACAGGTTCGTGGTGGCCATCGGCACCTGCATGCCGGTCTCGTCCAGCGCCGCGCGGAACCGCTTGATGTGCGCCTCGCGCTCGGTGTCCGAGGAGCCGAACGGGATCAGGTCGTCGTCGTGGAACGTCACCCCGTAGGCGCCGAGCTCCGCCAGCCGGGTCACGGTCTCGACCGGGTCGAGCGGCTTGCGCGTCGGCTCGCCGAAGGGGTCGCCGCCCAGCCAGCCGACGGTCCACAAGCCGAAGGTGAACTTATCGCCCGGGGTGGGGGTGAGGGACTGCGTCATCGCTTGCTCCCGGTAGTCGCAGAGGGCTAGCCTCTATTCGTAAACGCGAAATACAAATTACACCCGCCCAACTTACTCCGGCGAGGCCTCGGACGGTATCCACCCTTCCCCGGCCGCGTACCCAGCGAGAGGACGACGATGTCAGCCGCCGCAGCGCGCGTCGTGATCGGCGTGGACAGCTCCACTCAATCCACGAAGGCCCTCGCCGTGGACGTCGAGACCGGCGAGGTCGTCGGCCAGGGCCGGGCGCCGCACACGGTCACCAGCGGCGCGGGCCGCGAGAGCGATCCGCGCGAGTGGTGGGAGGCGCTGGTCACGGCGCTGGAGGGAACGGGCCACGCGGAGTCGGCGCAGGCGATCGCGATCGGCGGGCAGCAGCACGGCTTGGTGACGTTGGGCGAAGACGGCGAACCCGTGCGCCCCGCGCTGCTGTGGAACGACGTGCGCAGCGCCCCGCAGGCGGCAGCGCTGGTGAAGGAAGTCGGCGCGCGGTGGTGGGCCGAGCGGATCGGCAGCGTGCCGACGGCGTCGTTCACGGTCGCGAAGTGGCAGTGGCTGCGCGAGCACGAGCCGGAATCGGTCGTGAAAGTTGCCGCGGTACGACTGCCGCACGACTACCTCACCGAGCGGCTAACCGGTCGGGCGATGACCGATCGTGGGGACGCGTCGGGCACCGGCTGGTGGACGCCGAACGGTTACGACGCGCACGTGCTTGAGCGGGTCGGGTTGGACGGCGCGATGCTGCCTGAGGTCGTCGAGCCGGGGAAACCGGCCGGGACGGTGCGTATCGACAAAGATCAACGCCTCAGCGGCTCGCCGGTACCGCTGCACGAAGGCGTGCTCGTCGGCGCGGGTACCGGCGACAACGCGGCGGCGGCGCTCGGCCTGGGCTTGCGGCCCGGCGTACCGGTGATGAGCCTCGGCACGTCAGGCACCGTATACGCCGTGACGCGGGGACGCCCGGCCGATCCGAGCGGGATCGTGGCGGGATTCGCCGACGCGCTCGGCGGCTGGCTCCCACTCGCGTGCACGCTCAACTGCACCCTCGCGGTCGACCGGATCGCCGCGCTGCTCGGCCTCGACCGGGAGGCCGTCGAGCCGGGCGGATCCGCGGTGGTACTCCCCTATCTCGACGGCGAGCGCACGCCGAATCTCCCATCCGCCGCAGGTCTGCTGACCGGCTTACGCCACGACACGACGCCCGGCCAGCTGCTGCAGGCGGCGTACGACGGCGCGGCGTATTCGCTGCTGGCAGCCCTCGACGACGTCCTGCGAGCCGGTGGCGAAGATCCGGCGCCGGACACCCCGATCGTGCTAATCGGCGGCGGCGCACGCGGGGCGGCGTGGCAGAACACCGTGCGTCGGCTGTCTGGGCGTCCGGTGCTGGTACCGGTGGCTGAAGAGGTAGTCGCGCTGGGCGCCGCCGCGCAGGCCGCCGGGCTTCTCACCGACGAACCGGCCGACGAGGTCGCGCGTCGGTGGCGAACTGATGCCGGACCTGTGCTCGAACCGTTGCCTCGAGACGACACCTCCCGTGCCATCATCGCGGATACCCTGCAACGAGCCGAAGCAGGTGGGCTGTTCGGGAGCGGGTTCGCGGACCGCTGACAGTTAACCCGTTAAGTCGCCGCGTGTTCGGCCGCCAAGGCACTAGGCAAGCGCTAGGCAAGGCAAGGATCGGATCGAAGGGCGGAGGAGGGGCAGCGTGAGCAACCCGACGGACACGCAGCCCGCTGACGCAGCCGGACGGCAGAACGCTCAAAGGGCGCAGGGCGCGGATGACCCGCGCGGCGAGAGCGGTAGCCGTCAGGACGTCGACGATGAGGGTGAAGCAGCGAGGGATTCACCGGCCCATCGGACCGGCGGACCGGCGTCCCAGCAGGGCATGCGCCGGCAGAATCTGGCGCTGGTCATGGGCGTGCTCGCCGCGCACGGGCCGATATCGCGCGCGGAGGTCGCCGAGCGCACCGGCCTGACGCGAGCCGCGGTCGGCAGCCTGGTCAACGAGCTGGCCGCCGCCGGCCTGACGACCGATCTGGGCCTGGCGCCGAGCGGCCGGGTCGGACGCGTCGGCCGACCGGGCACCGCGCTGACGCTCAGCGACCAGGGACCCGCCGGGCTGGGCCTGGAAATCGGGGTCGAGCATCTGGGCGCGTGCGTGATCGATCTGCACGGCACCGTGCGCACCTGGATCCGGATCGAGGCGCCGAACCGTGGACGCAAACCGCGCGAGGTTCTCGCGGAACTGAGCGACGTGGCGGCCGCCGCGCTGCGCCACGCCGCCGCGCAGGGGCTGCATCCGGTCGGCGCGGTCGTCGCGGTGCCCGGCTTGGTCAACGCGGCCAGCGGCACCGTGGAGCAGGCTCCGAACCTCGGCTGGCGCGAGGCTTCGATCACGACTGTGCAGGACGATTGGCCGCCAGCGCCGCTGCGACCGGTCCCGCTGGAAGTGGAGAACGAGGCGAACCTCGGCGCGCTCGCCGAACTGTGGCACGGTTCGACGCGCCCGCCGGATTTCATCCACATCTCGGCGGAGGCGGGCATCGGCGCGGCAGTGGTCGTCGGCGGCCGGCTCTTCCGCGGGGCGCGCGGGTTCGCCGGCGAGTTGGGGCATGTGCCGGTGCATCCCGACGGTCCCGTGTGCAGTTGCGGTGCGCGCGGCTGCTTGGAGCAGTACGCGGGCGAAGACACCGTGATACGTGCCGCTGGGCTGAGCAGCGGGGGCAGCGATCGCATCAAGGCGCTGACCGATGAGGCGCTGGCCGGAAATCAGCGCGTGCTTGATGCGTTGGAGCAGGCGGGCCGGGCGCTGGGCACGGCGCTCTCCGGCGCGGTGAACCTGCTCGATCCCTCGGCGCTGGTGCTCGGCGGCGCGTACGCGGAACTCGGCGAGTGGCTGCTGCCCGGCATGCGCGGCGAGTTGGCGGCGCGCGTGACGGTACGGCCGTGGAATCCCGAGGAGCTGCAACTGTCCGAGCTAGGACGGCGTGGACCGCTGCTCGGTGCGGGCACCGTGACGATCCGGCGGATCATCGAGGACCCGGCGCGTTATGCCGCCTGGCGTAATACAGCTGAGCAGAGCGCGGTCGGTCGCTAAGGTCGCGAGATATGAATGCGTCGAAGCCAGCGTCCCTTGTGTTGCACGGCGCGCGGGTAACGCTGCGTGTGGCACAGCGGACCGACATCCCCGCGCTCGTCGCGATCCGGTCAGATCCCGAGGTGTACCGGTGGTGGCGCGGCGGCCCCGATCTGGCCGCGACCGTCGCCGACGAACTCGCCGACGAGGAAGCCCACAGCCTCATCATTGAGTCTGACGACCGTATCGTCGGCCTGATTCAGTGGACGGCCGAGGAAGAGCCGGACTACCGGCATGCATCCATCGACATCTACCTCGACGCGGCGGTCCACGGACGTGGGCTCGGCGCTGACGCGGTCTACACCGTAGCGCGCTATCTGATCGTCAGTTACGGGCACCACCGGCTTACGATCGACCCGGCGGCGAATAACCAAGCAGCGATTCGCTGTTACACGAAGGTCGGCTTCAGGCCGGTCGGTGTCATGCGCCGTTACGAGCGTGGCGCCGACGGCACGTGGCACGACGGCCTGCTGATGGATCTGCTGGCCGACGAACTCGTAACCGAACTCGCAACTGAGACGAAGACAGAGGATCACACGTCATGACGATGCGCGCGGTGTGGAAGGGCCAGGTCCTGGCCGAGAGCGACAAGACGGTCGTCGTCGAGGGCAACCACTACTTCCCGCCGGAGGCGGTGCGCCGGGAGTTCTTCGCGCCGAGCCAGACCACCACGGTGTGCTCGTGGAAAGGCGTCGCCAGCTACTACACGGTGAACGTCGAGGGCGCGGACAACACCGACGCGGCCTGGTACTACCCCGAGCCCAAGGACGAGGCGGCGCAGATTCGCGACTACGTTGCGTTCTGGCGCGGCGTCACCATCGAGTCGGTCGACGAGTAGTAGTCGTACCAGTAGTCAGCACCGCATGAAACGCACCGCATGAAAGTCGTCGTCTTATCGGATACGCACGCGCCCCGGCGCTGGCGCGGCTGTCCGCCAGCCGTCGCTGAGCACCTGTCCGGCGCGGACGTGATTCTGCACGCTGGCGACGTCTGCACCGCGGGCGTACTCGACGAACTGTCTGAGTACGCCCCGGTGCGTGCGGTGCTCGGCAACAACGACGGCGCAGACGTCGCGGCGTGGGGCGCGCCGGAAGAGCTTCGGTTGGAGCTCGACGGCTTGCCGGTGGCAATGATCCACGACTCCGGACCCGCGATCGGTCGCGCTGCTCGCATGCGGCGCCGCTTCCCGGACGCGCAGCTCGTCGTCTTCGGCCACTCGCACATTCCGCTCGACGAGACCGGCGACGGCGTACGCATCTTCAACCCGGGTTCGCCGACCGACCGGCGCAGGCAGCCGCACGGCACGCTCGGCATTCTTGAGATCGATAGGGGACAACTGCTCTCCGCCCGAATCGTCCCCGTCACCTGATCAGAGTCATTACTCTGATCAACGGTAGAACTCGGCGAGGGCCGGGACGATGACCGCGGGTTCGATGCCGTGGTCCTGGCCGTCGAACGTGGCGCGGCGGGTGTCCGGCAGCAGCTCGGCGAGCGCGTCCGCAGCGGACTGCATTTGCTGCCTTCCCGGATCGCCGTTGCCGATGAACACCGGGATCGTGACAGCGGCCCAACGGTCCTTGGGTAGCGGACGATTGTCCAGCGTGCCCTCCATCAACGCGGCGTCGTAGGGCAGCGTGTGCGCGACGGCTTCGAAGCCCGGCCAGATCGGCGCCTGCCGCATCCCAGCGACCATCTGCGCGGGCACGCCGACGGCCACGGTCAGGAAATACTCCACGGCGTCGCCACGACGGTCAGCCGCGACCAGCGCGTCTAGGTGCTCGCGGTAGTCGTCGGGCAGCGGCGCGCGGCTGTCGTCCACGATGAACGGCGGCTCGTAGAGCGCGGCCTTGGTAACCGGCAGGCCGGCGGCGATCGCGTCGAGCACGAGCACCGCGCCCGATGACATCCCGTAGAGCATCGCCGAGCCGCCGACCTCGCGGATCAGCGCCGCGATGTCCTCGACTTCGCGCTCGGTCGCGTAAGGCGCCGTGTCTCCGCTGCCGCCGCGTCCGCGTCGGTCGTAGTGCACGACGGTGTAGCCGTGCGCGGCCAGCAGGTCGGCGATCTGCGCCGTGCGGGGGTCGAACGAGCGGTACTGGTTCGCGCCGCCGACCAGGATCACCGCGGGTCCGGTGCCGCGTCGGTCGTAGGCGATGGTGGTGCCGTCGGCTGAGGTGGTGGTGGCCTCGGTGGCGGCGATTTCGTTGGACGTCACTGCGTTCATGATCGGATCCTGTCCTGTCCTCACTCGATTGGCTGCTTCACCTTTCACCCATGAGTCGGAGCCAACCACGGGTTCTCTACCTGCGCTACGCGGAATGATGGGGACATGGACAGAACCGCGTGGGACGAGCGCTACCGCCAGGCCGAATGGATCTGGAGCCTGGCGCCGAACCGCTTCGTCGCCGAGCAGCTCGGCGACCTGACGCCCGGACGCGCGCTCGATCTCGCTTGCGGCGAGGGCCGCAACGCGCTGTGGCTCGCGCGGCGGGGCTGGCGGGTCACCGCGGTGGACTTCTCCGAGGTCGCGCTGGACAAGGGGCGCGAGCGGGCCGCGAAGGATGGGCTCGAACTGAACAACAAGCTCGAGCTTGATTGGGTCGCGGCCGATGTCACGACGTACGTACCCGAACCCGGCGGATTTGATCTAGTGCTGATCGCGTATCTGCACCTGTCGCCGCACGACATGCAGACCGTGTTCGGCCGCGCCGCAGACGCGGTCGCGCCAAGTGGACGGCTGTTCGTGATCGGGCACGATGCGACGAACCCGGCGGAGGGGTACGGCGGACCGCAGGACCCGACCATCCTCCATACGCCCGAGTCGGTGACGGCGTCGCTCAGCGAGCTGCGGATTGAGCGGGCAGAGCGTGTGACGCGTCAGGTGGACGGAGCTCCACGGCCGGCGATCGACACGTTGGTCGTCGCGGTCCGGGACTGAGCGCCTGTCGCCGGTGCTCAGTGGCGCCCGGCGTCGAGAGCGGCCTGCAGGGAGCTGATGTAGCCGCGCGAGGTGTACGTGGCGCCGGAGACGATATCGACGTTAGCGCTCTGCTTCGTCAGCACCTCGGTGCGCAGCTTCACGGCCGCGGCAGTCGATTCACCGTACGAGTGCGGATTGTCGTGCGGGAGCAAGAGCGCGGCGACGTCGACGATGCGTCCGTTGGCGATCGTTGCGCGCACCTGGACGATTCCGTGCGCGAGGACGACCTGAGGGCCGGTCACCACCGTCGTGCCGTTGCCGCCGGTTTCGGTGCGCACGGCCGCGTTGCTCATGGCTCGGGCGGCCGCCGACTTCGCTGTGGCGCCGGCCTTCCAGACCAGCAGGCCCAACATGGTCAGCACAGTCGCGGTGACGGAGATGACAAGTCGGCGCACGGTGGCTGTTCCCTTCCCGGTTCGGCGATCGTCGGCACGTCCAGATTTCCCACACGTGGACGTGCGCGATCCCGATCAGGGACTGCGGGATTCTTGACCGACTCTTTGACCAAGGGCGGCTACCAGGAATAGCCCAGCCAGGAGTATCGCAATACCGTGCCACGCCGCCGCGCGGGTCCGGGCGGGCGCAAGACCGCCGAGGGCGGAACGCCTGGATGAGCCGGCTGCTCCCCACGTGCGGGGAGTAGCGCGGCCATTTCGGGGCCGGGCACGACTAGCACCGGGCACCGGGCCTTTCGCACGCACGCGCGGCTGATTGAGCCGGGCCCGAACACGTGCCGACGGTTGCCGCCGTGCGTGCCGATGATCAGGACGTCCGTGTCGTAGTGCGCGCGGCGCGTCAGGGTATCGGCGACCGGACCGACCAGGATTTCGCGGCGGACTACGAGATCGTCCGGGTAGCCGCCCATGGCTTCGGCGAACGCGGCGTCGATCTCTTCGGCCTCATGCATCGTCAGATGTTCTGACACGCGTACCGCATACAGCGGTGCGCCGCGCCGTCTGGCTTCGGCGACCGCGAACCGCAGCGCGGCCAGGCCTGGGATCGAGCGATCTACGCCCACGAAAACACGCGGGCCAGGACCGGAGTTCATCGCCGCCCCTCCTCTGCGCCGGGCGCGCGCTCGCACGCGACACGCCCCGCCTGCGCGGTCATCCCTTCGAGCAACGCGAATCGCGCCTCCCCCTCGAAGGGTCCTGAATCTCAGGGTGGCCGGACCGCCCCGGAGCACGGTATCGGCATTCTGAGTTATCCCGCAGTTGGAAGTTGGCGAATCATCAGACACGCCGTGGGCTCGAAGTCAACGATCTGTCAGATCATCAGTTGTGGCTGAAGCCAAGGCTGAGCAACGCTCATGACCGCGCGTCAGCCGGCAGTGCCTCGGCTAGCCGCGCGTCTGTGTCACCGTCAGTTTCGGCACGCTTGTTGCGGATCAGGCACGCGCCCGCGGCGATCAGCGACATCACGATCGCCAGCAGGAAGACCACCACGAGGCCGTCGTGGAACGGCCCGGAGATCAGGTTCGGGAAGAACTGGCGGCCGACCAGCGTGTGCGCGTTCGCGGCGGGCAGGTTGTCGAGCACCTGCGGGCCGAGCAGTTGCTGGATCGGGTTGTAGCCGAGGAACGCGGCGAACAGCGTGCCGACCGGGGGCAGGTTCGCCACCGTCTGCGCGTTGGCGAGCGGCACGCCCTGCGCGGTCAGGCCGCTGGTGAGGGTGTGCGGCAGCGAGCCGGCGAGGCCGGCGACCATCAGCGAGAAGAAGATGCCGATGGACAGCACCATGCCCGCGTTCTGGAACGTGGCGCGCATACCGGAGGCGGCGCCGCGTGCCTCGGCCGGCACGTTCGACATGATGATCGACGTGTTCGGCGCCGCGAACAGTCCGCCGCCGAGTCCGTTGAGGAAGACCAGCGCGGCGAACCAGCCGTAGGCGAAGTTGGTGGGGATCAGGAGCAGTCCGGCGAACGACACGGCCATCACGACCAGACCGCCGGCGGCGAACAGTCTCGCGCCGAACTTGTCGGACAGGTGCCCGGCGACCGGGCCGGCAGCGAGGAAGCCGACCGTCAGCGGTAGCAGGTAGATGCCGGCCCAGAGTGGAGTCTGCGCGTAGTCGTAGCCGTGTAGTGGCAGCCAGATTCCCTGAAGCCAGATGATCAGCATGAACTGCATTCCGCCCCGGCCTATGGAGCCGAGCAGCGCTGCGGCGTTGCCGCCGGTGAAGACCGCGTTGCGGAACAGCCGCAGCGGGAACATCGGCTCGGGGACACGCATCTCAACGACGCAGAAGACGGCCAGCAGCACCACGCCGCCGACGAGTCCGGCGATGACCCACGGGTTCGTCCACCCCATCGTGTGCCCGCCGTATGGCTGAATGCCGTAGGTGATCCCGGCCAGCAGCGCGGTCAGTCCGACGCCGAAGGTGACGTTGCCCCACCAGTCGATGCGTGCCTTCTTGCGTATCCCCGTCTCGTGCAGCGAGCGATACGCCCAAACGGTACCGAACAGTCCGATCGGCACATTAACCCAGAAGATGCTGCGCCAGTCCCACTCGGCAAGCACGCCGCCGAGGACCAGGCCGATGAACGAACCCGCGATCGCGGCGACCATGTTCACGCCGAGCGCCATGCCGCGCTGCTTGGCGGGGAACGCGTCGGTGATGATCGCGGCGGAGTTCGCCATGAGCATCGAGCCGCCGACGGCCTGCGCGACGCGCCAGAGGATCAGCCACAGCGCGCCGGCGCCGCCGTGCAGCGGGTCGAGCGAGAGGATGATCGAGGTCACCGCGAAGATCAGGAACCCGGCGTTGTAGATGCGCACCCGGCCGTACATGTCGCCGAGCCGCCCGAGCGCGACCACGAGCACCGCCGAGACGAGCATGTAGCCCATCAGCATCCACAGCAGGTAGCTGACGTTGCCCGGCTGCAGCGGGTCGAGCCGGATGCCGTTGAAGATCGCCGGCAGCGAGATCAGCACGATCGAGCTGTTGATCGTCGCGATGAGCATGCCGAGGGTGGTGTTCGACAGGGCGATCCACTTGTAGTGCGGGTGATCGGCCCCGACCCAGCGGGCGCGCTGTGGAGCTCCGTTGGTGCCTTCGGTGCCCGTCGTCGTCATCCGCATCCGCCCTTCGATCCGGCCAGCCTCCAAAAAGTACTTAGCAAAGGTAACCTAATTATCATTCCAGATGGAAAACGGTTACTTTGCGTCGCGTGTGACTACGATCAGTAACCTGACGGTGCTTCCCAGTCCTCTGGTCTTCGATCTTCGCGTGTTCACGCTGGTGGCGGAAGCGGATCGAGCAGCAGGTCCAGCTCAGTGGTCGTCACGATCCGGCTGCAGGAAGCTGCCTTGCTGTATCAGCAGGTATCCCACGCCCCTCTTTTCGGATACCGGAGGCAACCGTATGGCCGCCGCGCCTTAATCGAACAGGCCAGCATCGACCACGGAGGGGCGGCCGATGACCGTCAACTACAACCCGTTCTACGAGCCGCCGGGCGGCCGACCGGCCTGGCAGCCCACGGAGCTGATCGATCCGGCGCAGGCGCTGGACGGCGTGCCCAGGATCGTCGGACGGCTGCAGAGCGCCGAGCACGGACACCTGGTCCTCAGCCGCCTCGCGGCCGGGGATCAAAGCGCGCTGATCGAGTCGGGAGTCGTCATCCGGCGCGCCTACGACACGCGCCGGCACGAGTGGGGCGTCGGCCGCGATCGCTCGACCGGCGACTGCTACCTGATCGCCGGCGGCCCGAACATGATCGACTGGGAGAGCGCGGCACTGTACGGACTCGAACCGCTCGCGCACACCCACGCGCACCATCCGATCAACCGAGCCGAGGTGACCCGCGACCTGGCGCCGACGCTCGCCGGGGCGCTGAACGAGTGGCTGACGCAGATGTCCGGGGTGCCGCTCGGATTCATGCCCGGCGACCTGTGGTACCTCTTCCCGTCGAACCACGACCTCAACGCCGCGTATCTCGGCGCCCGCCAGGACACCGAGGTGATCTACACGCCATTCCGCCTCGGCGCGGACGGCTGGCTCTCGGCAAGTGCCGGACCGCCGATCAACGTCGAGTACGGCCCGGTGCTGGCCCGGCTGCGCGACGACGCGGCGAACATCGTGCGGCGCAGCGCGGTGATCCTCAACGACGAGAAGAGCGTGCGGCGCGTCGAGGCGGACTGCCTTATGTACTACTGGGCGCCGATGACGATTCGGGCCGGCAACCGGCCGATCATCGCGGGCGTGCTGCAGGTCGATCCGCTGCGTGGCGTCGACGGCCGCTCCCCGCAGTTCGCCTGGTTCCGCTCGCAGGCCGTGAACGGTCTGCGCAGCCGCACGCAGGTTCGCATCTTCATCTCCAACCTGCTCGCCGGGCATTGACGCCTGCCTTGCGACGTCCGTGATCAGTACCGCGTGGCCACATACGATGTGCCGGTGACTCGGTACTGGCAGCGGTACTGGCGGTTCGTGGCCCTGGTGGTCTGCCTGGGCCTCGCCGCCGCCGTCTCGGCCGCCCGCGCCGGTTCCGGCTCGAGCGCCGCGACCCACCACTCCCCCGCCAAGGTCACGTCCCCGGACAGCCGTCCCGTCGCCGAGTTCGAACCCGTCTACGGCCCCTCCGGCGCGAAGTTCGAGCCCCCGAACGGCAGCGTCTACCTCGGCGTCTCGACCGACATCGAACGCATCGACGCGTTCGACGACGCGGCCGGGATGACAACGCATCCGGCGATCTACAACCAGTACACGCACCCGGACGGCTCGTTCGCCCGGACGCTGGCGAATGCGGCCTCGAAGCCCGGAATGACGCCGATGGTCTCGTGGAACCTGCCGCTGGTCGACGGCACGGTCGCCTCCGGCGCGCAGGACGCGTACCTGCGTGCGCAGGCCGACGCGGTGAAGCAGTTCGACCGGCCGGTGTTCGTACGTCCCGACTGGGAGATGAACTCTGACTGGTATCCGGAGTGGAACGCGCCGCAGGTGCCGCCGAGTGCGTACATCGCGGCGTGGCGGCACGTGTACGAAGTCTTCCAAGCCGAAGGTGCGGTTAACGCAGCGTTCGTGTGGTGCGTGAACACCTGGCCCGGACCGAACGCGACGGACGTCTCCGCGTGGTACCCCGGCGACTCGTACGTGGACTGGGTCGGCGTTGACGGCTATCCGCAGAGCGCGCCGACCGACTTCCTCATGAACAGCCCGGACGGACTCAACCCTCTGGCAGACTTCGCCGCCGCTCACGACAAACCGCTGATGCTCGCCGAGTGGGCACCGCAGCTGCCGCAGCCGGACACCGCCGCCGCGATCGACCTGATCCTCGATTGGGCAGCCGCGCACCCGCATACGGTGAAGGCGCTGGTCTACTTCGATTTCACGGTTGGCGTGAAGGACTTCAAGCTCGTCGATCACGCGGCAGGCGCGGCCGAATTGCGCCGACGGACCGGGTCCAATCCGACGTACCTCGACACCGTTCCGGGCGCGGGCTAGCCACTCGCAGAACACTCCCGCAAACGCCGCACCAATGCGTAGGCGCTCACCTGTTCACAGATGAGACGTCAGGAATTGTACGCGAGTTCGATAGTGTATCAGGATTGCACCATAATTTCGCTTGTCCGTAGTGCCCAACTCACTCTATGTAGCAGTACTCTCACTCGGATCCGTCCTGTACGGAACAACAATCTGATGAGGACAATGCATGGGACACTTCGGGCGTATGCGGACAACCCACGCCGCCACCCGTCGCGCCGCCGTGATCGTCACGGCGGCCGCGCTGTTCGGCGCGGCCCTGGCCGGCACCATCCCGGCCGCGAACGCCGCGGCGTTGGACAACGCCGCGGGAACCGCTTCGGGAACCACCCACACCGCATCGAGCAGTGCGTCCACCACCTCGGGCTCCGACGGCTGGAGCTGGGCGACCACCGTGACCGGCAAGCGCGTCGCGGTCCGGCCGACCAACTACCCCACGCCGGTCCACCCCGAGAACGTCACTCACCCGCTACTCGACTACCTGGGTTCGACCATCGCGGCGCACCAACCCGCCGCGGCGACGAACACCGCCAGCCCCCGCGCGTCGGTGCCGCAGCTGCCCGGCATCGACGTCAGCGGATACCAGGGCAACATCAACTGGGGCGCGGTCGCGCCGCACATCGACTTCGTCTACATCAAGGCGACTGAGGGCACGTACTACACGAACCCTTACTTCGCCCAGCAGTACAACGGCTCGTACAACGCCGGCCTGATCCGTGGCTCGTACCACTTCGCGATCCCGAACAACTCCTCGGGCACCGCGCAGGCCGACTACTTCATCGGGCACGGCGGCGGCTGGTCCGCCGACGGCAGGACGCTGCCGGGCGCGCTGGACATCGAGTACAACCCGTACGGCGCCACCTGCTACGGGCTGTCGCAGAGCTCGATGGTCAACTGGATCTGGAACTTCGTGAACGAGTACGCGGCGCGCGAGCACGCGTACCCGGTGATCTACAGCACCACGAACTGGTGGCAGTCCTGCACCGGGAACTACTCCGGCTTCGCCGCGTACGACCCGCTGTGGATCGCCAACTACACCGCCAGCGGCGGCGGCCCGCTGCCGGCGGGCTGGGGCTTCTACACGTTCTGGCAGTACGCCAGCTCGGGCTCGCAGCCCGGCGACCAGGACGTGTTCAACGGCGCGTACTCGCGTCTCCAGGCCCTGGCCACCAGCGGCTGACGCTGCGCCAGCCATAAAAGATCCGCAATAAGCTGATCCAAAAACAGAGCACTGATCAATTTGGTTCAATATCAACGATCAAAGCAGTTCACGATCAAAGCCGCCGCGAGATCCAATTCTCGCGGCGGTTTCGCTTTAGTTCATTCGGCCCCTTCCACACCACACAGAGCGCTGATAACGTCAATAGTCGCGGTCCACAGCCATGCCAGCATGCCCATCGGCGCGCTGTCGGCCGGTACGCCAACGCGGATCAAGAACCGGGTCTGGGAATATCGCGGTGATCCCGCAGGCACGATGTCCGCCGGTCTTGCTCCGCCCGCAAGACGCTCCGAGGCACAGCCCAACCCCGTTTCCCGAGATCCGGTTTCGCGGAAAGGCGAAGTGATGACCAACGCAGTATCCCAGCGGATTGTTTCAGCCTGGCTTTCGGGCGCCGTCAGCGCCCACGGTAAGGCCAATCCCGCCGGCCCCCTGTTCGCCGGCGCGACCTTCGGCGCCGTCGAGGACGCCATGGTGACGGCCAACGAGTCCTTCGTCACGGCGAACGACGCCTGCGTCACCGCCAACGACTCGTTCGTCACGGCCAACGACATGTTCGTGACGGCGAACGACTCCTTCGTGACGGCGAACGACATGTTCGTCACGGCCAACGACTCCTTCGTCACGGCCAATGACATGTTCGTGACCGCGAACGACTCATTCGTCACAGCGAACGACATGCTCGTGACGGCCAACGACTCCTGTGTCACCGCCAACGACGCGATGGTCACCGCTAACGACCTATGCCTGGCCGTCAGCTGACTGTCCTGCCAGACTCTCGCCTGGGTCCGGTCTAGGAGGAGCTGACGCGATGCATACTCGTCGTGCATCGCCGCAGGAAGACCGGACCGAGAGCAGCGGTGGTTGGTTCGCCCACCCCGCCGAGGCACTCACCTCGGCGTTGACCGATCGTCTGCGTGAACGCATCGCGGGCGTCGCGGATCTGTCCGGGCCAGACGCCTGGATCATCTACCGCGACGCCCGCAGCCATTTGCGGTCGGTGACCCAGCAGCAGCTCAACCGCGTGCTGCTGCTGGAGTTGCACGCCGCGTCAATGGCCGGCGAACTGGGCCGCGGCGACGAGAAGGCACGCTGGTCAGCCTTCGTGGACCGCGCCGCGACTGCGGCATTCCGCGCCGCGATCACAGAGCGCTACCCCACGCTGCTCACCAGAATCGACGCCGCTGGACGAAACCTCATCGAGGCCGTTGGCACGCTCGCGGAACGTCTCGTGGCGGACCGCCCCGACCTCGAACGACTAGCCACCCAGGCATCCCCGACCTCTGACGCGCACGCACAGCCGCTCGGCGAGCTGCGCAGCCTACGGCTCGGCGCCGGCGACCCACACCGAGGCGGCCACACGGTCTCCCGCCTCGAATTCGATAGCGGAGTACTGATGTACAAGCCGCGGCCTCTGGAAGTAGACGCCGCGCTCGACACGGTCCTCGCAACGCTGCTGCCGGAGCCCGAGCGGATCAGAACCGCGCCAACGCTCGCGCGCGACGCCTTCGGCTGGAGCGCGTTCGTCGAACACCGATACTGCGCGAACGACGCCGAGACAGCGGTCTTCTACGCAAACCTCGGCCGATGGCTAGCGGTGATGCGCCTCATCGGCGGCACCGATCTGCACGCGGAGAACATCGTCGCGCACGGTCCGATCCCGGTCGTCGTGGACGCGGAGACCATGCTCGCCTCCCCGGCTCCGCCAACGCACGCCGGGACCGCCGCGGACGTCGCGTCACAGATCCTCCACCACGCCGTTCTGCGCACCGGAATTCTCCCGATGCGAGTCGACCTGCTGTCAGGCATCGACGTCTCCGCAGTCGGCCGTCTGGCTGGAGAGCAGCCCGCACTCACCGCTCCCACGATCACAGGCGGCGGAACGGACAGCGCGCGCTTGGCATACGGCGAGGCGCGCATCGTCGAGGTACGCAATCATCCGAACCCTGATCCGGTTCCCGAAAGGTTCTGGGAGCAGATCGTCTCCGGCTTCCTGGAACTGAGCGCTCGAATGCGCGCGCTCGACGCGAGCGGTCGTCTGTCTGCGTTCCTCGCTCCGTTCCTCGGCTGCGAAGTGCGCAGGGTCGTGCGCTCGACGCAGGTCTACGGCGACATCCGCCGCATGCTCTGGCATCCCGCCGCGCTGCACGACGAAGCGGCCGCGATCGAGCACGCACGCGCTGCGCTGCGACGTCACGCGCGCGGGAATCCCATCGCTCCCGGCGACGATACGACGATCAACACCGAGATCGCCGAACTGCTCATCGGCGACACCCCGGTGTTCACCGCGCACATCGACGAGTCTCAGCTCGCCGCCGCGATCGACAACTGGCGCGCAGCCGATCTGGAGCTGGAGGCGAGGCTGATCCGCTTCAGCCTCGCAGGCGTCTATCGCGACGGCTTCCCTCGCAGCACGACAACATCCGCCAGACCAGCGATCACTACTGATGCGTCTAGCCGAAAGCTGGCGGCCGACTCGGTGCGCACCCTGCGGGACACGGCGATTCACGGCACAGACGAGTCAGTGACCTGGATCGGACCGGTGATCGGCGAAAAGGGTTGGGCCGTCCGCGCGCTCGGACCGGATCTGCACAGCGGTCTACCCGGAGTCGCGCTCTGCCTGGCCGGATACGTCCACGAGGTCGCGGCCGGCCGTGCCGATCACGTCGACGGAATCAGCGAGCTGTTGCCGGGAACACTGGCTGCCCTGCGCGCCGCGGAAGAACAGCGGCGCTCGCACCGGATCGGCGCGTTGGTGGGCCTCGCGGGCCAAGTGTGGACCTGGACGACTCTCTCCCGGCTGCTCGACGATCGTGCCCTTCTCGATCGCGCCGTCGCTCGCGCAGTGCTGCTCGGCAAGGGTCTTCACGCCGACAACGCCCGGTGGAGCGCGGATTGGTCGTCCGGCCTTGCCGGAACGATCACGCCGCTACTCGGCCTGGCCGACGCGACCGGTGACGATCGCTGGCTCGACCTCGCCGCGACCGCCGCCGATCTGTTGGCGCGCCTCGAGCCGGTAAGCGACGTCGGATTCAGATATGGACGAGCAGGCATCGGCTGGGCCCTGCTCCGGATCGCGCCGAGCGCGGCCGGTGACGATGAGCGGCGCGATCATTGGCGTGCAGTCGCCAAAGACGTCTTCGATCCGATCGCGGCGATCGAGCAGTCTGCCGACGATTCCGGCTGGTGCCGAGGCATCGCCGGTATCGGACTGGTTGCCTGTGATCTGGCGTACGTTGATCCAGCGCGCAATGCGGCAGAACTGCTGGCTTCGTCGACCGCGGACGACAGTCGATCACTGTGCCACGGCGCGGCCGGAACGTGGGAGTTTCATGCCGCAGCCGCACGTCTCCTCGGGGAGGAGATCGCTCCGCAACGGCTTATCGACGTGCTGGAGCAGGAACCGACGACAACCGCTCAGATCGCCGAGTCGATCGCTCCCGGGCTGCTCAACGGCGTGGCCGGCACGATTCTGACGCTGCTGCGGATGCATCCCGAGCATGAACTTCCTTCGCCGCTCCTCCTAGGGGGTGTTTGAGAAGTGGGGCCGGGGTACGGAGACGGGCACCGCCTCGATGGCGCTCTCAGTCCGAGTGGCCGGCAATGGCGGAGCGTGCACCTCGCGCACTTCGAACCCTGCTTGTGCTAGCAGCGCTCGATACTGCTCCGCCGAGCGTTCGTAGCCTTCGAGCATGACTAGCATCAGCAGGTCGATCGCGTTCAGCGCGGTGCCCGCTTCGTCCGAATGCTCCTCGATTGGATCTTCAATCAGGTATTCGAACACGAACAGCCGCGCGTGCATCGGCGTCGCCTCGCGGACGCGGCGCAGGATCTGCACGGCCGCCGCGTCGTTCCAGTTGTGCAGGATGCGCGAGAGCGTGTAGACGTCCGCGTCGGCGGGGATCGAGCCGGGCTCGAAGAAGCTGGCCGAGACGTAGTCGATGCGGTCGGCGTGGTCGAACGAAGCAAGCCGGGTCCTCGCCTTCTCGATCGCGTCCGGCAGTTCGACCAGCACACCGCGCGCCTCGTGATACCGGCTCAGGACCCTGGCGAGCAGGCCGCCATCTCCCCCGCCGATGTCCACGACCGTGCCTGGCTGACCCAGATCGCAGCGGGAGAGCACGATCGGCACGGCGGCCGAACCCATCGCGGTGGCGAACATCGCAGCAGCCTGCGGGTGTTCACGTAGGTAGTCGTAGAACGGCTCGCCGTGGATCTTCTCGAACGCGGGCCGGCCGGAACGCAGCGTGTAAAGGATTTCGCCGAACGCCTCGTGGACCTCTTCGCCGAACATGATCGCGGCCAGTCGGCTCGAGCCCCGGGTGTCGGAGCACAGCAAGCGGCCGGTGGCGGTCAGTTCGAACGTCGCGGCCGACGTCTCGTGAAAGAGACCTGCGGCGACCAGCGCGCGAAGCGTGCGGTCCAAGGCGTGCGGATTCGCCCCGACCTTCGCGGCAAGAAGGTCGACGCCGAGCGGACCGTCGGCCAGCGCGTCGGGTACGCCCAGCTTGGCGACCGCGTAGCAGGCTTGCGCGATCCAGCCGCCGGTGAGGATGGAGAAGATCGCCCGGCGTTCGGGGCGGCCGGGCATCGCGGGGCTCGCGCCATTCGCGGTCATCTCGGGGCCACGTTGTCGACTACGGACGAGGGGGCCGATGACGATGCTGTTTCGCTCGCGAGGGCGGCAAACGCGACAGCGTTGCCGAGTCGCTCGCCGAGCCGGCGGACCGTCTCCGCGGCGGCGATGGCGTGGCCCCGGCGGGTGCCGTGCCTGCCGTCGGAGCTGTACAGGTCCCGGTCCGGCGTGGCGGGGTGGTCGGTGAAGTCGACGTGGATCGTGCCGAGATCCGACGCGATACGTCGGCTGCGCGCGGACAGGTCGTGCAGCCGGACGCGCAGACCCTCGCGCAGTCGCTTGGGCACGACCGGCGAGTACGAGCCGTCGAACATGCTCACCGTGATCACTTCGGCGCCGATCTCCAGGAACCGGGCGACGATCGCGCGCAGTTCCGCCTCGACGGAGTCGGCGTCATGGCTTCGCGAGAGTGCGTCCGCACCGCCGCAGGCGACCATGACGAGATCGGGGGCGAATTCGCAGGCTGGTTCGAGCTGCGTGGCGCGCACTTGGGCCGTGCGCGTCTCGCGATATCCGAAGTTCCGGTATTCGAACCCTGCTCCCGCAGAATCTGCATTCGCAGCATCTTCGAGCTCTGCGGCTATTCGATCAATCCAGGGCTGGTCCGGATATCCGGGACTCGGCTCGCCGATACCCTCCGCGATGCTGTCGCCGATCGCGGCGAATCGGCGCCACGGGTGTCCGGCCAGCAACACTGCCGCCTCCCCCGGCCGCAGGCAATATGGATCGACGATCTCCCGCGGCCCGAGTTCGATAGCCATAACCGGAGAGTAAATCAGGAATGGAAATCAGTCGATCGGCCAATCAGGATTAGCCGAATCAGCTCTAGTCCGGCCAACTCGGCGAGCGTCCCGTCAAGGCGATCAACCGGTCCATCGGTGAGACGTCCTCGGGCACTGACACGTTCGGACGGAATAGCGCTCCGGGCTCGAGCCGGCTTCCGTCTCGCGGGATCTGTTCGGCCACGGCGAGCGCGGCGGCGACCAGGTCGTCGTCGTATTGGGCGACCGCGCCGACGCAGCGCGCGACGTCCCAGCCGTGCACGACGTAGTCGAGCAGGTGGAAGCTGATCGCGGTCGGCGCTGGGAATCGCCGCGTCTCGTGGATCTCCGGCAGCACGAACCGGCGGCCGATCGGTCCTTCCTCGCTGAACGCCCTGGTGACCTCGCGCACCGCCTCCGTGTACTGCTCCAGCAGGTCATCGCCGAGCGGCCGGGGCTCCCAGACCGAGCGGTCCGACTCCTCGCCGCGCGCGGCTGCCGCGAAACCGTAGTGTTGTCCGATCATGTGCTCGAGCAAGGCGCGCAGGTCCCACTCGGTGCACGGAGTCGGCGCCGACAGCTGGCCGGGCTTGATCCCGGCGACGATGCCGACGGTCGTCTCCAGGACCCGGCTATTCAGAACCCTGATTCCTACCACGGTGTGACTGCTCCCGTCTCGGGCTGATCTTCTGGTTGTTGAGTACGGTGCTGGATACGCGAATTCTTGGCTCGGCTACGGCTGCGACAGCTCGGGCGGGGCGGCGTGCCGGGCGCGCAGCGCCTTCTTGTCGACCTTCCCCATCCCGGTCAGCGGCAGGGTCTCGACGAATTCGACGGTGCGCGGCGACTGGTACGCGCTCAGCTCTTGAGTGACCAACGCGCGCAGTTCCTCTTCGGTCACGGTCGCGCCCGGCGTGGTCGTCACGTACGCGTACACGGCCTCGCCGAGCTGCGCGTCCGGTACGCCGATCACAGCGGCGAGCCGGACCTGCGGGTGCGAGGCGAGCGCGTCCTCGACTGGTTTACTGAAGACGTTCATCGCGCCGAGTCCGGTGACGATCATGTCCTTCGAGCGGTCGACCAGATAGAGGAACCCGTCGGCGTCCAGGTAGCCCAGATCGCCGGTGCGCAGCCAGCCGTCGACCAGCGTCTGCCGGGTCAGCTCAGGGTCGTCCCAGTACCCTGACATGACGAGCGAGCCGGACGTCCAGACCTCGCCGATCTCGCCGACCGGCAGCGCCGCCGCGTTCTCGGCGCGGATCTCGACCTGCGAGTCGGCGAAGACGTAGCCGCAGGAGCTCAGCCGCCCGGGGTGTTCGGGA
Source organism: uncultured Actinomycetota bacterium (assembly GCA_963714445.1). Taxonomy (GTDB): domain Bacteria; phylum Actinomycetota; class Actinomycetes; order Streptomycetales; family Catenulisporaceae; genus Actinocrinis. The sequence continues at coordinate 22,913 of CAVQPP010000220.1, forward strand.
TCGATGGGCACGCCGCGATACTCGGTGATGAACGCGGCCTCGCTGAGCCCGTAGACGAGGCGAATGCGCGGGCCGAAGCGTTCGACCGCCTGCCGCACCCGGCTCGGGAAGACCGGTCCGCCGCCGATGTTCAGCAGCAGCAGGCTGCTGAGGTCGGCAGTGTCGAGCGCGGGATCATCGAGAGCGTTGTAGAGCTGGACCGGCGTCAGCAGGGCGCTCATGATTCGTTCCTGCGCGAGCGTCGCGAACAACGTGGCGGGGTCCATCGGGTTACGCAGAATGAGCGTGCCGCCGGTGAACAGCATCAGCAGGTTGGTCATCTGACCACTGACATGCTGGAAGCCGGTGACGGCCAGGTGCCGCAGCGATGGAGCGCCGCTGGCCAGCCATGCCGAGCCGATCGCCAGCAGCGCGAGGAAGAACCGCTGCTCGTGGTGCACGAGCTTCGGGCTGCCGGTGGTGCCGCCGGTGTAGAAGACGGATTCGGGTGCGGTGACGACGTCGGCGGTGACGGTGTCGAGATTGACGACGGCCGAGCCGGCGGCGTCGGCGGGCGGCGAGAGCAGGTCCGGGCCGAGGCCGCCGGGGCCGAGGCAGAACACCGTGCCGTCAGCGCACTGCTTCGCCATCTCGGCGCCGCGCTCGGCGTAATACGTCGTGTCGTAGATGAAGAAGTCCGTCTTGGCTCGCGCGAGGTAGTCGCTCTGCTCGCGCGGCGGCGTGTATCCGGCGATCCACACGGTCCGGCAGCCGAGCAGGTGCGCGGCGAACTGGAGCGCCATCGTCTCCGGCAGGTTGCCGCCGAGAATCGCGATCGCGCTTCCGGCCGGGATGCCCCGGCGGCGCAACTCGGCGGCGAGGGCGGGGATCTCACGGCACAGGTCCGCGTAGGTCACGCGGCGCTCGGGAGACTCGATCGCCGCGCGATCGCCGTATTCGGCGAACCGTTCGAGCGCGATGATCGCATAGTTGACCGGTCGTGCACGCGGTTCATCCACGAGTGCTGTTTTACCAGACGGCTCGGGCTCGTCAACCCTGGGATAAGGCACTTTACTTCACGCCTCCGGACGGCCAGGCCTCTGCGATGCTCGCCGGGCCGAACAGCAGGCTGATGTTGTGGCCGCCGAAAGCGAACGAGTTCGACAGCGCGGCGCGAAGCCGCATCGGCCGCGCGACGCCGCGAACATGGTCGAGATCGCAGGCCGGATCCGGGTCGTCGAGGTTGACCGTCGGCGGCAGTACGCCGCGCGCCATGCTCAGCGCCGTCGCGACTGCCTCCACGGCTCCGGAGGCGCCGAGCAGGTGGCCGGTGGCGCCCTTGTTCGAGCTGACCGCCGGACGATGGTCGCCGAACACGGCGTGCAGGGCGACCGTTTCGGCGAGGTCGCCGAGTTTCGTGCCGGTGCCGTGCGCGTTGACGTAGTCGATGTCTGACGGCTGCGCGTCCGCGTCCTCAAGGGCGAGCCGCATGCAGTCGGCGGCACCCTCGCCGTCCGCGCGGGGCGTGGTCGGGTGGAAGGCGTCGGTGGAGGCGCCCCAGCCGATCAGGTCCGCGTAGCCGGACGCGCTACGCGCGGCGGCGTGCTCGGTACGTTCGAGTACGAGCACTGCTGAACCCTCGCCGAGCACGAACCCGTTGCGACGACTGTCGAACGGACGGCTCGCCGCAGCCGGATCTTCCCAGCCCTCTGACAACGCACGAGCATTGTTGAACGCCGATGCGATGGTCGGATGCAGCGAGGATTCGGCCGCGCCGCAGATCACGAGGTCGGCGTTGCCGCCGCGAATCAGCCGCAGTCCTTCCGCGATCGACTGCGCACCGGCCGCGCACGCGGTGGTGATCGCCGAGCTGTAGCCGCGTATTCCGTACCTGATCGCGATGCGCGCGGCCGCCATGTTCGACAGCATCCCGGGCAGCAGGTACGGCGTGACTCCGGGCCTGCCGCGTTCGAGCCTGCGGTGCGACTGCTGCTCGAAAGTTTCCAGTCCGCCGCCGCCGGTCGAGACGACGACGGACGTCCGGCGCGGGTCGACGTCCCGGCCGACTTCGATCCCTGCGTCGGTCAGCGCGTCCGCGGCGGCGGCCAGCGCGAGCAGAATGTACCGGTCGACGCCGCGGCCCTCGCGCGGCGGCAGCACCTCGCGCGGGTCGATCGGCGGGGCGATGCCGGCCGATTCGAGCCAGCCGCCGACCGGATGGTCCTGCGGCGGCCGGACCAGACCGCAGCGGCCGGAGACCAGCGCGTCGAAGAACTCGTCGATCTTGCGGCCGAGCGGCGTGACGACGCCGATGCCGGTGACCGTGGCGCCGCGGCTTGGCCGGCTCATCTTGCGCCACGCTCCGCAAGATGCCGCTGGCGCAGCACGATTTTGCGCACCTTGCCGGTAGGGCCGAGCGGAATTGAATCTTCGTCCACGACGACCACGTCGCGAAGCGTGGCGAATACGTGCTCGTCGATCGCGGCGCCGACATCCTTGGCGTAGTCGCGATCACGATCGGCCCCGGCGCGCAGTTGCAGCAGGATGTCCGTCACGACGCGTCGGCCGTCGTGCACCGCGACGACCGTGCAATCCAGGATGTCGGGGCAGGCGGCCAGAATCCGCTCTTCGGTCATCGCCGTGTAAAGGTGCTTACCGTCGCCGAGTTCGACCGAGTCGACCAGGCGATCCATGTGGTAGTAGTAGCCCTCGTCGTCCCGGTACACCAGATCGCCGGTCAGGAAGTAGCCGCGCACGCGCGTGCGGTACGTCGTGGCCGAGTCGTTCCAGTAGCCCAGCGCCAGTGTCGGCGACTTGGTTCCCAGTTCGCCGACCTCGAACGGACGGAGCGGTTGGCCTTTCGGATCAAGCACTGCGCAGTCCACGAAGGCGTGCGGCTTGCCGACGCAGCGGCCGTACCGGTCCGTCTGCGGCGTGTGGGTGATGAAGAAGTGCGAGTGGCCCATCTCGGTTGAACCCAGGCCGTCGACGAAGACCGAGCCGGGCGTGCGCACGCGTCCGTCGAGCGTCGCGGTCTGCCGCGAGCCGACCGCGATCAGCTTCCTGATGTGCGGCTCGTGCGCGCAGTCGCCGGTGTTCCACCACAAGGCGACCGAGCTGAGATCACGCGCGGCCAGGTCGTGACGCGCCAGGTCGGCCCAGGTCGCGGCGAAGCCGAACACGCTTCCCGGCCGCCAGCTCTCGATGGCGTCGACCACGGCGCCGCCCGCCTGCTCGGACAACAGCAAGATCTCGGCCTGCGCGCTGAGCGCGAGGTTGATCGCGATCAACGTCGCGGCGTGCGGCGACGGCAGTGCGCTGAGCATGCGCTCAGAGCCCTGAGGTCGCGGCAGCGCGAGTCTGTATCGGATCGCGGCGTAGAGGCTCGAATGCGAGTGCACGACCGCCTTCGGCATGCCGGTCGTGCCGGAGGAGTGCGTGATCGCGACCGGGTCGTCCGTCCAGTGCCGGTAGGGCGCTGGCGCCGCATCGGGGTCGGCGGATCCGAGCTGCGAGACGTCCGGCAGCAGCGGCGTCCCGGGGTCCGTCCCGGCGAGCCGATCTCGGTGCGCCCGATCGGTGAGCAGACCGACCGCATTCAGCTTGCTGATGAACAACGCGGCACGATCGGCGTCGAGGTTCGGGTTGACCAGCGCCGGGATCGCGCCGAGGCGGGTGAGCGCGAAGAAGCTCAGCACGGCGTCGGAGGCGTTCGACGCGTACACGGCGACCGGATCGCGCGGGCGAACGCCGAGGTCGCGCAGGGCGGCAGCGCGGGCACGAACGGCGTTGTCGAGTTCGGCGAGGGTGAACGGCTCGCGGGCCGGGTGTCCGTCGACGTCGGTGTCGAAGCTGACCAGCGGCACGTCGATGCCGGCGCCGTAGCTCATCCGCGCCGTCAGGACATTGCCGGCGCCGACTTCGGCATCCGCCGCCAGCATGGCGCGGATGTTCTTGACGCTCATGGCCTACGCGTTGCCCGCGGCCGGCGCCACGGTGATCCGGCCGGCCACCGCGGCGGCGAACTCGTCGAGGGTCATCATGGCGGTGGTCTCCATCTCGTCGAGGTCGAACTTGACCCCGAACGCGTCCTCCACCTGCACCGCGAGATCGGCCAGCGCCAGCGACTCGAGATCGAGCCCGGCCGGCCCGAGGTCGGTGTCGCCGGTCACGTCGCTCACGTCGTAGTTCATCTCGCGCAGCGCGTTGATGACAAAGTCCCTGACTTTCTCTTGCATCGCTACTCCTCGGTAAGCGCCCGGATCGCGGACGGACATGAGGGCTCGAGCATGTGCCAGGTGGATCGGGTAGAGGGGGCTCCACGGCTCCACGGTGGCGCCAGGGTGTGGCACTGCGCGCCGATCGGCTGGAGACAGCCTTCTACTACGCTTCTAACCTACTTGCCTTACGCGCGAACGCAACTGGCCGACCCGCAGACTCCGGGTCGGCCAGTTGAATTAGCTCATCCGGCGTAGCCCGCGAACATCTTCGAGAACTGGTATGGCGTCGAGCTGATCTCAGTGCACGTGGACAGCCCGCCGCCGTTGCTGCACGGCTGGTCGCGGGTGACCGCCCAGAAGGCCAGCTCGCTCAGGTGGTTCTGCCCGGCGAAAGTGATCAGCTGCTGAGCGTCGGAGATGCCGACCACCTCGTCGGACTGGTCGTTCTGGCCGATCATCGGCGTCACGCCGACCATGGCCCACGTCTGCGCGGTCGTCAGGTTCGTCCACACCGACGCGATCTGCGCGCGCGTGGACTGCGCGGACTGGATCGCGTACGCGCCCATCTTTCCGGCCGGGTTCGGGGCGGTGGAGTCGCCGAAGTCCATCGCCATCACGTTGACGGTGGTGACCGTGACGCCGAAGTTCTTCGCGGACTGCAGGATGTATACGCCGTCTGACGTCAGGCCGCTGGGAAGCACCGGCAGCGTGAGGCTGACTTTCAGGTCACGACCCTTCGCGCGCTGCGCCGCCTGCACCGCCGCGATGGCCTGCGACCGCCGGTCCACCGAGGCGTGGTCGGCCACGGCCGAGCCTTCGATGTCGAAGTCGATCCGGTCGAACGCGTAGGTGTCGACCACTTTCTGATACTGCGCGGTCAGCGCGGAGACACTGGTGCAGGACTGCGCGAGCTCCTGCCCGTTCTCGCCGCCGAAGGAGGGACGCACGTCGCCGCCGGCCGCGCGGATGGCGTCGAAGTCTGACTTGTCCCAGGCGGTCGCCGGGTCGAAGGCGTTGAACCAGCTGGCCGTGCAGGCGGCGGTGCCGTTGATGATGAACCCGAGCGAGAACTGCTTGAGCCCAGTCGCCGAGGCGATCTGTGGCAGGTTCGGCGTCGGCCAGGCGCCCATGTCGACGTAGGGCGCTGCGACGCCCGGCGCGGTGCCGCTACCCGCGGCTGCGGTGACGGCTGCGCTGTGGCCCGACTCGTTCCCGGCGGCGTCGAACGCGGTCACGGTGAAGGTGTGGCTGCTGCCCGCGAGCAGACCGGTCACGTTCACCGACGCTCCGGTCGCGGTAGCCGTCACCGACGAGCCCTCGTAAACGCGGTAGCCGACGACGCCGACGTTGTCGGTCGAGGCGGTCCAGGCCAGCGCGATGCTCCCGGGACCGGTGCCGCTGGGGTGCACGCCGGACGGGGTGCTCGGCGGCGCCGTGTCGGCGGGCACGCCCTGACAGACCTGGTTGTTGATCAGGCAGTTCGCGGGCGGCGTCTGGGTCGCCCCGGTACTCACGTCGAACCCGACCGCGTCGGCGCTGGCGCCCGGCGCGAGCGGCGAGGCCCAGCTCGGCGAGGCGACCGTGTAGTGATTCCCGGTGTGGCTGACCGTGCCGTTCCACAGGCTGGTCACCGACTCGCCGGCGGCCAGGTCGAACGTCATGGTCCAAGTGTTGACCGTGGCGTTGGTGTTGTTGACGATGCTGTATTGGCCCTCGAAGCCGCCGCTCCAGGTCTGCGTCTGGGTGTACGTGGCCATCAGCCCGGTCAGTCCGGCGGCATCGGCGGCCGAGCCGAGCCGATGGAGAGCGCGGTGGTCGCGGCCGCGATCAGCGCGACGGCTGCCACTGCGGCGATCGGACCGCGGGCTCGGACTGCGACTCTGGCGCGGTTTATTGCAGGCGAGAGGCGCCTCACGGCGGGTCCTCCTCGGTTCGAGCAGCGCGGAGACCCGCGCCACGGGACGGCGATGACACGCCGTGCGCCGCGGCACTTACAGATTGGTCCAGACCAGTCGCCGCGTCAAGGGAGAACCGCGCGCAGTCAGGTTTCCATCGAGTTTCCGTCGCAAGAAGGCCTGGTCAGCCCCCGTTGCCCGCCTGCACGGCCTGCACCTGCAGAGTGACGATGTTCCCTGAGCAGGCGTGCGTGTTGTACGGGACGTACAGCTGGTTCGTCGTGTTCGGCGGATAGACCAGCAGCCAGGTGGTGGCCACCGGCTTGCAGGTCGTCGCCGGGTAGTTCAGCGCGTCGGTGATACGCAGCGTTGCGTACGCGTAGCCGCCGGGCGGCAGCGTGATCACGTTCGAGGCGACCGCGTGATCGCGATCAGCCGGCTGGCCGACCTGGTTCACCGGCTTGCCCGCGCCGAGCGAGACGCCGGGATAACCGTCGAGCGTGCAAGGCGCGTTGTTGAGGTTCTTGAAGACGATGTTGACGTAGGTCGAGCCCAAGGCGCCCTGGCTCAGGCCGGTGCTTGCGTTGAGGTATCTGACAAGGCACGTACTGAGCCCACCTGCTTGAGCATGCGCCGACGCGGCCGGCGTCGAAGTGCTCGAACCACCGGAACCGCCGCTGCCACCCGAGCCGCCCGAACCACCAGTTCCCGCGGCCGCCGAACTCGACGCCGTCGCAGAACTCGCCGCCCCTCCCCCAGCCGCGTTCGCACTCGCGCTCACGCCGGACCCGCCGGCCGCAGTCGGCACCGGTGGCGACGTGGTGGTGGACGTGCAGGCTGCCGTCAGGATCGCGGCGCATGCCAGCATGCTGAGCGTGCCAACGGCCCGGCGTGGAGCCGTAGAGAAGACCCTGTTCATAACCCGCAACTCCTGTCCCCCCGGCGAGATAATCGCACGATTCCGCTGCTCAATGTAGGCGCGGTGCTTTCCATCCAACAGCTAACGCGGCGAACCACGTGCGATTGGGTGCGCGGCACTGCCCTTTCGGGAGACTGAGACGCTCGAACAGCTCAGCAGGTTGAACGCCGAGCGCACATTCACGTGCGCAGCGGCGCTCTCTCACCACCGTTCTCTTAACCCCGTCCGGCGAGATTGTTGCGATAGGCGTACCGCACCGCTTGCGCACGGTCGTGCACCCCGATCTTCGCGAAGATCCGATTGATGTGCGTCTTCACGGTCGCCTGACTGACCACCAGCCGCGAGCAGATCTGCGCGTTCGACAGACCGTCAGCGATCAGCACCAGGACCTCGGCCTCACGCGGCGTGAGCCCATCAGGCAGCGCATGTGCACTCGCCGGCTCCTGATTCGCGGCGCCTTCTCCCCCACTCGCGCCGCCAGCCGCCCCACTAGCCATGCCACCCGGCTGCAACGCAGCCGCGATCAGCCGCTCCTGCACGATCGGATCGAGCCACGTCCGTCCGCTGTGAATGTTCCGGATCGCCGTCTCGACCTCGTCGGCGTCAGCGTCCTTCGTCAAGTATCCGCGCGCACCGGCACGCAGCGCCGGGAAGACCGAATCGTCGTCCGCGTACGTAGTTAGCACCAGCACCGCGCAGCCCGGAAGCTCTTCGCGCAACGTCGCCGTCGCCGCAGCGCCGCTCATAACCGGCATGTTCAGGTCCATCAGCACCAGATCGGGCCGCAGCTCGTGCGCCAGCCGGACCGCCTCGGCACCGTCGCTGGCGGCCCCGACGACCTCGATCCCATCGAGCAGGCCGATCAGCAGAACCAGCCCATCGCGCACCACTCGCTGATCATCCGCGATCAGAACCCGAATCCGCCCCGCCGAGCCCTGCCTGGGAGCACTCCCCTGCGCCGACCCCTGCTCGCCGCCGTTCACGCGGGAACCTCCATCCGCACGAGCCACCCTCGCAGCGTCGGTCCCGCCGTCGCGCACCCGCCGACTTCGGCCAGCCGCTCGCGCATCCCGGTCAGCCCCATGCCCGACCCGCCAGAAACCACCGCAGGCGCGGGCGCCGCCCCCGGGCTCGTGACGCGATCCTCGACCGTCAGCACGGTGACCTTTTCCTCATAGCTCAACGTGACGAGCGTCTGCGAGCCGCGCGCGTAGCGCGCCGCGTTCGTCAGCGCCTCCTGCGCGCCGCGATACAGCGCAAGCCCGGCCTCGTCCGACACGTCCCGTTTCGACCCGAGGACCGTCAGCGTCGCGTCCATCTCCAAGTCGCTCCGATAGCGTTCGACCAGCTCAGGCAGCCGGTCGAGTGCCGCTGCCACATCGCCGCGCAGTGCTCCGACGGCTCGGCGCGCGTCGGCCAGGCCTTCCTTGACCAGCTTGCCGGAACGTTCGAGCACGTCGCGCAACCGCTCGTCGACGTCCTGGCCACGAGCCATCCGCCGCGCCGCCTCCAATTGAATCGCCAGGCCGGACAGCGACTGCGCGAGCACGTCGTGCAGGTCCTGCGCGATCCGCGTGCGCTCGGCGAGCGCCGCCGCTTTCGCCTCGGCCTCCCGCGCATCCTCGAGTTGGGCGAGCAGCAGCTCTGCGCGCTCGGCGTTGAACGCCGCCTGGCGCATGGTGATCGCCGTGACGCCGAGGACCACGCAGAACAGCACCTGAGTAACCCCGCTGAGTACGGTGCCGTTCGGCTGCAACACCATCGCCGCGAACAACGCTGCCGTCACCGCGCCGCCGAGCAACCAGCTATACGGCGGCCGCAAGTAGAAAAGTGCGATCATCACCGATACCGACGCAGGCAACGACGCGACCCCGTTCTGCTGCAACGCGGTCAGCGCGAGACCAAAACCGCCGATCGGCAGCGCCAACGCGGCGCGCTGCGCCTCGGTATCCAGCGGCCAGCGGCCCCCTGCCGCCAACACCATCGGCAGCACGCAGCCGATAAGTGCGATGGTCACGCCGAGATGCACGCCGGTACCGCCAGGGCTGGGGTGCCCGCGCAGCGAGCCGACCGCGACGGAGGCGAGCACCACCCACAGCACCGGCCGCAGTCGCTGGCCCCACCGCGCACGCCGGTCGCGGGCCCGGGCCATCGCGACGGCCAGCCGCGGGCTGACCGCCGTCGGCTCCTCGTCCGGCGAGTCCGTCATGGTCTGAAGAATAGGCGCGTTCACGCCGGGTGGCGCAACGGCCGCCGGCCTGGCTCCGCGAGCGCGGGTCCAGGTCAGCGGCGAGGTGGTGCGCGGTTTGGTGCTGGGTGTGGGTCGCGATTCGGATTGCTTGGGTGAGAGTGGCTGCGGCGGGAGCCGGACCGGCTCGGCGGCCATGGCCGTCAGGCCTGGGCCAGCGCGGCGCCGCTGTCGGAGTTGTTCATCCGGGCTCGGATGCGGATGGTGGCCGTGCGTGCCAGCACCTGCGCGAGGGCCATGAGCAGCAGGGCGACGGTCCAGGCGTCGCCGCCGGTGATGGAGTTGCCGCGGCTGAAGTCGGCGATGGCGTGCGCACCGCTGTGCGTGGCCGCGTACTCGAAGCCGGTGCGTGAGGCCATGCCGACGATCCATAGCGACGCGGCGGCGAACCCGGCCTTGGCGACCGTGAAGCCCGCACGGTCGCGGAAAAGTCGGGTAGTCAGACCGCAGGCGACGCCTAGGACGAGTCCGGCGGCTAGGCCCAGCACGTCCAGCACGACGTCGTTGCCCTTCGTCGGGACGTCCTTGAGGTAGTAAGCGGCTGCGGCGGCAACTGCCACGATCGGGAGCGCGAGGCTGCGGAGGGTCAGGCGGACGCCGCGGATCTGCGGGACGACCAGTAGGACCAGGATGGCGGCGATGATGTAATCAGTAGTGGTCATGGCGTTGACGATGCCAGCGGGGCGACCGTCGATCGTCGGCCATCGGGTTGGTCCAAGGGTTGGTTCCGCCCGCTGCCGCGTCAACCCAGGGGTTTACGCGGCAGCTTGACGCACGCGCGCACTCAGCCGCGTAAGACCGAGCAGCGCGTCAATGTGCGGAGTCGGCACGTTGACCGCCCCGCCGATCTCCCGCACCACACCGACCAGTGCGTCGAGTTCCAGAGGGCGTCCGGCCTCGGCGTCTTGGAGCATCGACGGCCTAAAGGCACCCAGCGCGCGGGTCACCTTGCTCCGGTCCGCAGGCGTCTCGTCGATCCGGCAGCCGATGCGTGCGCCGATCTCCTGCGCTTCGAGCATCGCGCCGTCGCAGAACGCGTGCACGAGGTCATCGTCGAGGATCAGGTCCGCCGTGGCCCCGGTCAGCGCGGAGATCGGGTTGATGGTCATATTGCCCCACAACTTGTACCAGATGTCCTTCTGGATCTCGGCGGACTCGGTCGCCGCCAACCCGGCCGCTCGCAGAACTCCGACGATCTCGCGCAGCCGGAGCGAATCCGAATTGTCGGGTTCTCCGACGATCAGCCCAGTCCCACGGTGATGCAGCACAAGCCCAGGCTCCGGCGTGCTGCAGCTCATATGCACGACGCCACCGAGCACTTGACGCACCGGAATCGCGGCGGCGATGCGGCCGCCCGGATCGACACTCTCCAGGCTGCGGCCAGCGCACGGCCCGCCGAAGCCGTCGAAGAACCACCACGGCACGCCGTTCATCGCGGTCAGCACGACGGTCTCGGACCTGAGCAGTGGCCCCATCCCTGACACAGCCGCAGCCAGCGAGTGCGACTTGACCGCGAGGATCACCACATCCTGCCGCCCGAGCACCGCCGCGTCGTCGGACGCGAACACCGGCGCGGTGACGATCTCGCCCGAGCCGCCGCCGTTCTCCATCACCCGCCAGCCATGCGCCTTGAGCGAGGCGAGCGTCGCCCCGCGCGCGAGTGCCGTGGTCTCGATGCCGGAAACAGCCAGCTTGGCGCCGATGAACCCGCCGATCGCGCCGGCGCCGAGTACACAAATTCGCATGAGGTTCCTATCGCGACGTCGCGGACTTCAGCGGCCGCTGCGAACCGACGTCCCGGATCCGATCCACTCGCCGAGCGCCGCCGACACGGCCGCGTTGTGGCGAAACGCGATCCGCGCCTCTTCCACCACACGTTCATGATCCGCCGCGCTCCATGGCGCGGCGTCGAGCAGCGACCGATAGTGCCCCTTCAGGTCGTCGGCGGATGCCCCCGGGGGCAAAGTGAAGAAACTCACGCCCGCCGCCGATCCGTCCAGATCGTATACGTGCGTTACCGCCTCGCGGATGAGCTGACCTACCGTCAGCGTGCTTAGGTATCGCACGTAGTGGTGAGCAACGAACGCCGCTGGCGACGAGGCCACCTCACGCACTCGCTCGCGGTAAGCCACCGCAGCATCGGTCAAATACGCGCGCTCGCGCCACTCCGGCCCGAGCAGCGCGTACAGATCGCGTTCAAGTTCGTCGAGCCCGCACGGATGGTCCGCGATGAACGGCCCCGCGCACGGATCGTCGCGCAACCCCTCGGCCGCCTGGCGCAGCTCCAGGTAGACACCGTGGTACTGGAACATCAGCGTCGCGTACTCATGTGGCTCGAGCGCGCCCGACAGCAGCAGCCGGAAGTAGACCGCCGACTCGGCCTCGTCGCGGGCATCGCGCGTCTCCAGCCGCAGCCGCTCGGAGAACGGCAGCCGCTCGGCGGACCCTGTGTCGTGGGACCGCGTGTCACGGGACCCCGTGCCATAGGACACTGTGCGGACCTCCAAAGCGAGCCAAGTGCGATGAACTTAGGCTAACCTCACTTTTCCCCGTTGTGAAAGGCCCGCGAACTGCGGCCTTCACCGCGTGTCGTCAAGCTCGGTACAATCCCGCGATCGCGCACAGCTGCCGCGGGCAACCTTCACAACCGCCACTGCACCACCGGTATGGATTTTTCTGTGACCCGGGGCCTAGCGTGGGGTCTCCAATACGAAGGGGGATGGAAGAGTTTTGAGTCGAAGGTAGGCCTATGGTCGGGCAGATGGACGCGCGGCTGGTCAACGACGCCCGCGAGGGTGACCAGGAGTCGCTGGACGAGCTGGTCGCGCGATACCTGCCGCTCGTGTACAACATCGTCGGCCGCGCGCTGGCGGGACGCGGCGACGTCGACGACGTGGTCCAGGAGACGATGCTGCGCGTCGTGCGCGGCCTCGGGGGTTTGCGCGACCCGGAGCGCTTCCGCTCCTGGCTGGTCGCCGTCGCGATGAACCAGGTACGCGAGCACAGCCGGTCGCGAAGCACGGCGCCGGAGTCGCTGGAGGAGGCCGAGCAGCTGGCGGACCCCGGCGCGGACTTCGTCGACCTGACGCTGACCGAGCTAGGCCTTTCCGGCCAACGTCGCGAGGTCGCCCTAGCCACCCGCTGGCTGGACGCCGATGACCGCCACCTGCTGTCGCTCTGGTGGCTGGTCACCACGGGCCACCTGACCCGAGCGGAACTGGTCGCCGCGCTCGAAATCGACCCGCACCACGTAACCGTGCGCGTGGCGAGGATGAAGGGCCAACTCGACGTAGCGCGAATGGTCGTTCGCGCCCTGATGGCCGCCCCGCGCTGCCCCGGCCTAGCCGACGCGGCCGCACAATGGCGCGGCGAGGAAACGCCCTTATGGCGAAAACGATTCGCGAGACATGCGCGTGAGTGCGCGTATTGCTCTGATATCGCCACGGACCTGATCCCTGCCGAGCGCCTGCTCAGCCGGCCTCAGCCTCGTCCCACTCCCCGCCGGCTACGCCGCGTACATGCTCGCCGCCGCGCACGCCGGCCACGCCGCACAGGCGGCCCAAGCGGCTCAAGCCACCCAGATCACGCAGACCGCACACCTCCCGCAGGCCACGAACTCCCCCGCCCAAGCCGCGAACGCCTCCGCCCCCACCACCCGAATACCTGAACAGCGCGCCGGAAAGCACGGCGGCTCGCACCGCCCCTCGTCCCACGGCGGCCACGTAGGCCACTTGGCGGCCAAGCCGATACTCGCCGTCGTCGCACTCGTCGCCGTCGGCGGAATCGGTCTCGCGGCGAAATTCGCGGTCGATTCCGGCAAGCCGTCGACCAGTCCCCCGCCGAACTCGATCATCGCCTCCGGCTCCCCAGGCAGCACGTCCGCCGGCGTAGTTTCGCTGCCATCTGCCTCAGCGACCACCGCCGCGACGACGAGCCCGTCCGCCAAGCCCTCCGCCACACCCACCCCGAGCCACGCGCCGACCACGAAGCCACCCGCGAACCCCGCACCCACCACAAAGCCCCCCGCCCCGACCTCGGCGCCCGCCGGCAACCAGAACCAGGCCACCGCGGTGCAGCAGGTGTTCGCGCTGATCAACCAGACCCGCGTGCAGGCCGGACTCCCGGCGTACACGATCACGTCCGGCCTCACGCAGAGCGCGACGACGCACAACAACACGATGGCCAGCGGCTGCGGCCTGTCGCATCAGTGCCCTGGCGAGGCCGACCTCGGCACACGCGAGACAGCCGCGGGCGTCCAATGGTCGGCGGCCGGCGAGAACATAGGCGACGGCGGCCCGGTCGACAACAACGACTCGTCGATAGCTCAGATGGCCGTCAGCCTGACGCAGAGCATGATCAACGAGCAGCCGCCAGACGACGGCCACCGCAAGAACATCCTGAGCACGTCGTTCCATCACATCGGCATCTCGGTCTTCCGGGACAGCTCGGGGACGGTATGGATGACGCAGGACTTCTCGAACTGATTTCACCCGTCCGCAGGACACGATTTGAGCGGTGTGCGGCGGCCGGTCCGGAAGAATGAACCCCGTTCCATCCTGGAGCGGGGTAACAATCGTGCGAGATGCGCTAAGCAGACCGGTCCCACCATGGCGACCGGCCCCGCCGATTGCCCAGCCGCCGACGCTGGTGTCGTCGTCCGCGTCCGCACTGCCGACGCTGCCACTGTTCTCGCCACCCGCACAGCTGCCGTCGTCCCCACCCACGCCGCACGCGCACGGTCTGCCCACGCAATCCGCGCCCCCAGCCCCACGTGCGTCCGACGAGCCCTCCTCGCCACCACGCCAACCTCACCGCGTGCCGGCCCTCGACGGCCTACGTGCCGTCGCAATCGCCGCAGTCCTCCTCTATCACGCCGACTTCGACTGGGCACGAGGCGGATTCCTCGGCGTTGACGTCTTCTTCGTCCTCTCCGGCTTCCTGATCACCGGATTGCTCCTCACCGAGCACGCCGCCAAGTCCCGCATCAGCCTCCGCCGCTTCTACATCCGCAGAGCACGCAGGCTCCTCCCCGCACTCTTCACTGTCATCGCAGGCACCTGCATCTACGTCATCACCGCGCTCCCCCACGAAGCGGCAACTTTTCGAGGTGACGCCGCAGCAGCACTCGGATACGTCACCAATTGGTGGCTGATCCTGCGCGGCCAGTCCTACTTCGGCGGCACCGGACGACCATCCCTGCTGCTCAACCTGTGGTCCCTCGCCGTTGAGGAACAGTTCTACCTACTCTGGCCCCTGATCCTCAGCGCCCTGTTGATACTGCGATCCGCACGCAATCGCATCCAACCGGCCTTCCTTGTGACCGTCGTCCTAGCAGCAGCCTCAGCGCTCGCGATGCAGACGCTGTACTCACCGTGGCAGGACCCCTCGCGCGTCTACTACGGCAGTGACACACGCGCTTTCGAACTGCTAGCCGGCGCGTGCCTAGCCCTAGCCATCGCCGCACGCACACACGCCGCTTCGTCCACCGCCCCCGCGCCGAAATCGCGCCTAGCCGCTCGCGACATCCTCGGCACGGTCGCCCTCGCCGCACTCGGCTACGCAGTCGTCACCGTCCCCGCCAGCAACCCGAACCTCTACCCCCTCGGCCTGCTGGCCGTCTGCGCCGCCTCCATCCTT
>CAVQPP010000221.1:0-22691 GCA_963714445.1 uncultured Actinomycetota bacterium
GCGCATGATCCAGGGCCTGGGCATGGTCGACACTGCGGTGAAGTACGGACAGTCCGTCTACGGTACGCACGGCGGGTTCGACGCCGATCAGCTCTCGGCAATGCCGTCGGTACACGTGGGCTGGGCAGTGCTGGTCGCAGTGTGCATATATCGGGTCAGCAATTCACGCTGGCGTTACATAGGCATCGTGCACGCGGCCGCGACTGTCTTCGTCGTCGCGGCGACAGGTAACCATTATTGGGCCGACGGGATCGTCTCGGCATTGCTGCTGTTCATGGCAATGGGCGCGCAGTGGACTGTCAGAACTCTGTGGCGCAGGCGCGTGACGGCGCGTAAAGACCTGGCCAAGCAGGACGTTGAGCGCGGCGGCCTTGTTGACGTGAGGTAACAGGGCGTTCATCATCACGGCAGCTGCGCAGCTACCGATGAGTAACACCGGCGAGTAACCCCACTACTCGCGCCTCCTCACCTCCACCCTCATCCCCACCGCTTGGAGTACTTCCATGCCCATCGCCGTGCGCGCTCGCGCGACGGCGGTCGTCGGTGGTGCCCTGCTACTCGCAGCCACCACCCTGACCGCCGCCGCGGCCGCTCCCACCGGCAAGTACGTGTCGCTCGGCGACTCGTACGTGGCCGGGCCGCTCATTCCGGACCAGGTCAACCTCGGGTGCCTGCGCTCGGACCACAACTACCCCTCGCTCGTCGCCGCCGCGATCGGCTCCTCGGCGTTCACCGACGCCAGCTGCTCCGGCTCGACCACGGACAACATGGCGGGTCCGCAAATGGACGGTCCGATCACCGTCAGCGGCCCGGAGCTGGACGCGGTCACCTCCGACGACGGCCTGGTCACGCTGGGCATCGGCGGTAACGACATCGGTTTCGTCAACATCATCCTGACCTGCGCGACCGAGAGTCTGACCAGTCCGCTCGGCGACCCGTGCACCGACCACTACACCGCGGGCGGCACGGACCAACTCGCCGCCGCGATCAACGCCACCGGCCCGAAGGTCGCCGCCGTCCTTCAGGCCATCCACCAGCGCGCCCCGCACGCCAAGGTCGTGGTGGTCGGTTACCCGGACATGCTGCCCGAGCACAACAACGGCTGCTGGCCGCTCGAGCCCATCGCGTACGGCGACGTGTCGTACCTGAGGGCTACCGAGAAGCGGCTCAACACGATGCTCGCCTCGGAAGCCGCGTCGAACAACGCGCAGTACGTTGACACGTACACGCCGACGATCGGGCACGACGTCTGCCAGCTGCCCGGGACGAAGTGGATCGAGGGCCTAGTGCCGCTCGCACCCGCCGCCCCCTTCCATCCGAACGCACAGGGTGAAGCCGCGATGGCTGCCATCGTCGACTCCGCCCTGGGCTAATTCGGCTCGTCGTTCGAATACTGGTCGTTCGAATACTGATTGTCTGACTAGTTATCCCTCAGCTAGTTGTACTGCCCGCGGAGGCCTTCGCCGTGGTCGAGCCGCCGATGCTCACCACGCGGAGGTCTTCGCGTAATCTCGTCCAGCAACTCCTCCACGTACAGATCGATCTGGTCGCGTACCGCACGAACCGCCACGATCGCGCTGCCGGTCGTGTGACGCAGCGGCCAGTCGAGATACCGCTTGCCGAAATAGACCGGGCAGATGTCGCCGCATCCCATCGTGACGACGACATCCGCAGCCCGCACGACGTCGTCAAGCAGCGGCTGCGGATACTCCGCGGAAATCCCGATCCCGAGTTCCGCCATCGCCGCCACCACAGCCGGCTGAATCGCGCGCCCCGCCACCGGCCCGGCCGACCGTACCGCGACGCGCCCGCCAGCGCGGCGACGCAGCAAGGCCTCCGCCATCTGCGCACGTCCCGTGTCGTGTAAGCACACGAACAGCACGCGCGGCGGCCGCGACGCCGGTGGGATCACGCGGTAGAACGGCGCAGAATTCTCCGCGCTATCCGCAAGCCAATCCGCCGCGAACCGAGTCGCATGCGCGACCGCGTCAACGCCTGCGTCGATACCTACATCGGCATCACCCACATCCGCACCAGCATCAGCGCCTACACCCGGGACGGCGTCGACCATTCGGCCGGATGTAGCGATGAACAGCTGATACGACTCATACACAGTGCGCAGGACGGTCTCCGCCGAAAAGACGCCCCGGTAACGCGCCGCCAGGTCCCGGCAAGCTGTTACCAAGCCGGGCGGAACGGCAGGCGGTGCGCCACCCCTCGGCGCACCCGCCGACATGTCAGTCATCCCCACCATGTCGTTCATCCTCACACCGGAAACCCGGAGCACGGGAGGCGCGCGCGGCGGTCTCCGGGGGGACTTTGTCCGGCCTCGACGAACCGTGCGCTAGCGATCGCAAGCACCGTCCGGCGTGTCGCGCGTTTGACGTTTGACATCGAACACATGAGCGAGTAAGACTTGGCCTCATGCCCGTCGCCCAAATGTTCGAAGAATGCCTCGACGCCGTCGAGCCGCCCACCATTCCCACGAACACGCGCGCGGCGGGCATCGGACTTAGCACTCGCACCAGTACCGACGCGGGCACCGGAACTGACGGCGTTCCGGTGCCCGAGCCACTGTCCGGGTTGCTGCCCGGCGGCCTCCACAGGGGAGAGGCCGCCGCGCTGACAACTCGGCACGGGGAGCGGCCCGGAGAGCAGCACCCTGATTACCTCGCGCTCGCGTTACTGGCCGAAGCCCTGAACGCGGGCCTGTGGTGCGCGGTGGTCGGCGTGCCGGACCTGGGCCTCGGGGCGCTGGCCGGCATGCTCGGCCCCGCGCTGCCCGCTGCTCCCGTCCCCGGCTCCGCCGCCACGCGCGCCGCGTTGAGGCAAGCCGCCCTCGATCGCCTGCTGATGGTCCCGGACCCCGGCGACCAGTGGGCCGAAGCAGTGGCCGTACTCGCCGCCGGAGTGGATCTGCTGCTAGTTCGACCCACGACACCAGTCAGTACACACACCGCCAATCGCGTCGATGCACGGCTACGACCGCTGCGACCGCGCCGCTCCCCCAAGCCGCACGCCGGGACGTCGCACGCCGCAGCTTTGCTCGTCCTAGGCGGCTGGCCGAGCGCCCGGCTGTCGATGCACGTCGCCCGCGCGGACTGGACCGGCCTCGATGGAATCGGACCGACCGCGGGAACCGGGCGGCTGACCGGATGCCGGGCCACCGTCGTCGCTCAGGGCCGGGCCACTGCGGGCCGTCCCCGCGCCGCTCGCCTCTGGCTGCCGGACGCGAACGGATCCGTCCGCGCCCTATCCGACAACCCCCGAATCCCTGTGGGCTCCTCAAACCCCCGCCTTGCCCCCGCCACGACCGCCTAACGCACCCGGACCATGGACACGACGACACCTCAGCGAACACTCGCGCTGTGCTGCCCGGACTGGCCGGTCGTAGCTGCGGGAGCGGCACCAGACGCCCCCGTCGCAATTCTCGAAGGCGAGGGCTCACGTCGCATCGTGACCGCCTGCTCCCCCGCCGCACGGGCAAACGGCGTCCGGCGCGGGCAGCGTCTCCGTGAGGCTCAGCGGCGATCTCCGCACCTGGTGGTGTACCGACGCGACGAGGCTCGCGAAGCCCGCGAGTTCGAACCAGTCGCAGTCGCAGCCGAAGACCTCGCCGCCGCAGCAGTGGAGGTCGTACAGCCCGGCCTGATCACCGTGGACGTGCGCGGCCCGGCCCGTTATCACGGCGGCGAAGGGCAACTAGCCGCACTCCTACGTGACGCAGTCGACGAACTAACGACGACGTCCGGCAGCCCAATCACCTGCGGCGTGGGCATCGCAGACGGCCCATTCGCCGCGACTTTAGCCGCCCGCGAATCGGCCACACGCCGCGCCGCGACCCCTACGGCACGCCTCGTCGATCCTGGCGCCAGCGCAGACTTCCTCGCCCCGTACCCGGTAGCCACTCTCGATCAGCCCGACTTAGCCAAGTCCCTAACGCGAGCCGGCGTACGCACCCTGGGTTCGTTCGCCGCGCTTTCCGGCGCCGAGGTAGCCGGACGCTACGGCGTCGAAGGCCTGCTGGCGCAACGTCTCGCCCGAGGCCTGGACCCGCGGGCGCCAGCCGCGCGCCGCTCCATCGACGCGTTGATCGCCACGCACGAGTTCGATCCCCCGGCCGAGCAGGACGACCTCGTGGCGTTCGTCGGCAAGGCGCTCGCGAACCGCCTCCACTTGGCACTCGCCGTCGCCGGAGTCGCCTGCGTCCGCCTAGGCATCGACATAGTCACCGCCAGCGGTCGGGGCTGCTATCGCCTGTGGCGGCACGGCGACGCACTCGGCGGACGGCTCTCCGCACCCGCGATCGCCGAGCGAGTCGGCTGGCAACTAGACGGCTGGCGCGGCCGCGAGCCGTACCCCGTCGCCGATCCGGTAGTCGCGCTGCGCCTAGTCCCCGAACGCCTCGTGGTCGACCGCGACGGCCGACAAGTCTCGCGAGATTCCTGGGACCCACGCGAGGCTTGGGACCCGCCCGCTCAGCAGAGTTCGTGGAATCCGCGAAGCGACGGTCCGACTCCCTCAAACCGCGTCGAGCGCGCAATCGAGCGCATCGAGGACCTGCTTGGCCCCGGCGCAATTCAGCGCCCCCTGCTAGCGATGTCCGCGCCCGACGCCGCGCTACCGCCCGAGCCCCCGCTGTCCCCCGCCACGGCCTACCCAGCCGAACTACGCGACGCCACCGGCGAATCAATCGGCGTGCTATCCGGCCGAGCCCGCCTAACCGGTGAGCCAGCCCTGCTAACCGTCTTCGGCAGGGTCCTAGGTGTGACCGGATGGGCCGGCCCGTGGATCCACGACGAGGACGAGGACCGGCAGGATCAGGCGACCTCACGTCACCGCGCTCACCGGGCCCGCATCCAGTGCGCCACCGCTGACGGCCGCGCCTGGCTGCTCGCAGCGCAAGGCGACCGCTGGCAAGTCGAAGGCGTGTACAGCTGACCAGCAGACGGCGTTGGCGGGCTGGTCAGACTGCCTGCCCTGACAGCGCATCAGCTTTATCCAGTACTTGACGGAATGTGGGCGAAACACCAGACTTAGGGCGTGGGGTCCGTCGATCAAACGTTCGAGAGCCGTCTTCCTAGCGAGGATGCGGGCAAGGACGGGCGTTCGGCGGCGCTGGCGCGGGCGGCTTCGCGGGTGGCGGGCGGGTTCAGGCAGGGGGCGAGCGCCGAAGCAACGGACGCGGCGATGGTTCCGGTGCTGGATGTGCTGTCCGGGCTGTTGCCGGAGGGGCTGCGGCGGGGGGAAGCGGTGTCACTGGTTGGAGCGTCATCGCCTGGAGCGGCGTTGCCTGAGGAGTCGTTGTCTCGAACGTCATCGGCCGGAGCGTCGCGGGCTGGGGCGTCGCGATCTGGAGCGTCATCGGTCGGGTCGGCAATTGGGCGTGATCGGACGCCGGGGTATCTCGCGCTCGCCTTGCTGGCTGGGGCGTTGCAGGCGGGGTTGTGGTGCGGGGCGGTCGGGGTGAGCGGGCTTGGTGGGCTGGCGTTGGCCGACTTGCTGGGCCGGGGGCCCGAGCGGCGGGATGGGCTGGCGCGGCTACTGGTGGCGCCGGAGCCGGGTGAGCGGTGGGCGCAGGTGACCGCGGCGCTGGCTGACGGGGTGGATCTGTTGCTGGTGCGACCGCCGGAGCAGGTTTCGGCGCAGGTGGCCCGGCGGATCGACGCCAGGTTGCGGCAGAGTCGATCGGGCGGCGGGACTCGGCACAGCGCGGCGCTCCTGGTGCTTGGCACGTGGCCGGGCGCTCGGCTGGAGCTGCATACCGCGCGCACGGTGTGGACCGGGCTGAGTGGGGTCGGGCCGACGGCGGGGACTGGGCATCTGACCGGTGGGCAGGCGACGGTGGTGGCTGCGGGCCGGGCTACCGGAGGGCGGGCGCGTACGGTGCGGCTGTGGCTGCCGAGCGCGACCGGCGCGGCCGCGTCGTTGATCGAGGGAGCCGGGGCGGATGGGGCGCCGTCGGTTACGACGGATGACGTCGCGTCCGACCGGCGGCTGTCGATCGTCGCGTGAGTGTGGGTGGAACGGATCATGCCGCCCCGCGAAAGCAGCCGCGAAGACGAACGCAGCGAAGGCAAGCACAGCCAAAACACGCGCGGTGAGAACACGCGCAGTGAAGGCGAACGCAGCGAGGACAAGCGCAGCAGCGAAGGCAAGCGCGGCGAGAGCACTCGTTACGAGAACGATGGCCGCTCCCCGCGCACGCTGGTGCTCTGGTGTCCGGACTGGCCAGTGATCGCAGTCGGCGCCGATCTGGACGCACCAGCGGCGATCCTGGACGGCGTCGGCGCGCGTCAGACCGTTGTCGCGTGCTCACCCGCCGCGCGGGAGGCAGGGGTACGTCGCGGACAGCGGGTGCGTGACGCGCAGCGGCTGTGCCCGGCGCTCGAGGTGCACTCACGCAACGAGCAAGCCGAGGCGCGCACGTTCGAACCCGTGGTCGCCGTGGCTGAGAATTTGGCGGCTGCGGTGGAAGTGGTGCGGCCCGGGTTGATCGCCCTCAGCGCACGTGGTCCGGCGCGTTACCACGGCGGGGAACTCAAGCTCGCGCTGCTGTTTCGGAACGAGGTCGCGGAACTGACGACGCGTTCGGGCAGTCCGATCGGCTGCGGGACCGGGATCGCGGACGGGATGTTCGCGGCGAGCCTGGCCGCGCGGCGTCCGGGGGACGAGCCGCTGATTGTCGAGCCGGGCGGTAGTGCGGCGTTCCTGGCTCCGTTCCCGCTGGCGGTGCTGGATCGGCCGCAGTTGGCGGGCACGCTGGATCGGCTGGGGGTTCGCAGCCTCGGCGCGCTGGCGGCGCTGCCGGCCGGCGACGTCGGCGCGCGGTTCGGTGCGGACGGGGTCGCGGCGCACCGGCTGGCCCGGGGGCTCGATCCCCGGCCGGCCGCACCGCGCCGTCCGGCCGAGGATCTGGCCGTGGCGCACGAGTTCGACCCGCCGGCCGAGGCGGACGAGCCGGTGGTGTTCGTGGCCAAGATGCTCGCGGACCGGCTGCACGCGGTGCTCGGCTCGGCGGGTTTGTCCTGCGTGCGCCTGGAGATCGCGATCACGACGGCGGGCGGACGGGAGTGCGTCCGGATGTGGCGGCACGGCGACGCGCTCGGCGGGGCACTCTCGTCGCCTGCGGTGGCCGAGCGCGTGCGCTGGCAGCTGGACGGTTGGCGCACCCGGGAGGCGGTCGCCGAGCAGGCCGATCCGGTGACCTTCCTGCGGCTGACGCCCGATCAGCTGGTGGTGGACACGGGAGCGCAGCAGGCGCTGTGGGGCCGCGAGGAGGTTCCAGACAGGGTCTCCCGCGCGGCCGAGCACGTGCAGGCGCTGCTCGGGCACGGCGGGGTCATGCGCTTGTTCGAGGTCGGCGGCCGGGACCCGGGCTCGCGGATGGTGCCGGTGGCGTGGGGTGACCTGCCGGACAGCGACGTCGCCGATCAGCCGGAGGCGCCGTGGCCGGGAGCGGTGCCGCCGCCGGCGCCGCCGTACCTGCCGCCGGAGCCGGCGGGGGCCGGGGAAGCAGGGGCGGTGGGAGTGGAGATTGAATTGCGCGACGCGGCGGGCGAGCCGGTAACGGTCACCGGTCGGGCGCGGGTGACCGGAGCTCCGGCGGTGCTGGTCGTGGCAGGCGAGACGCTGCGGGTGACCGGATGGGCCGGGCCGTGGCCGTATGACGAACGACGGTGGAACCCGGGCACGGCGCGACGGCGTGCGCGGGTGCAGTGCGAGACGGCGGACGGTCGGGTGTGGCTGCTGGCGGTCGAGGGCGGGGTATGGCGGGTGGAGGGTGTGTATCAGGGGTGATCGGTGCGTACCGAGGGTGACTGGTGCGTATGAAGGTGGCCGGTGCGTATCAACGGCCGGTGTTTATCAGTAACCGAGGTTTGCATTAGTGGGCGTGTGTATCAGTAATCATCGGGTGGCGCAGCCGTCCGCACTACGGTTGCGCCACCGGACGAGTTCATGAGTTTTCTCGCGTTACGGCAAGCTCCATTGCTGGTTGCTGCCGTCGCCACACGCCCAGATCTGGACCTGCGTGCCCACGCCGCCGAAGCCGCTGTCGTCGAGGCACTTGCCGGAGTTGGGGTTGATGTATTCGTTGTTCGATTGGTGCTGCCAAACCTGAGCGCCGGTGCCGTTGCAGGTCCAGAGTTGGACTTTGGTGCCGTTGGCGGTGCCGGCGCCGGAGACGTCCAGGCACTTGCCGAGGGCCTGTAGCTGGTTGCTGGACGTTAGTGTCCACGTCTGCGCGTTGGTGCCGTTGCACGTGTAGACCTGGACCGGCGTGCCGTCCGCACTGTTAGCGGCGCGTACGTCCAGGCACATGCCCTGGTAACCGGTCACCGGGCCTGACCCGGGCGGCGGGGGCGGCGGTCCGCCGGAGCCGTTCGCGGTGAACGAGAACGAGTTCACGCCGAGGCCGGGGCCGCCTTGCCAGGGTTCGAACCCGAACTGAACACTGGTCAGGTACCACGCGCTCTGCAGCTGGCCGCGGCTGATCGAGTCGTTGGTGAAGTCCTTGAGGTTCACCGTGATCGCGTTGACCGGCGACTGGCGCACGTACGAGACGATGTTCCAGCTGATGCCGCCGCTGCCGCGCCCGATCCAGACGTCCCAGTTGGCGCCCTCGATGTTCGCCGTGCCGACCTTGGAGCCGGCCGGTTGCGGCGCGCCGGCGTGGTTCGCCCAGATCATCAGCTCCTCGCCGTCGTTCTGGCCGCTGGGGTTGGGCTGCGTGTCGAACCAGATGTCGTACGAGGCGTCCCACTGGCCGGACGCCGTGGTGAAGTTCACGCTCGACTGAGGGTTGCCGAACGCCGATACCTGCAACGGCAGGCCGTTACCGGTCGAGCAGTTGCCGTAGTGACAGCCCGCGTAGATGGACGGATAGGCCGCGGGCGCGCCGTTGGTGGCCTTGTTGTGGTTGCCCGTGGTCACCGTGAAGCCGTCGTTGGTCGCGTTAATGCACTGCTGGATGGTGTCGTTCCACTCGTTGTTCTGGACGATGTACTGGCCGCCCGACACCTGGACGCTGCTGGTGGTGCCGCACAGGGTCGTGTCGGCGTGGGCAGGGCCTGCGGCCGCGAGCGCCGGCCCCGTCGCCGCCAGCGCGGACGCGAGCAGCCAGGCGCGCCACCGCCGCGAGAACTTCGCCATGCAGATCTCCACTTCGGTCTGTGGTCTGCTCCGCCGGGCGCGCCGATCCGGCCGGACCCGCGTGCCGATCACACGCGGCTGGCAGACCGTAAGCGTTTCCGGAGGATGTGCAAAGCAGTGCGGCGTCGTTGCGTGTGCGATGAACCGATTAATAGGTCACCGACCAGGTGCGGGAGCGCTAGACAGCTCTGAAACTTTCATGGTGTGCGGGCAACGTTTTACACAGGTTGACGCGACCGGGACGACGAGCGAGACTGGCAGAATGGCGGTCGATCAAACGTTCGAAACTCGCGTCCGGCGAGCGGGGAGGGCTCGTCGTTGAGCTTCAACAATCCGGTGATGCCGTGGCGGGAGCTGGACAAGGTCCTGTCGTGGACGAAGCACGGGGACCTGACCGCGAAGAAGCCGCACGTGCCGGCCGAGCCGTCCACGCCGATCCGCCGCGTCGAGGCCGCAGTCCCATACGCCGAGTTGCACGTGCACAGCAGCTTCTCGTTCCTGGACGGTGCGTCCGATCCCGAGGAGCTGGTGGCCGAGGCCGCGCGGCTCGGGCTGGAAACCCTCGCCCTCACCGACCACGACGGGTTCTACGGCGTGGTGCGGCTGGCGCAGGCGGCGAAGAACTCGGGGGTACGCACGGCGTTCGGCGCGGAGCTGTCGCTGTCGGCGGATACGGTCGAGCGCACCGGGATCGAGGACCCGGTCGGCGCGCATCTGCTGTTGCTGGCCCGGGACGTGGACGGTTACCGGTCGTTATCTAAGGCGATCGGGGACGCGCACTTGGCCGGGTCGGGCAAGGGCCGGGCCGTCTACGACCTCGAAGAACTGGCGGAACGCGCGGCGGGCCGCTGGGCGGTGCTCACCGGCTGCCGCAAGGGCCTGGTCCCGGCCGCACTGGCCCGTGACGGCGAGCGTGCGGCGGTCCGTGAGCTGGACCGGCTGCGCTCGCTCTTCGGCAGGGACAACGTCTTCGTGGAGCTGATCGACCACGACTTGCCCGGCGACGACGCGCGCAACAACGCCCTCGCGGACCTCGCCGCGCGTCACAACGCCCTGACGATCGCGACGAACAACGTGCACTACGCCACCCCCGCCGCGTTCCCCACCGCCAGCGCCCTGGCCGCGCTGCGCGCCCGCAAGTCCCTGGAGGAGATCGACGGCTGGCTGCCCGCCGCGCCCACCGCGCACCTGCGTTCCGGGGAGGAGATGGCCGCGCGTTTCGCCCGCTTCCCCGGCATCATCGAGCGGACCGTCGAGCTGGCCGGGCAGTGCGCGTTCGACTTCGCCAAGACGGCGCCGAGCCTGCCGAGGCGCGAGATCCCCGATAAGTACCCCGACGAGGCGTCCTACCTGCGGCACCTGGTGGAGGAGGGCGCGGGCGAGCGGTACGGGCCGCGCCGCGCGCATCTCGACGCCTACATACAGCTGGACTACGAGCTCGGCGTGATCGCCAAGGCGAAGCTCGCCGGCTACTTCCTGATCGTCCACGAGATCGCGCAGTTCTGCCACGACAACGACATCCTGGCTCAAGGCCGAGGTTCGGCCGCCAACTCAGCCGTCTGCTACGCCCTGCGCATCACCAACGCGGACCCGATCCAGTACAACCTGGTCTTCGAACGCTTCCTCTCCCCGGTGCGCGACGGCTACCCGGACATCGACCTGGACATCGAGTCCGACAAACGCGAGCTGGTCATCCAGCACGTCTACAACAAGTACGGCCGCGAACGCGCCGCGCAGGTCGCGAACGTGATCACCTATCGGGCGCGGATGGCGATCCGCGATTCCGCCCGCGCCCTCGGCTACTCCCCCGGCGCGCAGGACGCCTGGGCCAAGCAGCTCGGACCGTACGCCGGCGCGATGGACCTGCAGGCCACTGACATCCCGCCCGACGTGCTGGAGCTGGCGACCCAGCTGCACGGCCTGCCCCGGCACCTGGGCATCCACTCCGGCGGCATGGTGCTGTGCGACCGCCCCGTCGCGGAGGTCGTACCCACCGAGTGGGCGCGGATGGAGAACCGCTCCGTCGTGCAATGGGACAAGGACGACTGTGCGGACGCCAACCTGGTCAAGTTCGACCTGCTGGGCCTGGGCATGCTCGGCGCGCTGCACGACTGCTTCGACCTGGTGCGCGACCACCACGGCGTGGCGCTGACGCTCGGCTCGGTCCCCGCGGAGGACAAGCTGGTCTACGACATGCTCTGCGACGCCGACTCGGTGGGCGTCTTCCAGGTCGAGTCCCGGGCGCAGATGGCCACGCTGCCCCGGCTCAAGCCGCGCAAGTTCTACGACCTGGTCGTCGAGGTCGCCCTCATCCGCCCCGGCCCGATCCAGGGCGGGGCGGTGCACCCGTACCTGCGCCGCCGCAACGACCCCGAGCACGAGAAGCCCGAGCCCCCGCATCCGCTGCTGGAGAAGTCGCTGGCCCGCACGCTGGGCGTGCCGCTGTTCCAGGAGCAGGTCATGCAGATGGCGATCGACGCGGCGAACTTCTCCGCCACCGAGGCCGACGAGCTGCGCCGCGCGATGAGCGCGAAGCGTTCCACCGAGAAGATGCTCGCCCTGCGCCAGCGCCTGATGGCCGGGATGGCCGCCAACGACATCACCGGCGAGCTGGCCGAGAGCATCTACGACAAGCTCGAGGCCTTCAGCTCCTACGGTTTCCCGGAGAGCCATTCGATCAGTTTCGCGTACCTCGTATATGCGAGCTCGTACTTGAAGCTGTACTACCCGGCCGCGTTCGCCGCCGCGCTGCTCAACAACCAGCCGATGGGTTTCTACAGCCCCGCGTCCCTGATCAACGACGCGCGGCGGCACGACGTGACCGTGCGCGGCGTGGACGCCAACGCGTCACGCGACAAGGCCGTCCTCGAACCCATCTCGCTCGTATCAGACCTCTACACGCGCACCCATCCGCACTCCTCGCCGTTTCCGCAGCCCGCGATCCGCCTCGGCTTCGCCTCCGTGCGCGACCTCGGCGCGAAGGCGGCCGAACGCATCGCCACCGAGCGCGACGAGAACGGCCCCTACCAAGACCTCGAGGACTTCGTGCGGCGCACCGCGCTGTCCCGCGCGGCATTGGAGGCGCTGGCCACGGCGGGCGCGTTCGACTGCTTCGGCCTGGTCCGCCGCGAAGCCCTCTGGCAGGCGGGCTCCCTGGCCGGCACCACCGACGCCCACCTGCCCGGCACCTCCGGCGCCGACCACACCCCCGACCTGCCTGCGATGACCACCGTCGAGCAGACCTTCGCAGACCTCTGGGCCACCGGCACGTCCCCCGACTCCCACCCCATCGCCCACGTGCGCGAGCATCTCGACGCCACCGACCACACCCGCATCGCCGACCTCATGAAGGTGCCCGACCGCACGTTGGTCCACGTCGCCGGCATCGTCACCCACCGCCAACGCCCCCCGACCGCCGGCGGCGTCTGCTTCCTCTCCCTCGAGGACGAGAGCGGCCTGGTCAACGTCGTCTGCTCCCCCGCCGTCTGGGCGAAGTACCAGCGCGTCGGCCTGGCCCACGGCGCGCTGCGCATCACCGGCAGCCTGGAGCGCTCCGATCACGGCGGCGGCGCCATCAACATCGTCGCCGGACGCCTGGAACCCCTGCGCGTCGCCGCCCAACCCGCACATCTGCGCGGCCGCGATTTCAGGTAGCGTGACCAGCGCAATAGCACCGATTCGGTAACGGGTGTCACGGTTCGCAAACAGCGGGTGTCCGGCGCAACCAGGGGTGGGACTCCAACGTCAAAGCTGCTGAACGTTCACCCAACACGTTCGTTCACTATCCGGATGGTTCTTCGGGGGGAGAAATGCCGATGTCGGCGTTCCATCGCAATCGCATCTCAGCGCTCGCGTTCATCGCGAGTTCCATCATGATCACCACCGCCGCGTGCGGGGGCACCCACTCTGGGCCACACGCGGTCGGTACCGAGTCCGGCGGCAGCGGCGGCACGTCCGCGACGCCGACGCCGAGCCACACCGGCCCGACGCCGGTATTCAGCGCGAGCATGCCGACGATCAGCGACGGCACGAACAAGGTCGTCATCGGCGGGGTGTCCATCCCGTTCCCGTCGACGGTCACCGACGCCGCCTGGTCGCCGGACGGCACGCGCCTCGCCTACGTCGACAGCGACGGCAACATCGCGACCGCTCGCCCAGACGGCAGCGGCGTGCTGGTGCTGACGCAGACGAAGTCGGGGGTCAAGCGCGCGCAGCCGGCGTTCGAGGACGGCGGCGGCGAGCTCGTCTTCTCCGAGCGCGGAACCGACGGCGTGTGGCGGCTGATGTCGGTCAGCACCAACGGACAGGACATCGCGGCCGACGGGACGCCCGGCGAGGCGCTGATGGACAGTATCGGCGACGGCACCGGCGACTCGGCCGCCGACGCGGTCTACAACCCGTCGCACGCCATGTTCAACGGTCCGATGAGCATCTTGGCATACCAGCACGCGGGGGCGAGCGGCCCGGAGATCTGGGTGCTCGACCGCAACCAGCGCGGCCCGCAGGGCCGGAAAGCCCGCAACGGTTCCGCCCCGGCGGTCTCGCCCGACGGCTCGAAGATCGCCTTCGTCGGCGGCGACGGCCAGCTCTACACCCAGGCGCTGCCGATCGTGGCCGGCAGCGCCGCGGTCAAGATCACCGTCAGCGTAAACGGCCTGACGCACCCGGTCTGGTCGTCTGACGGCAGCCGGATCGCATTCAGCACGGCTACGGACGTCGAGTCCGTCTCGTCCTCCGCCCCGGCCGCAGGCGGCGATGCCACGGTCAAAATCGAATCGCACTCGCCAGGAGTCGCCAGCTACGAGCCGCTGACCCCGACCAACGTGCTGCGATTCACCGGCGATCCCGTCGCCGACTCGATCACGCAGAGCAAGGCGTACTTCGCGACGGCGCCCGCCGGGGGCATTCCGCCCGCGCCGGACGGACACAATTACGCGTCCGAAGTCACGCTCGTCAGCACGTCGGACCCGGCGGCGCTGACCGTCGCGAGACTCAGCACCTCATGGGGTCCGGTACTTTTCACCCAACCGGGCAGCCTGAGCCAGGACACCCTCGCCGAGATGACGCGGCTGTTCGGGTCGCACCCGCAGACGGGTACTCAGGATTCGGTCGCCATCATCGGCGGCACCAACGTCATCTCGGCTGGAATCGAGGCCCAGCTCAAAGCGCGGGGTTACGCGACGAAGCGCACTGACGAAAGCGACCCGATCGCCGACGCCGCATCCCCCCTCGCCGGGTATACGGACTTCGGCGGAACGATGTACGTCGTGTCCGCGACGGACACGCCCGCGATCCTGTCGATCGAAGCCAACCACAGGGCTGGCGGCTCGATCCTGCTGACGAACAACGCGACCATGCCCGCGGTCGACGAGCCGATCATCAACAAGCTCAAGTTCACCGGGCAGTACCCGCCCAAGCTCGTGGCCGTGGGCGGCCAAGCCCAGGCGGCACTCGACTCGTCCTGGCCGGGCAAGCCGGCGAACCTGCCGTTCACCAGGGTCGGCGGCACCGACGCCAATCTCAATGCCCTGCTGGTCGCGAAGCAGTTCTCGGACGGTCCGACCGAGGTCGCGCTCACCTCGACGAATTCCTGGCAGGACGCGCTGCTGGCCGCGGCAAACGGCCCGGGCATGCCGTTGCTCGTCGTCAGCCCGGCGATGGGTCTGAGCGCGAACGCGACGAGCTGGCTTCAGCAGTCGGCCGCGTCGGTGAACACCGTCGTCGTGTACGGCGACACGTCATCGGTGCCCGACTCGGTCGTGCAGCAGGCGGTAGGCGCGCTGAACTCGCCAGCGGGGTCCAACAGCGTGCTGAACCCCGGCACGTTGCGCCAGCTGTAGATCAACGCGATAAGCCGACTAGCGGCGTGTGGTCAGGCGTACCTGGCCGCACGCCGCTCGGCTGCGGATTCGTCGTCCAAGAGCCACGGCGGGCACGGCTCGGCCGCGGCAGACTGCGTGACCTGTGCGGCGATCGCGTCGCGCAATGCCGCCAGGTGCTCATCGCCGAGCGCGTACGGCAGGAACTCGCGCAGGCCGCTGAATCGGAAGCGCACGATCTCGCCCGGAGGCGCCACTTCGAACTCGTACGTGTCGAACGCGACGACTGCGCCAGTCATACCGTCCAACGATCCATGCGCCTGGCCACGATGGAACTCGGCCTCAGGCACCGCGGCGTCGGTGCCGCGTCGCGCAGTCGGGCGTGCGAGGTAAGGGCAGACGATGGCCGCGTAAAGCATGCACGCGTGATGCCCCGGCGGCTCGACGGTCTGCGAGACGTTGGTGAATCCGTCCGAGATCGCGGCGGCTTCCTCGGCGGCGACTACGCGCCAGACTGGCCCCCTCCGCATCGGTGTGCCGCAAATCGAGCAGCGCCGCTCGACGGCGCACACGAGGATCCGCGCGCTGCTGGTGATCGCGAAGTCCGGCTCGCCGTCAGACCACGGCGTGATCGCCAGGACCGGATATCCGCGCACGTCCCGAGGACGCTCGGCGATCGCCGCCGGCATGGGAATCTCGTCCAACTGCACGTGACCATTGAAGCGGTTCGTGCGGTTGGCCGCCGTTCCGGCTCATTTCCGGTTGTTGGTTCAACGTGCCTCGTATCATCGCCGCATGACTCAGCGCGACGGTGCCGATGTCGCTGCCGCGCGGCGTGTCCAGGTCGCGGTCTGCGGACCGTCCGCCGCCGACGCCGCAACGCTCGCCGCCGCCGAGGAAGTCGGGCGGCTGCTCGCCGAGCGCGGGGCCGTCGTCGTTTGCGGTGGCTACGGCGGCGTGATGGAGGCGGCGGCTCGGGGCGCACGCACGGCCGGTGGCACCGTCGTCGGTATCCTTTCCGGCGACGATCCGGCGGCAGCTAATTCGCATCTTGACATCGTCGTGTCGACCGGGCTCGGTCAGGCACGTAACACCGTCATCGCGCTGTCCTGCGACGCGCTGATCGCGGTCGGCGGTTCGTGGGGCACGCTTTCGGAGGTCGCTCACGCGGTCCGGCATCGTGAGCGCGCTGGACGTCCTGCGCGCGTCGTCTGGCTCGACGGTTGGACGATCCCGGAAGCGCCCGATGCGATCCTGGCTGCCGACAGCCCGGCAGACGCCGTCGAGGCCGCGCTCCCCCGCCATTCAGCAAGCTGACGCTAGAAATCGACGCGCATGACGACGCGTCGCACCGTCGGTCTGCTGATCTCGGTGAACCCGGCCGCGGCGAAGATGCCTCGGCTGCCGACGTACAGCTCGCCCCAGGTGATCTCCTCTCCTGGCTTGACGATCATCGGATAAGCCTCAAGCGCGCGTGCGCCGCGTTCCCGGGCGAAGTCCGCGGTCGCCGCCGCCATCGCGCGACTGACGCCGCGTCGCCTGAAGCCAGTGCGCGTGACGAAGCAGGTAACGGCCCACACGCTCTCGTCGGCGGGATCCTCGTCGCGCCCGGCCCAGACGACGCGGCTGCCGCGCAGGTGCACGTAGACCGAACGCGGCGCGACCGCGCACCAGCCGACCGGCTCCTCGCCTAGGTACGCGACCAAGCCGCTGGTCTCGTCGGCGGTGGGATCGCCGCAGCTGGTTTGCTCGTGGTGGCGCAAGGTACGGTCTTCGCGGGTTAGCGGGCGCCAGTCGGCGGGCGCGGTCCGGAACCATTGACACTGGCAACTGGCCGGGCTGCCGCGCTTGCCGAAGACCGCCTCGAGATCGTCCCAGGAGGCTTCGTTCGCTGGCACGATGCGGATTGCCGCGTCCGTCATCGCTTCGTCAGTTGTCGTTGTCTTGACCATCATCACTCCCGCGCTATGTCCAGAGCACTACATCACGCGACACCGACAGGTGTTAGGGCGTTACGCGATCGATTTAACGGCTGTTACGCTTGAATTCGAGGACCGAGGCAGGGAGGAGTGCGCGGATGACCGGAACAAGTGCCGCGTTGTTCATCGCGGTGTTCCTGGCCTGCGCGGTCGAGGCGGTGGAAGCGGTCACGATCGTGCTGGCCGCCGGCACCGCGCGAGACTGGCGCTCGGCGGGTCTCGGCGTGGGCAGCGGGCTGGTGGTCCTGGCCGCGATCGTCGCAGCGCTCGGCCCCGCGTTGACCGCGATCCCGCTCGGCGCGCTGCGATTGGTGGTCGGAGGTCTGCTGCTGGTGTTCGGTCTGCAGTGGCTACGCAAAGCGGTGCTGCGGTACAGCGGGCACAAGGATCTGCACGACGAGGACGCGATCTTCCAGCGTGAACTGGCCGCGGCTCGCGCCGCGCACTCCGAACGCCGGTTCGCCGTCAACGACTGGTACTCCTACACGCTCTCCTTCAAGGGCGTGTTGCTCGAAGGGCTCGAAGTCGCGTTCATCGCAATCACCTTCGGCAGCAACCAGCATGACGTTCCGCTCGCCGCACTCGCCGCCGGATGCGCGGTCGTGGTGGTGGCGGCCATCGGCTTCGCGGTCAAGGCGCCGCTGGCGCGCGTGCCGGAGAACACGCTGAAGTTCGCGGTCGGCGTCATGCTCACCGGCTTCGGCACGTTCTGGGGCGCGGAGGGCGCCGACGCTCACTGGCCAGGCGCCGACGCCGCGTTGCTCGTCATCGTCCCGTGCGTCGCACTGTTCGCGCTCGGCCTCGTCGCCGTGCTGCGTCGTACCGCACCGCCGCGCGCGTCTGCCGCATCCGTTACCCCGTCGCTGCAACTGGAGCAGTCGTGATCGCCCGCCTGCGCGCGTTCGGCGCCTTCTGGTACGACTTCATCGTCGGCGACGACTGGCGCATCGCCTTGGTCGTGGTCGCCGCGCTCGCCGCGACGTTTGGCGTGAGCAAGACCTCGGTCCCGGCGTGGTGGGTGCTGCCGGCGGCGGTCGCGCTGGTGCTGCCGTGGAGTCTGTGGCGAGTTCGGCGACGCCGCTAGTGCGCGATACCGACGCGGTTAGTGCCCTTCCGCCTCTTCGGCGTATACGCGGGCCGCGTACTCCTCTAATGCGTGCTCGCAGGTCGCCAGGGCTTCGAGTGTCGCAGCGCGCTTAGGCGCGCCGAACACGTCGCGATCGGTGATCTTCGCCAACCAGTTGCGCAGCTTGACCAGGTCCTCTTCGTTCTCTTCGAGCTCGGCGTAGGTGAAGTGCTCGGCCTGGTACTCCTTGTCGATCTCTCCGAGGAAGTCCTGGCATTTGTCGATGATCTCTTCGTACTCGTCGTCACGCGCGGCCTGGAACGCCGCGAGAACTTCGGCCTCCCCGACGAGCACGCCGCAGGACATCAACACTGCGGTACCGCCCATCTCGACGATCTCCCGGCGCAGCTTGCGCAACGCGCGCTCGGCGGCGGTGCCAGCTGGCAGCGCGGCGGCCGAGTTCTGCAGGTAGACCGCGCCGAGGCCCTTGAGCCGCCGCCATACCGCAGCTCGCAGCCGTGTCGGCTCGGACGGGATGCGGTAGATCAGCAGCAGCCAGCCGTTTGGCCGCGCCGGGGATTCGGACGCGGATTCGACGGTCGGTTCGGCCGTGGGTTCCGCCGCGGCTTCGGCTGTTGGTTCGCTGGCGTCGGGTTCGTCGTTGAGCACGTATCCAGTCTCCCGCACCCTCGGGCCGCGCCCTGATTGACGCGGCCCGAGAGGCGAGGCGGCTGGGTCAGATCAGCATCAGAGCGGGAGGCGGAACGTGCCGATGATCACCGTCGCGCCGACCACGGACGGGGTGATCTCGTTGAGCACCTGCTCGTACGTCAGGCCGGGCGCGGAGAGCGTGGGCGTCGAGAGGGCGTAGAGCGTGAAGATGTAGTGGTGCGTCTGGCCGTCGGCCGGCGGGCAAGGGCCGCCCCAGCCGACCACCGGGATGCCGTTGACGTCCCAGCTGGTCGAGCCCTGCGTGTACTGAGTGACGCCGTGGCCCGCGAGCTTGTGCACGCTTCCGGGGATGTCGTAGACGATCCAGTGGTGCCAGCCGCCGGAGAGCGGCGCGTCCATGTCGTTGACCAGCAGCGCGAAGCTCTGCGTGCCGCTCGGCACGTTGCGCCAGTCCAGTTCGGGCGCCAGGTTCTTGCCGAAGCAGCCGGCCTCCGAGCCGAACTGGCCGCCGAACTCGGTCCACACCGGCAGTGGTCCACCGTCCCAGAAGTCGGGGCTGACGACGGTGAAGGGCGTCAGGTGCGACCCCGACGTCGTGTCCGCCGACCGCACGCTGGATTCGGCCAACCCGGCACGCGGGGCCGCGGCGGTCGCGGTGGCGGCGCCGACACCCCCGAGCGCGAGCAGTGTCGCCAGGGCGGTGGTGGCCGTGACCAGAGTGCGCCGTGACCAATGCTGTGGCTTGGCTAAGCGGGGCACGGTAAGTCTGCGCATGGAAACCTCCGAGTTTTTCGATGCGGCGGGGCCGCCGCTTATCTCACTGCGAACCCTGATTCAAGTCAAGACGTGGGCGCTCGGTGCACGGCCGCCCGGTATCCTCCCGTCATGAGCCGCGAGCGCGAGATCGTGTTCCTGGTGTTCCCGGACTTCCAGATCCTGGACCTGACCGGTCCGCTGGAAGTGTTCTCCCAGGCCGAGCGGATGCATCCGGGGTCGTACACGCTGCGTACCGTCGCGCTCGATCAGGGGCCGGTGACCGCGAGCTGCGGGCTGTCGCTGTACGCCGAGCAGGTGCCGGGCTTTGAAGCGGGCACAGTCGACACGCTTGTGGTCGTCGGTGGCCGTGGGACGCACCCGGCTATGCGTGACGAACGACTCGCCGCGTGGATCGCTGAGGCGGCGAAACGCGTGCAGCGCGTGACCTCCGTATGCAGCGGCGCGTTGCTGCTCGCTCAAGCCGGGGTGCTCGACGGACGGCGCGCGACTACGCACTGGGGCTCGTGTGCCGAGCTGGCCGCGCAGTTCCCGGCGGTGACGGTGGACGCGGAACCGATCTTCGTGAACGACGGCCCGGTGTGGACCTCGGCCGGGGTCACCGCGGGGATCGATCTGGCGCTGGCGCTCGTCGAGGCGGATCAAGGCAGCGCGCTGGCTCGGGCGATCGCGCGGCAGCTCGTCGTGTTCGTGCAGCGTCCGGGCGGTCAGGCGCAGTTCTCTGCGCAGCTGGCGGCGCAGAGGCCGGTGCGTGAGCCGCTGCGCACGGTGCAGTCGTACATCGCCGAGCACCCTAACGCCGACCTCTCGGTGCCCGCGCTGGCCGAGCGCGCCGGGATGAGTGAGCGTCACTTCGCGCGGGTGTTCCGCGCCGAGACCGGCCGCAGTCCGGCGTCGCATGTCGAGGCGGTGCGTGTGGAGACCGCGCGGCGTCTGCTGGAGACGACCCCGGACGGACTCGACCGGATAGCGCGTGCGGCAGGCTTCGGCACGATCGCGACGATGCACCGCGCGTTCCGCCGGACGGTGCGCGTTACGCCTGGCGAGTACCGCTCACGCTTCCGCTCTGCGTAGGGCACCGCAGTTCGCTGGCTACGACGCCTTCGGCTGGCGCTCGGGGGCCGCGGTGATCGCAGGAGCCGAGTTGCCGTTCAGTGCACTGATGTCGTACTCGCAGAGATGCCCTTCACCGCTGTGGATCGCGAGCATCCGGTCCACCGACGCGGACCACGGGAACTGCGACGCACGTGCACGCGCCGCCGCTGCGCGTTCCCGCGCGGGGAAGCCCAGGAGGTCGATCACACCCAACGCGATGCCGGTAGGCGACGACTCGACCGCGATACCCGCGCCCGGCGCTGCGCCGCCAGGTTCCGGCGACACCAGTTCGGCCGCCCCCGAGCCGGCCGCCGCGACCACAGCCACGCCGCACGCGAGCGCTTCCAGCACCGAGAGGCCGAACGTCTCGCACACGGCCGGCGCCAGCACCAGATCGGCCTGGGACAGCTTGGCGGCCAGCTTGGCGCGATCGCCGATGTAGCCGTGAAAGGTGACCGGAAGACCTGCGGCGCGCCGGGTGAGCGAGGCGAACTGCGGGCCGCTGCCGTAGACGTCGAGCGTCGCGTCGATGCCCCACTGTCGCAGGACCCGAAGCGCCTCGACGGCGGTCTGCGGGTTCTTCTCCGTGGACAGCCGGCCCGAGTAGACCAGCCGGATCGGGCTTTGCGCGTCGTCGTCGTTGCCGTTCGCCGAGTCGGTCGAGTGACCGTTGGCGCTGTCTACGCCGTTGGCCCCGTTGACGTGCTCCGGTGGCGTGGTCACGGCGCGCACTACGTCTGGGATGTCCGCGATGTCGGTCGTGGTGACGCCCTTGATGCGCGGAAGCGTGGCCGCAGTACGCGGCGGCGACGGAAGCACGCGTGGGTGCGGGCGGAAGACCTCCAGGTCCACGCCGAGCGGGACGCGTCGGATGCTGGTCGCCCCGGCCTCGGTCAGCTCGCGTTCGCCGAACGCCGATGTCGCAACGATGTCATCGAACCCTGCGACGACCTTCCGGCTCCAGCGGCCGACCGCGCGCTCCAGGCTGCGCGGCAGGGTGCGGATGCCGGTGCGGTTCGCGACCATCGAGTCCAGGCGCTCGTGCGAGAACAGCACCGCGCGCACGCCGCGCTCGCGCGCCCACGGCCCGGCGACGACGAGCGTCGCCTTGTCGCTCACCTCGACCGAGTCCGGGGAGAGCGAGGCGAGGATGCGCAGCACCCGCTCGGGGCGGAAGATCATCCGGTAGCCGCCGGTGACCGGAGTGCCGGGCACCGTGATGACCGTGCCGTTGTATTCGTCGGCCGCGATCGAGGCCTTGGCGCCGGGGACGATGAGGAACCGCTCGTGCCCGGCGGCGGTGTAACCCCGGCCCAGGGTGTCGACGACGGTGCGCAGGCCGCCGGACTTGGCGTGGTACATGTTGGCCAGCTGGACGATCCTCACCGAGCCGCCACCATCGGCTGCGTCGATACCGCCTGTGTCGATACCGCCTGTGTCGTTACCGACTGAGTGGATGCTGGCGCGGATCCTGACGCGGACGCCGACCGCCTCTCGCCGGTGCGCGATTCGGCGTAGAGGGCGAGCAGTTCGCGGTACGTCATGGCGCGGGCCCCGAATTTCAGGGCCCGTTCGATAGCGCGCAGCGTGGTATCCCTCAACCCGGGGCGACGTAGGTCGTCCGGATGCAGGGCGAGCCGCAGCGGGCGTCCGCGGCGGGTGAACCACTGCGGCGAGTGCTCGATGAGGTAGTCGCCGCTGCGCTCACCGAACGGACGACCGTCGCTACCCATCGCAGGCCTATGTGACAGCGCGACCACGGTGTACCGCACGCCGGCATGTAGATCGACTACGCCGAAGTGGCTTGTCCAGTAACGCAGCCCGGATTCCTTGAGCGCCTGCTGCGTGCCCGGCGAGGCCAGGTATCCGGGCGGCACGAAGCCCTCCGGCTCGATCCCGGCGACCCGCAGGGCCTGCAGCCCGCGGTCGATGCGGGCGCGAGCCTCGTCGACGTCGAGTGTCCAGAACTCGCCGGCTCCGCGCGCGGCGATCCCCCCGGTCAACCGGCGGGAGCGGGTGCCACTGCCCGGCTGCGCGGCGTGGCACCAGCCGTGCAGCGCGAGTTCGTGCCCTGCCTCGGCCACGCGGCGCAGCTCGGCGCCGTACTCGGGCGCGTCGGCCAGGGACAGACCG
>CAVQPP010000222.1:0-4677 GCA_963714445.1 uncultured Actinomycetota bacterium
GCACGCCGACGCCGCCAACGAACCGGGCGACGGTGAGCTGCGCCGCATTGGGTGCCAAGGCGCAACCGATCGCACAAGCCGCGAAGAGCAGGGCGGAGGCGGTCAAGCCGACTTTGCGCCCAAATCGATCCGAGAACCATCCAGCGGCCAGTGTTCCGACCATGCAGCCGACAAGCGCGCTCGACACGACCCAGCCGAGGGCAAGGTCGCTCAGCTGAACCGCGCCTGAACTGACTCAGTGGCCCCGGAAATGACCGCCGTATCATAGCCGAATAGCAGGCCGCCGATAGCGGCTATGCTGCAGATAAAGATGACATAGAGACGGGGTGACATGCGATTGGAAATGAGGCGAAGCCGGAGTTTCAGGCGTTGCCCAGGAAAGATTCGGTCAGGCCGAGTTGCCCGGCTCCACGCGTCGCGTAGCCCTGCGACGGTGCGCGAGAACCACAGCGGCAGCGCGCCGCCGTCGCTCATCACGTACGCGATGCGCGTGCCCGGCCGGTCGGCGAGGATCGCGGCGCAGACTGCCGGCAGCGCGGAGTGCAGATCCGCGGTAACGACCGGCATCCCATCGAGTGAATCGGCTTCGCGCAGACGTTCGTAATGCGGCGAATCCTGTTCCTCGGCGCCCAAAACGACCGCTTGCAGCGGCGTGTAGCGGGCCTTCACGAGGTGCCCCGGTCCTGGCTGTTCATCGTTGGGAAGCCGGTCGGGCAGCGCGACAACCATCGCGTATCCGCCGGTGCCCAAGCCCATCGTCAGCGCTGTCGTGTTGAGCAGGACCTTGTCGCCGATTACCGGTTCGCCGGTGAGTATCGGATAGGCCAGCGCCTTAACGGCTGTACCGTCGACGTCGGCCGTCAGTTCGAGAGCGCCTCGCCACGCGCGGCCGAGCGCCGTTACCCGCCCTGCGCGCCAACTGATCACGGCGACCAGCCTATTCGGTATTGTGCGTCCTTTGGTGCAGAAGGCCGCGCGGAGGCAGTAGCGTCAGAGTCGCACCGTTGGCACGGGGCGCAGCGGCGACAGGAGGGAGTCGGCGTATGCCAGCGAGCAAGACCGAGCGGCTGGTCAACCTGGTGATCTGCCTACTCGCTTCGCGGACATTCGTCACGAAGGAGCGGTTACGCACGACTTTGGAGCCTTACCGCAACTGTCCGACCGATGAGGCGTTCGAGCGGATGTTCGAACGCGACAAGGAGGAGCTGCGCGAGCTCGGCATCCCGCTCGAGGTGGGCGGGGTTAACGCGCTGTTCGAGGACGAGGTCGGCTACCGGATCACGCCGGAGGAGTATTCGCTGCCGGAACTGCGGCTCGAGGCCGACGAGGCGGCGGCGATCGGGGTTGCCGCGCGTTTCTGGCAGCAGGCGACGTTGGCGCAGGCGGCGTCTTCGGCCCTGCTGAAGCTGAAGGCGGCGGGGCTGGATATCGCGGAGGCGGCGCCCGCTGGCATTGAACCGCGGGTGCGGGCTGAGGCCCCGGCGTTCGAGCCGTTGCTCGAAGCGGTCTATGACCGGCAGGTGGTGCGATTTTCGTACCGGCGCTCGGATGGCGAGGTTCGGGTGCGCGAGGTCGAGCCGTGGACGATCGACTCGTGGCGTGGCCGCTGGTATCTGGCCGGGTTCGACTTGGGGCGTGACGACGCTCGGGTCTTCCGGCTTGATCGGATTAACGGACCGGTGATGCTGACCGGCCGCGCGCCTGAGCACAAGGTGCCGGACCGGCTCGACGTGCGCGCGCAGGTGGACGCGTTCGCGATTAACAGCAGCGGCGACCTTGGCCCGGCGACGTTGCGGGTGCGCGAGGGCACCTGCTTTCCGCTTCGGCGCGGCGCGTCTTCGATCGTCGAGGGCGACGACGGCTGGGACACCATCGTCGTTAAGGCATATGCGGACACGGCCGGATGGCTGGCTGAGTATGGGCCGGACGTGGTTGTGATTGAACCGGCGTCGTTGCGGACGGCGGTGATTGCCACGCTGCGCGCGGTGGCGAAGGCCGCGCCGGCCGCTCACGAAGTTCCGGTGGCCGTGCGCGAGAGAAAACAGCCGGAAGGCAAGCGACTGGAGGTCGCGTCGTGAGCACTGCCGTCTCACAGGTCGAGCGGCTGTTGAACATGGTGCCGTACCTGCTCAGCCATCCTGGCAGCACGGTGAACGAGGTCGCCGACGAGTTCGGGGTGACGGCGAAGCAGGTCGCTAAGGATCTCAACGTGCTGTGGTTCTGCGGGCTGCCCGGCGGCTTCGCGGACGACCTGATGGAGGCGCACGTCGAGGAGGGCGGCTCGATCCATCTGGAGAACGCCGCCGAGCCGATTGGCCGACCGCTGCGGCTGTCGACGCGTGAGGCGGTGGCGTTGCTCGTTGCGCTGCGTGCGCTGGCGCAGGTGCCGGGGATCGCGGACCGTGACGCGCTGGACCGTGCGGTGGCCAAGCTGGAGAGCGCGACCGGCGAGGCGGCTCGGGTCGCCGAGCGGCTGTCGGTGGCGTTCGAGGCGCGCGATGTCGTCTTCGAGGCGGCGCAGCGGGCGCTGGCCGAGAAGCGGCTGGTGCACCTGCGCTACTACGTGCCCTCGCGCGACGAGGTGACCGAGCGGGACGTGGACCCGATGCGGGTCGCGCTGCTGGGCGGGCGCGCGTACTTGGAGGGCTGGTGCCGGTTGTCGAAGGGCGTGCGACTGTTCCGGCTCGATCGGGTGGTCGGGATCGAGGTGCTGGACCTGCCTGCCGAGCCGCCCGCCGACGCCGAGGGCCTGGATCTGACCGAGCGGGCACCTGCGTCGGCGCTGCGCGTGGACGACGACGATCCGCTCGTGACGCTGGAGTTGGAGCCCGAGGCGCACTGGGTTCCCGAGTATTACCCCTGCGAAAGCGTGCGTGAGGCCGAGGGCGGCGGAGGGCGCCTGCGGGTGACGTTGCGCGCTCCCGACCCCGACCGGATCAGAAGGCTGGTGCTGCGGCTCGGCGGCGCGGCGCGCGTGCTCGCGCCGGAGGCGTTCGTAACCGAGGTGCGGCAGACGGCCACGGCTGCGTTAGCGGCGTACGGAGCGGACGCTGCGGCGTGACTGACAGTGTGACAAACAGCGGTGCAACATCTGTGGTCCGAGTGCGCTGTGATACCTGTGGTCCGCGCGTCGTCGCGCTTTCCTCCGTGCGGCTGCTCGGGCGCGCTGACCGG
Organism: uncultured Actinomycetota bacterium; assembly: GCA_963714445.1. Classification (GTDB taxonomy): domain Bacteria; phylum Actinomycetota; class Actinomycetes; order Streptomycetales; family Catenulisporaceae; genus Actinocrinis. Next base: position 3,175 of record CAVQPP010000222.1, read on the forward strand.
TGGGAGTACGCGTTTACGTGCGCAGGCTGCGGGTCGCGGGTGCGGCGTACCGCAGACGCGGCGTTGCAAGCGGTTCTGCGGGATGCCGGTGCCGCCGAGTTGATCCTGCAGGCGCCGCAATCCGTTACAGCAACGGAGTCCTTAACATCTGCGGATGAATCCTGACCAGATAAGGTCGTGTCCGTGAGTACGGTGACGGTCTGGGTCATTGTCGGCGCGAGCCTCGCGGTGGTGTCGCTCGCCGCGATCGGCTACTTCGCCTTCGGCGTGTTTCGCGTGGCCAAGGGCTTGTCGAAGGACATGGCTCAGGCGACCAAGCTGCTGTCCGACGCCGCCGCTCCGATGCAGGCCGGGCTCGCCAGCATGCAAGGCGGTAACGGTTCACGGCCCGGCTCCGCGTCGGGCGACCGTTGACAACATCCGTGACCGGCTGAAACCTTAAGGCGGCGTGGTGGGTTAGTTCCGCCGCGCCCGGACCGGCCGTCGAAAGGGCGCTCCACCATGTTGCTGCGTGCTGAGGGACTGTTCCTGATCATCGCCCTCGGGCTCGTCTTCTTCGGCTGGAAGCGGCTGCCGACCGCGATGCGCGATCTGGGCAAGACCCGCCGTATCCTCAAAGCTGAGGCCCAGGCACTGCGCGACGACGTCCCGATGCCGCCCAAGCGCACCATCGCGGCGGATCCGGGCGACGTGACCGAGCGCACGCCGGGCCAGCAGGCCTAACCGGGACACGACGACGGGATCGGGTGGCACGAGGTGGCTGGCAGGGCCGGACGCTCCGCGGACGACGCGGCGCGCATGCCGCTTATGGAGCACATCCGGGAGCTGCGCTCGCGGCTGATCAGGTCGGCGCTGGCGATGATCGTCGCCGCGATCATCGGCTTTATCTTCTATCGCAACATCGTGCACGTCCTGGAAAGCCCGATCTGCAACATCAAGGGCATCCACGGCGTCGGGCAGCCCACGGCGGACTGCCGCAACGGCGTGCTGGTGCTGATCGGGCCGAGCGCTGGCATCACCCTCGCGTTCAAGATCGCGCTGTTCTCGGGGATGGTGCTGTCCGCGCCGGTCTGGCTGTACCAGCTGTGGGCGTTCCTCGCGCCGGGGCTGTACAAGAACGAGAAGAAGTACAGCCTGACGTTCGTCGGCGCGGCGGTACCGCTGTTCGCGGCGGGCGCGGCGCTGTGTTACGTGTTCTTCCCGACCATCCTGCGCGTGCTGATGGGATTCGTCCCCGCAGGCGTCGCGGCGCAGTTACCACTCGACCAGACGCTGGTCTTCTTCCTGCGGATGATGGTCGTCTTCGGCGCCTCATTCGTGCTGCCGCTGATCCTGGTGTTGTTCAACTTCATCGGGATCCTCAGCGGCGAGCGAATGCGCAAGCACTGGCGCATCGTGGTGCTGGTCATCTTCGTTTTCGCGGCCATCGCGGTGCCGACCGGCGACCCGATCGGCATGAGCGTGCAGCAAGCCAACTGAACGAAGTAGACGTACATAACAGTA
>CAVQPP010000223.1:0-8835 GCA_963714445.1 uncultured Actinomycetota bacterium
CACGGCGGCTTGGAGGCGGGCGATGCGTTCCTCGGTGGCGTCGTATTGCTCGGTGCTCGTCTCGGCCTGTTGGTAGAGCGCAGCGACTTGCTGCTTGACGGTGTCGAGGCTCTGGGGGGCGAAGACGCCAGTGGGAGTGGTGGGAGTGGCGGAGGTGGCGGAGGTGGCGGAGGTGGTTGACGTGTTGGTTGCGTTGGTGGTGTTGGCGCCGGTGTTGGCGTTATTGCGATTACCGGGGCTGTTGCCGCCGTGGGCGTTCGCGTTGGCCTTGGCGGGATTGGGCCCGGCGTCGGGTCCTGAGTTGGTCGCCGAGTGGTGGCCGCCGCCGTGGGGATCGGCGTGGGCTAGGGCGGGGACCAATGCGGCGGCGGAGACGGTCGCAGCCACCAAGCTGGTTGCGCGCGCAAGCCCGGGGCGGCGGCGCGCGTGTCTATGGGACGCCATGAGTCGGCGTCACTCCTCTCACGCGCTCATGCTTCACACTGCTGAGGCCCGCGACGCGTACGTGGTCAGAGCTTTTGCTCCAGCCACACTCCGAGTGCGGCTCCGTAGAGCTCCACGAAAAGCTCAGCGATGAGCTCCGCGTGACGACCTGAGAGCGCAACGTAGCGAGCCGTCGACGTTCGGAGCAATGGCGCTTCACCCGATCAGATCAGTGCGCCACCGTGCGGCGTGGTGATTCGGTGTGCCGGTCATTGGGTGATTCGGAAATCTCAATCTCAGGGTCCTGTGAAACTTTGAATGTTTCACTTCGCGGTGGGCGGTTCATGCGGCGATGGGGGCTGGTTCGTAGCGGGTGCCGGTGGTGGTGTAGCTACGGCCGGTCAATGTCGAGATCCAGCGGATGTTCTCGCCGTGGCGGTTCAGTTGCCAGTGTCCGAAGGATTTGGCGTTGTGGTGCCGGCGGCAGAGTGGTGCGAGATTGCCGACGCACGTCTTGCCGCCCTTGTGGAAGGCCAGGCCGTGGTCCAGGTCGCAGCGCTCGGCGGGCATGGCGCAGTGCGGGAAGACACAGGTGGTGTGCTGCAGCCGGGTCAGGTGCGTGGTCGCGGCGTGAGGCGAGTAGCCGCGCTCGGAGATCCCGACCAGGGTGCCGTCGCTTGCGGTGAGCAGGAAGCGCCACCGGGCGGAATGCGCGTGAGCGATGCGGCGGGCCTGCTCCGCGCAGATCGGACCGTAGCCGTCCAGGTGCCCAGGCTCGCGGCTCAATCCCAGCAGCGTCTCGATGCCGACCACGACGCTGACGCGTGCCGGGACCAGCGCGGAGGTGCCGTCGCCGCCGGTTGTGGCTCGGCTCAGTAAAGCGGGCAGCAGGTCGGCGCGGCGCTGGTCCAACGTCCGCTTGTCGCTGCCGTCTTTGCTCTTGCGCTTGACGCGCTGCGCCATCTCGGTCAGCGTGCGCATCGCCATCTGCGCGATGTCGGCGGGCAGATAAAACGAGAGAGTCGCCATCCCGTCATCCTCGGGGCGCAGTTCGACACGGCGGCGAGCGCGCTCGTAGCGATAGCGCTTCGCAGCCGCATCCGGATCGGCACGCAGCACCGCACGGCGAATCGCCTGCCGAGTCACCGCCGGACTCTGGCCGGGCATGCGGCACAACACCCGCTCCTGGGCGGCTTGAGCGGCGTCGTCTTCAGCCGGAAGTCAACTGCGCCAGCGAACGGGCCTGCTCAAGGGAGACTCGCCCTTCGCCGAGCAGTTCAAGGGTCTGCGGAAACAGACGCACGAGAGCGTGCGCGTCGGACAGCCGGTTCTGCGTGGTCGCCGGGGACCAGGCCAACGCGGCGGACAACTCAGTCTCGATCAGCCAACGCGAATCCGCCCCATCCTGCGTGATCCGGCGCGGATCACCCGCATCACGCGCCAAAGTACCCAGACACCGAATCAACCCGGCGTGCGCGTGACGCACCAGCCGCTCCCAGCCCAGCACCGCATTGATACGCCCGGCAGGAGACAATCGCTCGAACTCCAGTTCGCCTAGCGCGCCTCCACTCGGCGCCGCCTCAGCCAACGACGCGGCAAGCGCATCCAGATCCGCAGGCGCGCAGACGGCGTTCTCAACAGCCGTCGTCTCAGTCGTCGTCTCAGTGGTCTTCTCAGTAAGCTCAATCGCGTCCATGTCAAGCTCTCCCGTGATATCGGCGCAGGTGACGAGGCGTTTCCCCGTGCCTCTATTCTATCGCCAATGCCTGACATAAGACGCAAATCAGAATAAGTCGTACATTCAGTATCGACTGCGTCGACAGCGCAATATGACGCCGCGTCAAGCCCTCGCAAGCGCACGCACGAGCATCGCCGACGGCACCGGACGCGCCCCCGATCGCCGCACGCCGTCCGCAACCTCACGATCCGACGAAACGACGATCACCGGCCGACCCTGCGGCTCAGCAGCAACCAACCGCCGGATCAACTCATCCGCAATCTCGCCCGGCTTCGAGAACAGAACCCGCACACCCTTGTGCTGCGGCACCGGCACCGGCCCGCCCAACTCAGCTCCGTCGAAAACGCACGTCACTTCGGCGCCCGTCCTCGCCGCGATTGAGCCGAGCCCACGCAGCAGTCGCACTCGCTGCTCATGCAGCGACAGCGTCGGGTAACCGGTCTTCGTGACGTTGTATCCGTCGATGATCAGATGAGCACGCGGCAACGCAAGCAGCTGATCCAGCACCGCCGGATCATCATGCGCACGCGCCTTACCCTGCACATCACCGGTCCCCGGAGCGGACGGACGCACAGCGTCAACCGTGTCGGCCGGTCGCTGCTCAGTCGGCGAGAGCGCAAGCTCGCGCCGCAGCCCCGTCGCCGCCTCGGAGATCGTCTCCAGCAGCAGCCGCAGCCGCACCTCCTCGGCGACACGACCCTCCCGCGTCGTGCGCCGTGCAGCCTCCAGAGCGGTCTCAGCATCCGTGAGCCGGGTACGAACCCGCCGAAGCTCGCTCTCGGCGCTAGAAACGGCCCCAGCGGCCTCTGTGCGGGCCGTCTGCGCCTCAGCCTCGGACTTGCGCGCCTCAGCCAGTGCACGCCGCATGTCGGCCTCTAGCTGCCGATTGCGACGCCGCAGCGAGTCGCCCTCGCGCCGTTCTGCCACAATCTCGGCCTTCAGCCGCTCTATGTCCGCCTTCGCCGCATCGCGCAACGCGTCGATCTCGGCCTTGAGCCGCGCAACTTCATCCCCCAGGTGCTCGTCCGCGACGGCCCGCTCGGCAGCCCGGGCGGCCCGCTCCGCCTCCTCGACGAGCTCCGGCCACCCCGCCGGGCGCACCAGATACGCCAACGCCGCGACATCCCGCGGATCGGCCGCCGCCGGCAGCACGCCAGCATCAAGCGCCTGGACAACCTCGGGGAACGCCTCGCGGACCCGGTCGGCGATGCGCCCCCGGAAGACCACGTCCGTCTCCACGGCCGCAGCCAGCGGCGTACCGGCGAGCTTGGCGCGCTTGGTCGGCGTGAACCGGGCGAACGGCCGCAGCGTCGCCGGTAATTGTGTCGGCGGCAGGCTCCCAGCCGTCTCAGCGGCCAGCGAGATCACGCGTTGGCGGACGGCCTCCTGCAACGGCGACGTCAGCCGCACGGTTTCGGTCTCCAACGCAGACTCGTCCCGGTCGGGCGCGTCCGAGGTCGCGGACGGCGGCTCGACGGAGTCAGGGATCGGCACCTCCCATTCTTCGCCGTCCACGTCAGCTCCTCTCACCGGCCCGCATCACTACTACGCCCGCATCACTACTACACAGTCCAACGGCCTGCCGCTTACGCACCTTCCACCCTTCTGTGCGTCGGTGCGCACATTTCAAGGGTAGAGGGTGGATTCCCAGACGAGCGCTCTGTCACGCGCCAGCCGCGCGCGCCGCGTGCACTGACACCTCGGAAAGGGAAGGATCAGACCCGTGGTCATCCCGATTCATGACAAGAATCCGGTACGCCGTACCGCCTATGTCACCTATGCGCTTATCGCAATGAACTTCGTGGTGTTCTTGTTCGGCCCGGCCGCGTCCCTCACCGGCGGCGGCTCGCCCCAGCAGGCCTGCGCGCAGCAGCGGTACTTCCTCGAGCACGGGGCGGTCCCGTTCGAGCTGATCCACAACCACCAGCTGACTCTGGCGCAGGAGCCTCGAATCCCGGTCGCCACGAACGTGGGACAGGCGCTGTGCGTTTTCGGTCAACTGCCGCACAAGGTGCCGGTGGTCTCCGTGCTCACCGCGATGTTCATCCACGCGGGATGGCTGCACCTAATCGGCAACATGCTGTTCCTCTACGTCTTCGGCAACAACGTCGAGGACCGGCTGGGTCGTTTCCACTTCCTCCTCTTCTACCTGGTCGGCGGGTATATCGCGACGTACGCCTTCGCGCTTCTCAACACCGCCGCCGTAACGCCTCTCGTCGGTGCGTCAGGGGCGATCGCCGCGGTCTTAGGCGCATATCTGTTCCTGTACCCGAGAGCCAAGGTCACCAGCTTGGTGCCGTTCCTGTTCTTCCTGCCACTGCGTTTCCCGGCGTGGCTGGTGCTCGGGTCCTGGTTCATCCTGCAACTGCCGTCCATCCAGCACCTGCTCGGCGTGCCAACCGACAACACGGTCGCGTACGTAGCCCACGTCGCCGGCTTCATCGCCGGGTTCCTGTACGTCCTACTCATCGTCGGCCGAGATACCACCGGACCACCGCCTCCCCCGGCCCGCCACACACCACCCCCCAACTGGGGACCGCCCGACCCGTACAACACGGGCACTCATGACCCGTACTGGTCCCGGGTGCAGCATGTCGGCCTTAAGGTGGCGACATGGTCACAGCGATTGTCATGATCAAGACGGACATCGACCGGATCCCCGAGATCGCGCAGGAAGTCTCAGGGATCGACGGGGTCAGCGAGGCGTACTCGGTGACCGGCGAATGGAACCTGATCGCCGTCGTGCGCGTGCGTGCGCACGAGGAGCTGGCCGAGGTGATCCCCGGTCGGCTGAACAAGATCCCGGGCATCGTCGACACCGAAACCCACATCGCGTTCCGCGCCTACTCATCCCACGACCTCGAAGCGGCGTTCTCGCTGGGGTTCGACGAGTAGCCCGCTTGAACACAAACCGCGCTGGCCCGGACATCCGGACCAGCGCGGTTAGCTGACTATCAGTGGATCTTAATGGTGCCCATTCGAGATCGCGTCGTGGTACTCCTCCACGGACGGCTTCTCGATCCGCGTGCCGAAGTACCAGCGCGTGATCCGCGCCCGCAGCTTGGCCTGACGCAGCCTCGGCGCCGGAACGCCATTCGCATCCGCGGTCTGAGCGATGCTCAGCGGCCGGTGCACGTCGTGCGCCGTCAGCCTGTAGCGGTCGCCTTCCGACACTGGAGTGTGGATCTCGGAGAACTCACCCTCGGGCGAGCGCACGATGATGCCCGACTCGCGGCCGTGCAGGATCTTGTCCCGGTCCGCACGCTGCAGTCCGAAGCAGATCCGCCTCGTCGCCCAGAAGGCGAACGCCGGCCCGACGAAAATCAGTACCCGGCCTGCCCACGTGATCGCCTCAAGCGACAGGTGGAAGTGCGTCGCGATCAGGTCGTTGCCGCCGACGCCCCACAGGATCGCGTAGAACGTGCAACCCGCCACGCCGATGCCGGTACGCGTCGGCATGTTGCGCGGCCGGTCCAAAATATGATGTTCCCGTTTATCCCCGGTAACCCACGCCTCGATGAACGGGTACACCGCGAGCCCGGTGAACAGAATTCCCGGCACCACCAACGACGGGATCAGCACGTTGAGCGACAACGTGTGGCCCCAGAAGTTCCACTCCACGTTGGGCATCATGCGCAGCGCGCCCTCGAGGAAGCCGATATACCAGTCCGGCTGCGAGCCCGCGGTGATCTGGTTCGGTACGTATGGACCGTACGTCCAGATCGGGTTGATCGACACCAGCCCCGACAGCAGCGAGATGATGCCGAAGACCAGGAAGAAGAACCCGCCCGCCTTGGCCGTGTAGACCGGCAGCAGCGGCAGGCCGACCACGTTCTCGTTGGTGCGTCCCGGCCCGGCCCACTGCGTGTGCTTCTGGTAGAAGACCAGGATCAGGTGCACCGTGATCAGCGCCAGGATGATGCCCGGCACCAGCAGGATGTGGATGGTGAACAGCCGTGGCACCAGATCGTGCCCCGGGAACTCACCGCCGAACAGGAAGAACGAGATGTACGTCCCGACGATCGGGATCGACAGGATCACGCCCTCCGCGATACGCAGACCGGTACCTGACAGCAGGTCGTCCGGCAGCGAGTAGCCCGCGAAGCCTTCCAGCAGCGCCATCACGAACAGCGTGAAGCCGATCATCCAGTTCAGCTCACGCGGCTTGCGGAAAGCGCCGGTGAAGAAGATACGCAGCATGTGGATCGTGATCGCCATCACGAACACCAGCGCGGCCCAGTGGTGGATCTGCCGCATGAGCAGACCGCCACGCACGTCGAACGAGATGTTCACCGTCGACGCGTAAGCCTCGGACATCCGGATGCCGTCGAGCGGCGTGTACGACCCGTTGTACGTCACCTCGTTCATCGACGGGGTGAAGAACAGCGTGAGGAACACGCCGGACAGCAGCAGCACGATGAAGCTGTAGAGCGCGATCTCGCCCAGCATGAATGACCAGTGGTCCGGGAAGATCTTGCGCAGCTGGCTCTTGGCCGCCTTGGCGATGCCGAGCCGCTGGTCCAGGTAGTCCGCGGCCTTGCCGCCAGGCGTGGCCGGGGGCGCGAGCTGCGCCTGGGCGGAGTGCGGGGTCGTGGCGGTCATCCGCGCTCCCAGAAGCTCGGGCCGACGGGCTCATCGAAGTCGCTGCGGGCGACCAGGTAGCCCTCGGAGTCGACGGTGATCGGCAGCTGCGGCAACGAGCGCGCGGCCGGGCCGAAGATCACCTTGCCGTCGTCGGACAGGTCGAAGGTGGACTGGTGGCAGGGGCACAGCATGTGGTGCGTCTGCTGCTCGTACAGCGCCACCGGGCAGCCGACGTGCGTGCAGATCTTGGAGTACGCCACGATGCCCTGGTAGCCCCAGTCGCGCTCCTTCTGCGACTTGATGTCCGCCGGGTCCATCCGGACCATCAGGATCGCCGACTTCGCGATCATGTTGTTGAAGTCCTCGCCGGCGCTGAGCGCCGCCGGGGGCCGACCCTGCACCAGCGAGCCGATGGTGATGTCCTCCGGCTTGACGCCGCGGCCGGTCGTTCCGTCGAGCGAGACGGTGTTGTCGTTGATGATCCGGTCGCCGGCCTTCCACGCGGTGTGGCGCAGCGTGTCCTGCGGCAGCGGCCCGAGGTCGCGCAGGATCCACAGCGCCGGCAGCGGCAGGATCGTCAGCGCGCCGAGCAGCGTCCGGCGGATCAGCGGCCGACGCTTGATCCCGGAGTCCTCGACGCCCTGCTGGAATTCGGCGATCGCCCCGGACCTTGTCGGCCGGGTCCGACTCGAGATGGTGGCGCTCCTGCGCGAACTCCACGTCGGTCATCAGGTTGCGGGCCCAGTAGATCGCGCCCGCGCCGAGCGAGAACAACGCGATGCCGAGCAGCAGACCGAGGTAGAAGTTCGAGGCGGAGACCGCGCCGATCGGGAAGAAGTTGACGATGTTGTCCCGCGGCACCTCGGTGTAGGCCACCATGAAGCCGATGGTGGCCAGCGCCGAGAGCGTGAAAAGCGCGGCGACCTGACGCTCGATCCGCTTGGCGACCTTCTCGTCGATGTCCGACGCGCGCGGCTCGTGCGGCTCCAGGCCGGGGTCCGCGAACGGATCGTCGGACAGTGCTACTTCGTGGCCGTGGCCGTGCTCCTCGACGGCGACCGCGCTGTGCTCGTCGTGACCGAGCTGCGTGAGGTTAGTGCTCTCGTCTGGATGACTCATCGCTTCACTTCCCCGCCTTCGCCGCAGCCGCGCGAGCGGCCTTCTGGGCCGAGGCCTTCGTGGTACGCGCGGCGATCCACACCGCGCACAGCAGCAGCGCGACCAGTCCGACGGTCCAGATGAACAGTCCCTCGGACACCGGCCCGAGCCGCCCCAGACCCGCGCCACCGTAGTTCGGCGCCGTCCGGAGGGTCACGATGTAGGAGATGATCGCCTGCTTCTCCGCCGGGGGGATGATCTTGTCGTTGAACACCGGCATGTTCTGCGGGCCGGTGAGCATCGCCTCGTAGATCGCCTTCGGGTCCGTCCCGGTGATCGGCGGGGCGAACTTGCCGTCGGTCAGCGCGCCGCCCTGCCCGGCGATGTTGTGGCACATCGTGCAGGTCTCGCGGAACAGCACACCGCCGAGCGCGACCGCGTTCGAATCCGTCGCGTACTGCGAGGGCGCCGGGATCTGCGGGCCGCCGCCGATCGACTGGATGTAGGCAGCCATGTCCTGGATCTGCTGGGCGCTGAAGATGTTCTGCTTCGCCTGGACCTGCGCGCCGAGCTGCTTGGCCGGCATCCGGCCGGTGGAGACCTGGAAGTCGACCGAGGCCGAGCCGACGCCGACCAGCGGCGGGCCGAGGCTGCTGCCCTCGAGGTCGGGTCCGTGGCAGCTGGAGCAGGAGGTGATGTACAGCGCCTTGCCGTTCGCCAGCTGCTGCGCCGGCGTCTCCCCGGTGTCCGCGCTGGCGGCCGGGGAGACGAGGGCGGCGAACAGCGCGCCGGCGAAGGCCAGCCCTAGTGCCAGGACGACGAACGCTGCCAGTGGGTGGCGTCGCCGCGTGGAGAGCGATTTCACGACTAGGTTCCCTAATAAGGCTTGCGTCCGTTGGTTACTTGATCAGATAGATGACGCTGAACAGGCCGATCCAGACGACGTCGACGAAGTGCCAGTAATAGGAGACGACAACCGCCGCGACTTCCTG
>CAVQPP010000224.1:0-25527 GCA_963714445.1 uncultured Actinomycetota bacterium
GGCGGCGGTGCCGCTGGTGCTTGACACGCTGTCCACGGTCATCGAAGGGCCTCCTGGGGCGAGTCGGCGCTCGAGCGGCCGATCGGCAGTCCGGCGGCCGAGATCCACTGGACGGCCGACAGCGGCGCCGCGGTCAGGCCGGCCACGTTCTGGGTGATGTGCCGCCGCAGCGGGATGTTGGCCCGGTTGCGGCGCAGGATCGCGGGACGCAGCGTGCGGCTCGGCCACGACGTCCCGGTCAGCAGGGTGGCCAGGTTGTGGCTCATCCGGGAGACGAACTCGAGCGCCGGACGGCGGTTCGCCTCGTAGCGCAGCAGCGCGGCGTCGACCGGGACGGGCTCGAATGGGTCCGCGCCTTGCAGCGCCTGGCCGAGCTCCCAGGCGTCGCGGATCGCGGCGTTCATGCCCTGGCCGACCATCGGGTGCACGCAGTGCGCGGCGTCGCCGAGCAACGCGAATCCGGGCAGCGTCCAGCGCGGCGCCACGAACCTGGAGGCGGACTGCACCTGCACCGTCTCAAGGCTCTTGCGTAGCTGTTCGGCCACCGGTTCGAGCGCCGGCAGGCCCTCGATCACGCGCTCGGCCCACTGCGGCAGTCCATTGCGACCGATCTCGCGCAGGCCGCCGTCCGGGATCTGCACGTAGAGCCTGGCCCGGCCGCCGGGCAGCGCGAACAGCGCGCGCAGGCCGGTCGGGGTGAGGTAGGCGCTCATCCGGTCGTCGAGGATCGGGGCGTTCTCGAGCTCGAAGCCGACCAGCTGGTGGTCGTAGCGGTGCGACTCGATCCGGATCCCGGCAGCGTCCCGCAGTCTCGACTTGTAGCCGTCGCAGGCTACTGTCAGGTTCGCCGTGAAGCGCGCGGGTCCGCTGTCGCCGGAGACTGATACGCCGTTGACTCGTCCCGAGTCGTCTCGCAGCAGACCTTCGGCGCGAGTGCCCCGCTGGAAGTCGACGGTCGGGCCGAGCTGCGCGGCGAGGGTGTCGAGCATGTCCTGGTACGTCAGGACCATGCCGTGCTTGTAGCGGGCGTTGATCAGTCCGTAGTCGAGCGAGACCAGTTCGCCGCCGGACACCGCGCGGCATACCAGGGCGCTGACGTCGAGGGCGCCGGCGGTCCGCAGCGGGGCGAGCAGCCCGAGGGCGTCGAGGATGTCCAGCGAGCGCGGCTGGATCAGCTCGCCCTTGTGCACCATCCGGAATCCGCGCTGCTTCTCCAGCAGCAGCACCCGGCGGCCGCTGCGGCCCAGGCTCGCGGCCAGTGTCAGGCCACCGACTCCGGCGCCGCAGATCGCCACGTCGTAATCCACCAACGCCTGTGTCCCTTCCGCCTAGACCGGACCGGCCGCGCTGTTCATTCGGCGCTGCTCACTTGATCCGGGTGACGGCCAGCCGGACGTACTCGGCGAGGCGGTCGCGGCTGGGGGTGGGAGGCAGGACGCTGAGTGCGTCGGCGGCGGTGGCGGCGTGCCGGATCGCCTGGGAGCGCGCGGCCTCGAGGGCGCCGGTGCGCTTCATCGTGGTACGCAGCAGCTCGTAGGCTTCGGACTCGTCGGTGTCCGGGTTCATCGCTCGGTCGAGATCCTGCTCGACGCGTGCGTCCGCGTTCTGATAGGCGAGGATGATCGGGAGCGTCATCCGGCGGTTGCGGATATCGCTGAGGGCCGGCTTGCCGACTACGTCGTCGCCCTGATCCATGTATGCGAACAGGTCGTCGCACATCTGGAAGGCGATGCCGAGTTCGTCCCCGTACACGCCCAGGCCGTCGACCTGCTCGTCGCCGCCGCCGGCGAGCACCGCGCCGCTCTGGCACGCGCCACGGAACAGCGCGCCGGTCTTGCCGGAGATCATCAGGACGTAGCGATCCAGGTCGCGATCGCCGGTCGCGGTCAGTTCGGCCTCGAGCATCTGGCCGCGGCACAGGTCAAGACCGGCCTTCGCCACGATCTCCAGCGCCCGCACGATCCGATCGGGCTCGGCGCCTCGGTCGCGGCACTCGGCGAGGGCGAGGAAGAGGTCGAAGATGAGCGCGTCGCCCGCGACGATCGCGTCCCCGACCCCGAACTTGGCCTGGACCGAGGGCCGGCCGCGGCGCACCGCGTCGTCGTCGATGATGTCGTCGTGCACCAGGCTGGCCACGTGGCCGCCCTCGGTGCCGACGGCGGCCGGCAGCACGGTCTCGATCCGGCCGCCGACCGCGAGCGCGGCCTCGAGCAGCAGGACCGGACGGAAGAGCTTGCCCATCGGCAGCAGGGCGTGCCGGGCCATCTCGCCGAGCCGTCCCGCCTCGGCGTCCCATCGCGAGCCGAGCGCGGCATACAGCAGCGGGTGGCCGGACGGCCCGCTCGCCGATGAGGCCGCGGCGGCAGCGTCCCGGATCCCAGGGTTCTGGGTCCCGTTGTGCTGAGTCGCAGGGTTCTCAATCGCGGGGGGCGGGAGAGACGGCAGTTCGACGTACGCGACGTCCGACTGAGCTCGCATGGACCACCTACCGGATGGGCGCTGGATGGAAACGCGATAACGCCGACCATGCTCATCGCGCGGCACCTGCGCAGTCGAGGACGTTGGGAGTGGCCGTTCGGCCGCCCGGAACGGCTGCCCGAACAAGGCTCCGCCCCGGCGGACAGGCCCCTGACAATGGCGGGCGAGCCGAGACGCGGCCGCGAGACGAGCCGAGCGCGAAGAAGGAGAGGCCAGCCTGTGAGGCCACTGCGAAGCCACGTCATGGCCCACGTCGAGACCTGGCGGCCGTACACGAGCCTTTACGTGGGCCTGGTCGGCCTCGGCGGCGCGGCATTGAGCCCGGGTGTTCACGCGCCCTCGCGCATGGCCGCCGCCTGGGCGATTCCCACGCTGGGCTGGCTGGCCGGCCTGTACGGCGGCGACTACTTCGACCGCGAACTCGACGCGATCGCCAAGCCGCACCGGCCAATCCCCTCCGGCCGGCTACGCCCCGAAGTGGCGCTCGGCTGCATGATCGGCTTCGTCGCGGCCGGCGCGATATCGACGCTGCTGCTCGCCTGGACCGCGGTGTTCCTGGTCGGGCTGGCGCTTGCGATCGGGTTGTCGTACAACAACTATTTCAAGGCGCGCGGGCTGAGCGGCAATCTGGTGCGCGGCCTGATGACGTCGATCGCGTTCCTCTTCGGCGCGATGATGACCGGGCACGGCCTCACCGGCGCGCTCGCGGCGACGAGCCTCGTGTTCTGCCTGCAAGACGGCGCGTCGAACCTCGTGGGCACGTTGCGCGACATCGATGGCGACCGCGAGGGCGGGTACAACACGTTCCCGGTCGTGCACGGGATCCGGGCCTCCGTGAACGTGATCGGCGTGCTCTGGTTCTTGTGGACCGCGTTGGCCGCGTTGCTTCCCACGCTGACGGACCGTCCGGTGACGGCGGCCTATGCCCTCACGCTGGCGCTCGCGTCCTCCACCGCGGGCGTCGTAGTCCTGCGACTCGCGCGCCAAGGCACCGGGCTCACGCGGCAGTTCGCGCTGGGCATGCACGAGATTCTCTGCCTGGAGCGCATCGTCCTGGCGGTCGCGCTGATCGTCTGGGGCGCGGGGGCCGGGCTCGGCGTGGCGGTCGGCGTTCCCGCGCTCGCGATCACGTTCATCTCGCAGCGGACGCTGCGCAAGCGGCACGAATTCGCCCCGGCTTCGGCGGACGCCGAGGCCCAGGCCGTCAGCAACGAACTGACCGGTGTACGAGAGGGTGTGTGACTGGCAATGACTGGCCAAGCAGAGAACGCAGGGGCCGTAGAGGGGCGCACGCCGGTTTTCATCGTCTCGACCGGCCGGTGCGGCTCCACGTTGCTGACCAACATGATCCGGCTCAACCCGCAGATTCTGAGCCTGTCAGAGTTCTTCGGCCTGCTGCTGACCGGACCCTTCCCCGAGGGCGTCCTGACAGGTGCCGAGTACTGGTCGCTGCTCAGCACCCCGCACACGTTCGTGTCATCGGCTTATCGGGTCGGCGCGCCGATCGAGGAGTTCCTGTACGAGGTGCGCCCGAACAGCCGGTTCACTGCCGCCACCGGCATCCCGCCGATCATGGTCACCTCGCTGCCGCATCTGACACATGATCCCGAAGCCCTGTACGACGAGGTCGAGAAGTTCGTGCTCGCGCTCGACCGGGCACCGGTAGCGGACCAGCACCGCCAGCTGTTCGAGTGGCTGGCAGACCGCGCGGGGGCCACGGTTTGGGTCGAGCGCTCCGGCTACTCGCTGCGCCACGTGCCCGAGCTGATCCGGCTGTTCCCGGGCGCGCGCTTCGTCCACTTGTACCGCGACGGCCGCGAGTCCGCGTACTCGATGAGCCACAGCGGAGCATTCCGGCTCGGCGCGGTGTACATGAAGCTGATCGAGGCGCTGGGCATGAACCCGTTCGACGAGCCGGTGCCCGGCAACGTGACCGTGCCGCCGGAACTCGTCCCGCTCATGCCGGACACGTTCGACCTCGAGGCGTTCCGCGCGGTCGATCTGCCGGTCGCGGACTTCGGCAAGGCGTGGGCCGAACAGATCGTCACCGGACTCGAGAGCCTGCGCGCCGTGCCGGCCGAGCGGCTGTTCCAGTTCGGCTACCGGCGGCTGACCGAGGACACCGCCGCGCTGCTCACCGAGCTGGCGGAGTTCATCGGACCGGTAGACGCCTCCGCGCAGTGGATCGAGGCGGCGTCCGCGCTGGTCTCGCACCGACCGTCCGGCTGGCTCAAGCTGCCCGCGTCACAGCGCGAACAGCTCGAGGAAGTCACCCGTGCCGCCATGGCGCTGCTGCCCGCCGAATAAGAGGGTGCGCGGAGTGGATTGCCCACGGTGCTGCATCAGCGGCTGGCGCCGCCTGGGCTCGCGGGTCGAGGGCCGAGCATGGCAAGGCGGAGGAGGGAGGCGCACTGGTGGTGCGCCGACCGACGACAACGCGGCCAGGCGAAGGTCATCGGCCCGCGAGCCCGGCAATCCACTCCGCGCACCCTCTAAGAGCGACCGGGGAATGGACGACGAGGGTGCCGCAATCGCGGCCGCCGACGCGAGCGCGGCAGTCCATTCCCCGGTCGCTCGATGCGCTCAGGTCGCGCGCGTCACCAAGCGACGAGCAGTCGCTCCAGTCCGCCCGTGATCAGGTCGCGCCGCGCGCGCAGCGACTCGTACGGCTCCGCCAGGTGCAGCCGGGGGTATCTCGCAGCCAGGCGCGCGAATGCCTCCTCCAGCTCGATCCGCGCCAGGGCCGCGCCGAGGCAGTACGACGCGCCGTGGCCGAACGCCAGGTGCGGGTTCGGCTCACGCGCCGGGTCGAGCACGTGCGGATCGCGGAACGCGCTCGGGTCGCGGTTCGCGGCACCGATTCCGAGCAGGACGGCTTCGCCGGCGCAGATCCGCGCGTCGTGCAACTCGATGTCGGCGCGCGCATACCGGGGCACGCCGCCGACTCCGCCGGTGCCCGAGAGCCGCAGCACCTCGTTCACGAATCGGTCGGCCGAATCGGCGTCCGCGCGCAGCCGGTCGAGCCATTCGGGCTCGCGCAGGAGCAGGAGCACGCCTAGGTCGATGCGCGCGGACGTGGTCGAGTGCCCGGCGAAGAGCAGCAGCGCCACGACGCGTGCGATCTCGGCGTCCGGGAGAGGGCCGCCGGCGCGGACCGTGGCTAGGTCGGAGAGCAGGTCGTCGGCGGGCGCGGCGCGCTTGCCGGGAATCAGCGCTCGTACGTGCTCGGTCAGGTCGTG
This sequence comes from uncultured Actinomycetota bacterium, assembly GCA_963714445.1. Classification (GTDB taxonomy): domain Bacteria; phylum Actinomycetota; class Actinomycetes; order Streptomycetales; family Catenulisporaceae; genus Actinocrinis. Next base: position 5,718 of record CAVQPP010000224.1, read on the forward strand.
CAGCGCGGCGGCGCCGCGTTCGCCGCCGCCGATGCCCGCCAACGCTTCCGACCAGGCCGCCACCTGGCCCCAGTCGTCGCCGGGGACGCCGAGCAGCGCGCAGATCGCCCGCGCGGGGAGCGGGACGGCCAGCGTGGCGTGCAGATCCGCGCTGTATAGGCCTGCCTCGGGCGAATCCGCCGCGGCTGCCTCTATCGCGTCCAGCAGCGTGTCGACGAGTGCTGCGATGCTCCCACGCACGGCTTCCATTCGGCGCGGGGCGAACGCCGGGGCGAGCAGCGCGCGCAGCTTCCACCGGTGGTCGAGTTCGCTGTCAGCGCTCTGTCGCCGTGAGCCGTATACTGCGCCGAAGAACGCTGCGCCGTCAGGGATCCCGTCGGCCGACTCGGGGCGGCTTCGGCTGAGCCTGGCGTCGGTGAGCAGGGTCTTGACATCTTCGTGCCGGGTGACCAGCCAGGCCGGATCGCCGGTGGGCGTGCGCACTCGCGCGCACGGCTGGTCCCGCTGCAGTTCGAGCAGGCGCGGCGGGAGGTCGAGGACGGTGTCCCCGGGCTCAAAGGGAAGCTGATCCACCGTGCTGGAACTCCTCGTGTCGCCGGATCTTGACGACCGGCTAACGAGGTGTCGACGACCCCGTCACGCAAGGTCAACCTGTGGTTCGACGACGACGCACCGCGCTCCTACCTAGCCTTAATATGCGGATTCACCTGAAATGGCGAGAACGTGGACCAAGGTAGCGAACACGGCACGGAATGGAATGACGCGATGAGGGAACCTGGCCTGCTGACCCTGACGCGCCTACGGGATGCCACGGAGTCGGCCGTCCAAACCCTGTTCGCCTCGCAGCGCGCGGATGGTGCATGGCACTTACGCCCTCCGTCCTCGCCACGCGCGACCGGCGCGGCCGTGGCGGCGCTGCAGTGCGCCGACCCGCACGACTCGGCCGACCTGATCCAGTCCGGGCTGGTCTGGCTGCGCGCCAATCAGGCTGCTGACGGCGGTTGGGCGGACGGCTCGGGCGGCGCGTCCACCATCACGGACACCGCGATAGCCGTCTCGGCCCTAGCGCTGCTCAATGTCTCAGATGACGCGGCACGGATCGACCGCGCGCTGCGCTGGCTCGAGCAGCACGGCGGCCTCGACGCGGTCGCGGATCCACAACTCTGCCCGCTGAGCGTCCCGTGCATCGAGTTGCTGGCCACCGCAGGACTCTGCGAGGAGCGCGCGGCGGCGGCGATCGTGGCTGACGGCCGCACCTCCCGTCGTGGATCGGTGCTGCGCGTCGGTCCCGCGTTGCCGGCGGCGCTGTCCCGGGCGCTGCTGCAGCGGCGCAGGCGCGGCGGACTGCTGGACCAGTCGCTGGCCCGGATCGCCGCACCCGGGATGCTCGATTACCTGAAGCAGATCGGCCTCGGCTCCGACGGCGACTGCGCGGCGCAGGAATCCCCGCTGCAGGTCGCGCTCGTCTGCTTCGGTTTTGCCCGAGCCGGCCTGTGGCCCGCGCTCGTGGAGCGCATGGTGCGGCGGCTGTGGCTGACCATGCGCGGCGACGGATCGTGGCCGGCGCGCCGGGACGAGGAGTTCTCGGCGACGGTGCTGGCCGCCACGGCATTGCGGCACTGCGGGCATGGCGAGGACCCGCGAGTGGCTGCGAGCACGCGGTGGATCATTGGACGCCAGTGGCACGCGGGCGCGCCGGTGACCGGCTACCCGGCGGGCGGCTGGGCTTGGTCGGCTGGTTCGGGTCGGCCGACGGTCGCGGACACCTCCAGGGCGGTGATCTGCCTCGCCGGCGCCGGGTCGTCCGGATCGGGGCCCCGGCTCGCCGCCGGGGTGTCCTGGCTGCTGGCGACGCAGAACCCGAACGGTTCGTGGAGTTGCCCCGGCCACGAGGGCGGCCGGCTCGACGGGCCCTGCCCCGTGGTGACCGCCGACGCGGTGACCGCGCTGAGGCTGGCCGGCACGAGCACCGGCGGCCCGGCGATCGGCCGGGCGGCACGTTGGTTCGCTCGCGCGCGGCGGATGGACGGCTCGATGCCCGGTCGCGACTCCGAGGGAGGGACGGCAGGCACCGCGGCCGCAGCGCAGACGCTGGCGGCGCTTGGCCTCGGCCGCAGTCGGACGGTGCGATCCTGCGTCCGTTGGCTCGCCGAGCATCAGAACCCGGATGGCGGCTGGGGTGGTCCGGAAGGTTCGCGGGCTGATGACACCGCGGCGGCGCTCGCGGGGCTGATGACCTCACCATCGCAGGAGGCTGCCGTGCAGCGCGGCGCGCGCTGGCTGCTGCGTTCGCAGACCCCTGATGGCCTGTGGACGTCCCCGGGCACTGGCGATATCTCGACCACGAGTCGGGTGCTGAGCGTACTGATCGACCTTCAGATGGTGCTGGGAGTCCAAGCCTGAGGGCTTGAGGAGGCGGCAGTACCGCTCAAACCGAGCTGTGCACGCCGCCGCTACGAGCGCGGTCGGCCGCGCTGCCGGACCGCGCGGTCACCCGCAGTGGCAGGGTCCTGAGCCCGATGCCCAGCACGCTCCACGGCCACCCCGGCACGCAGGCCTGCGCCGGCTCGCGCTCGATCGCGCGCACCAGCAGCCGGCAGCCACGGTCGGTGTCGGTCACCAGCCGGGCCCCGGCAGGATGCGCCCGCGACTCCGAGCGGATGTAGCCCGGCAGCAGGGTCGTGACACGTATGTCGGTGCCGAGCACGTCGGCCCGGATGCCCTCAGCGAGCGTCCGCACGCCGGCCTTGCTCGCCGCGTACACGGTCAGACTGCCCGGAAACCCGCGTAGCGCGCTCATCGATGAGACGACGACCAGGTGACCCGTGCCCTGGCTGCGGAAGATTTCCATGGCGGCCTCGCACTGCGTCACCACCGCGGCGAAGTCAGTCAGCGCAACCTGACGGTTCGCCGCGTAGTCCCCGGAGCCGACCGGGGCTCCCGCGCCGCCGAATCCGGCGTTGACGACCACGCGGTCCAGCGAGCCGAACTCCTCGCGGAAGCCGCGGAAGACGTCGACGACAGACTGCTCGTCCGTCACGTCCAGACGTGCCACCGACACCATGCCGCTCGCGCCGGCAGCGAGCAGGTCGCGGCGTACGTCCTGCAAGCGATCGATCCTGCGCGCGCACAGCGCCAGATCACGGCCCATCCCGGCGAAGACCCGGGCCATGCCCAGGCCGAGCCCCGCGCTGGCGCCGGTGATCAGGATCCTGCGGCGCGGCGCGCGCCGGGTCACTCCGCGAGCCTGATCGCCGACGTCGGGCAGGAGACGACCGCCTCGCGCACATCCCTCATCCGCGAGGGATCGGGGTGCGGGACGAGCACTTCGACCGTGGCGTCCTCGTCGTTCTGCGTGAAGATCCCCGGCGCCGTCAGCACGCACATCCCGCTGCCGCAGCAAAGGCTTTTGTCCGCCGTCACCAGCGGAGTCTCAGTCACAGTGTCGTTTGACATAGCGGTCACCACTCCACCGGCAGCGCTTCGAACCCGACCACGATCAGTCCCTCCTTGACGGCCAGCTTCTCCGGGTCGATCGCGAGCCGCAGCGTCGGCAGCCGCCGGGCCAGCGTCGCGAGCACCACCTGCAGTTCGACTCGTGCCAGCGGCTGGCCGAGGCAGTAGTGCGGACCGGCGCCGAAGCTCAGGTGCTGGTTGTTCTCCCGGCGCAGGTCCATCGTTTCCGGATCGGGGAACCGGCGCGGGTCCCGGTTCGCGATCGCGGGGCTGACGATGACCGTCGAGCCCTCGGGTACCTCGACGCCGCCGAGTTCGATGTCCTCGCTGATGTATCGCGGCACGCCGATGCTCGGGTTCATGTCGAAGCGCAGCGCCTCGTCCACCGCGCTCGGGATGACGGACGGATCGGCCACCACGGCGGCGAACCGTTCCGGCTCGGCCAGCAGCATCGCCGTCATCTTGCCGATCATGTTGGCGGTGGTCTCGTGCCCCGCGACCAGCAGCGCCATCGCGGTGATGATCAGCTCGACCGTGTCGAGCCGGCCGTCACCGTCGTCGACGACGTGGATCAGGGCGCTGAGTAGATCCTCGCCGCGCTCCTTGCGCCTGCGCTCGATCAGCCCGGCCAGGTAGGCGCCGAACTCCATTCGGACCGCGTCCGCCTCGCCCTTGCTGTGCCGGGTCAGCGTGAGGATGGTGTCGGACCAGACCGCGAACTGCGGCAGGTCCTCGTTCGGCACGCCGAGCAGGTCGCCGATGACCCGGATCGGCAGTACCGCCCCGATCGAGCGCACGATGTCGGCCGGCGGCCCCTCGGCCAGGATGCCGTCGACCAGCTCGTCGGCCACGGCCTGAATGCCGGGCCGCATCTGCTCGACGCGCTTGATGGTGAACGCCTTGCCCATCACCCGGCGCCAGCGCGTGTGGCCTTCGCCCTCGAAGATCGCGACACCGGCGCCCGCCTGGCGGCTGAAGACGCCGCCGTCCTCGGTCGCCGCCACCCTCGCCGCCGCCTCGGGCGGCAGAGTGCGGGTGAACCGGGGGTCGGCGAGCAGGGTGCGCGCCTCCTCGTAGCGGGTGACCAGGCGCGCCTCGTCACCGCTGGGCAGACGGACCGTCACGACCGGGCAGCGTCCGCGCACCTCGGCCCATTCCGGGGGCACGTCGAGCGGGACGTCCGTCTTGAAGGGATAGGAAAGCAAAGTCTCGTCAGCCATCGATTTCGCTCCTGCGCTGCTGGTAACGGCCGAGTGCCTGCAGAACGTACCCGGCGGCCAGCAGGTCGTCGTGGTACCACAGGTCCAGGAAGTAAACGCCGAGCAGGGTCGGCCGCCACAGGCCGTTCGGCAGCCGGTTGTCGATGAGCCAGCGCACCGCGCCCTGCGCTTCGGGTCCGGACGGATCGGCCCCGGCGGCGAGCAGCCCGGACAGCGCCCACGCGGTCTCCTCGGCGCTCGATGCCGCCGCGATGCCGTCGCCCCAGCCGCCGTCCTCGTTCTGATGCCGTACCAGCCAGGAGCGGCAGCCGCGCGCCGTCGAGCCGTCGGCCAGCCCGAGGTCGCCGAGGACTTCCAGCGCCGCCGCGGTTCCGGCGGTCAGGCCTCGATACCAGCGGTTCGGGATGCTTCCGTCAGGCTTCTGCTCCGACGCGTACCACTGCACGGCCCGCCGGATCGGCTTGTCCTGCGCGGTCATCCCGGCGGCCTCGTGCAACGCCAGCACCGCGTGCGACGTGATGACGGCGCACGGCGCGTCCAGGGCGACGTGGTTGTCCTTGCAGAAGCAGCTCCACGAGCCGCCGCGGTTCTGCATCGCCAGCAGCCAGTCGACGCCGGAGCGGATCGCAGGGTCCTGCCGGTCCGCGCCGAAGCCGTGCAGCGCGATCAGTCCGTCCGCGGTGTCGTCCGAGTTCGGCCAGCCGGAGTCCTGCGACCAGGCCCAGCCGCCTGGCCCGCAGCCGGTCGCCGGGAACGCCTCGTGGAGCTGGAGACGCCGGATCCAATCCTGAGTGGCGGCAAGTCGTGCATCGCCCCCGTACCCCGAGCGCTGCAGACCTGCCGCCACGAATGTGGTGACCGAGAATTCCAGGTCGCGGTTGATCGCCCACGACCCGTCTTCCCGGTACGTCGTGCGCAGGTAGCCGACCATTCGCTCGACCAGGTCCGGCCGCAGGCCCGCGCGCGCGAAGGCGAAGCACATCATCGAAACCAGCAGCGGCGACTCCTGCGTGCCACCGGCCGGCCCCTCGCTGCGGCGCAGTTCGTCGAAGTACGCCATCGTGCGCGTCACCGACGCCCGGTGTATCGCGCGGACCGGCCTGCTCAGCGGCCAGGTGTGCAGCTGCATCATCGACCACGACAACGTGACCGGGACGACGAACGACACCTTCTGCCGCAGCTTGCGCGGCAGCAGCGCCACGCCGGCCGGCATGCGCTTGATGCGGCGCTCGTCGTAGAGGCCTGACAGCGCCAGGAACTGAAGGCAGAGCACGTGCAGCGCGCACCGCTTCGGGTCGGCCACGGCGGCCATCCCGCCCTGGGTCTCGATCCAGTCCAGACCGCGCTCGACGTGCGGCTCCGACTCGTCCGGCTCGAGCAGGTTCAGCGCGGCCACGGCGAACGCGGTCGCGGGCAACGTAGGCCGTTCGCCGGGCCCGTCGCCCCAACCGCCGTTCTCCAGCTGCGTGCGTCGCAGCCAGGCGAGCGCGCCGTGGATCATCGGCGCGCAGCCCTCCGGATCGGCGTAGTGCAGCGCGACCGCCGAGGTGGCCGTGGAGACGGCGGCGGACGGCAGGTAGTCCTGCCAGGAACCGTCGGGTCGCTGCGCCGCGAAGAGCGTCTTGGCAGCCTCGGCCAGCACATCGGCCACCGGGATGAGCGTGCTACTACGCGCGGTACGGGTCATCCGGGTACACCTCCGGCTTGAAGTCTGGCCAGGTGGCGCGGCGGGTGTCGACGCCAGGCGGCCGACCAGAAGGGTGCCCCGAACGGGTACTGTACGGCGCCGGCCCTGCTCAGAGACGCTGCGTCACCCGGACAGCCGCAGAGGCCTGACGCCTCAGAGGGCTGCCTCAGACCGACTGCTGCGCTGCAACGCCGCCCCGCGACCGCCCTGCGCCTGGAGCTGCCGGCGGACCCGCCGGTCGCCCCGGGCGATCACCGCGACTCGGGACACGGCGCTGGCGACGCTCAGGAAGATGAAGGCGGCGCGCAGCGCGTCGACGCTGATGTGGTTGTGGTACAGCCAGGTGCCCAACTGGTGGCCGTACCAGTGGATCGCGCCATACGAGTAGAGCATCTTGGCGCCGGTCAGTACCGCCCAGCTGACGAAGAACGCGAGGCCGGCCCGCGAGTAGACCCGCTGCTTGACGGTGTCGTATTCGAAGGTCATCGGCAGCGAGGCGATATACCCGAGCAGCAGGCCGAGCACCGTGCCGCCGATCTCGAGGTACAGCCCGTTGCCGGACGTGGACCCGCCCTTGTAGAAGAACGGGACCAGGGCGATGGCGGTCACCACCGGGCGCAGCACCCGGAACGCGGTCACCTTCTTGCGGCCGATGTCGCTCTGCAGCACGACCGCCAGCACGATCAGATTCAGCCAATACGCTTGGTTGGCGTTCACGCGTACTCCCATTGATTCAACGGACGGTCTCAACTCACCGTAGAAAACGCGGGGTAGCGCGGTCATCGACCCTTGGTTTGATTCCGGCAGGCGTTTGATGCCGGGAAGGGCCGCCGGTCACGCGTCCGAAGGCGACGCGAATCCGTGAAGATATGCATATCTGACGGCCTGCGCGCGGTCGCGCACGCGCGTCTTGGCGAAGATGCGGTTGATATGAGTCTTGACCGTCGCCTCGCTCACGTGGAGCGTGGCGACGATCTCGGCGTTGGAGCGCCCGGCGGCGATCAGCCGCAACACGTCGCACTCGCGCGCGGTCAGGCCGTCCGGCGCTCTCGATTCGCCGGGGGTCTCGGCGGCCCGACGCTCGGCGCTCTCCAGCGTGCGCGCGGCGGACGGCGAGATCACGCGCTCGCCGCGCGCGACGGCCATCACGGCCTCGCGGATCTCCGTGTGACTCGCGTCCTTGGTCAGCAGCCCGGTCGCCCCGGCCTCGAACGCCGCGACGACCTCGTCTTCGTCCCCGTACGTGGTCAGCACCAGGATGCCGACTTCGGGCGCCGCCGCCTTGATCCGCCGCGTCGCCTCGACGCCGCCTATCCCGGGCATCCGCAGATCCATCACGACCACCCGAGGCCGAGCCGCCAACGCGATGTCGACGACCGACGTCCCAGTCGCCGCCTTGCCGACCAGCTTCACGTCGGGCCACAGCCCGAGCAGCACGCCGAGCCCGTCGCGGACCACCGGATGGTCATCCGCGACTATCACGGTTACCGGCTGCTTCCCCGCGTCCGTCACGCCCTCACCGTTCACTTGCTCACCGTTCACGACGGAATCCTCAACGCCACCGTCCAGCGCCCCTCGCCCGGCCCAGCCGCGAGGGCGCCGCCAAGCTCCGCCACACGTTCGCGCAGCCCTTCGAGCCCGAACCCGGTGCCGCTCCCCGCCAACCCGGCATCCGGAGCCGGCGCATCGGATTCAGCCGGTGGCGGCTGCTCCAACTGGTTCGCGACCTCCAGACGCACCTCACGCGGCCGGTACTCAAGCCGCATCGTCACCGGGCTTCCGGATGCGTGTTTGCGCACGTTCGTCAACGCCTCCTGAGCCGATCGATACAAGGCCATCGTCGCGCCCGCGCGCAGATTCCGTGAGGGTCCTGATACTTCCAGCGCCGCCGTGGCGCCGGCGTGGTCGCGGTAATTCTCAACCAGATGCCGCAGCAGGTCCTCCACCGGCGCCGTCTGCTCGCGCAAGGCGAGCACCGAGTGCCGCGTCTCCGCCAGGCCGGTGCTGACCAGTTCCTCCGCCTGCAGCAGATGGGGCCGCAGCTGCTCCCGGTCGGCCCCGGCCTCGACCAGCGCGGAAATCACCTTCAGCTGCACTGAGAGCGCGGAGAACGAGTGCGCCTGCACGTCGTGCAACTCCCGCGCGATGCGCGAGCGCTCGGCCAGCGTCGCCGCCCGAGCGCGCTCCTGGGACGCGACCTCCGCGCTGCTCAACGCCAGCTCGTTCTGCTCGGCTCGGTGGAGGTACTGCTGACGCAGCATGCCCACCAGCGCGCAGGCGAGCAGCACCGGCAGTTGCAGCGTCAGATACGCCGACGTCGTGGCGGCGTGCCCGGCCGCGAGCCCGGCGGCTACCGCGACGAACAAACCGAACGTCTGGCGGTGGTGCAGTCGCGCCCCGGCGTCGGCGAGCGCGACGGCCGGAAAGGCTATCGCGGCGCCCCGAGGGCTGATTCCGGCGAGCGCGGCGCCGGCCGTGCCGGTCAGCGCCCAAGCGCCGACCGAATAGCGCAGCCCCGGCAGCCTGGACTGCGCGACGATGATGGAGAGCAGCCAACCCACGCAGGCCAGCGCCAGCAGACTGATGGTCAGCACGTGCAGGTGGGGCGGCCCGAGCCGCGAGCCGCTGCGCAGGATGCTGACGACGAGGGCGGCCAGCCCGGCCACGCGCGCGGCGCGCAGCCGCCAGTCGAGCGGGTTGGACATCGGGAACGCCGGTCCGGTCAACTCGAACACCTCTGCTCCTCCCGTTTCAGTCCCCTGCGTGAGCGCCCGGCCGTCGCGACCACTGTCCACGTCGAACACTGTCCACCATAACGACCATGCGGCTCGGTCGGGCACGTCCACCGGGCTACCAGAACGGCTACCCCTGGCATCGCGACGCTCTGATCTACTCGTGCCATTCCTGTGACACCAGCAGGGTTCGGAAAACAGCGAGGGGAACCGCGATGAGCGTGATCGACGCTGAGAACGACTCCATGCGCGCGCCGCAGCCGCTGCCGGTGTACCGCGAGACGCCCTTCGATCCGCCGAGCGCCCTGGCCACGCTGCCGCCGATCGGCCCGATGCTGTTCGCCGGGGGCGCGCAGGGTTGGATCGTCACCTCCCACCGGCTCGCCCGCGAAGTGCTGGCCGACAACCGGTTCAGCGCCGACCGCAGCCTCGCCGAGTCGCCGATGCAGGCCGTCCCGCAGCGGTTCCGCGACATCGGCCCGGCGCCGGGCATGTTCAACATGATGGACCCGCCCGCGCACACCCGATACCGCAGGCTGCTGACACCCGAGTTCACGGTCCACCGGATGAAGCGGCTTGAGCCGCGGATCTCGCAAATCGTGCAGGACACGCTGCGCGAGATGGAGAAACTTCCGCAGCCGGTCGACCTGGTGACCGCGTTCGCGCTGCCGGTGCCGATGACAGTGATCTGCGAGTTCCTCGGCGTAGGGCTCGAACACGTGCCTATGGTCACGCGCGTCGCAGCCGTGCTGCTGAGCGTGAATTCCACCATCGAAGAGCTCGCCAACAACGTGGACGAGCTGCGCAAGTACATGTTCGGCCTGATCGAGGAGCGCCGCGCACGCCCCGACGACGCGCTGATCTCCAGCCTGCTGGAGAACACCGACCTCACCGACGACGAGATCGTCAGCATCTCCCAGGTCCTCCTGCTGGCCGGTCATGAGACCAGCGCGAACATGCTCGGCATCGGCACGTTCTGCCTCCTGCAGCACCCCGACCAGTGGCACAAGCTGCGCCGCGAGCCGGAGCTGATGCCGGGCGCGGTCGAGGAACTGCTGCGCTATCTGACGGTCGCGCACATGGGCCCGATTCGCGCCGCGCTCGAAGACATCGAGGTCGGCGGCGTTTTGGTCCGCAAGGGCCAGACGGTGATGATCTCGCTGCCGCGCGCCAACCGTGACCCCGAACTGCTCGACGGCGGCGAGACCCTGGACGTGACCCGGGCCCGCTGCCCGCACCTGGCGTTCGGCCACGGCGTGCACCAGTGCATCGGCTCGCAACTGGCGCGCTCCGAGATGGTCATCGGATTCGCCGCGCTCATCGAGCGCTTCCCGAACCTGCGCCTCGCGATCCCCGCCACGGACGTCCCGATGCGCACCGACATGCGCGTCTACGGTGTGCACACACTGCCCGTCGAATGGGACTGAGAACTGAGCTGGGCCCTGGCATTGAGGGAACCCGCGGTGCCACGGGGGAGCACCGCGGGTCGTCATTTCCCCCTCAACTGGGCCCTTCCATCACTAGCCCCTTCACCGAACGTGGCCCCGCCAATTGGGGTCGTCCTGAGGCTCGAACGAGGCCGGCGGCGGAGGGTAGTAACCCCCGGGATGAGGCTGCTGCCCGGCCATCCACTGGCCCTGATTCCCTTGGCCCTGATTCCACTGGCCCTGATTCCGCTTGCGCCTGCGCCACCACATGAACGCTCCGGTGCCCAGCGTCGCGATCCACCCGAGCTTCACGTACCAGGGCACCGAGCCGAACAGCCGCAACGGCAGCATCAGCAGGAACAGCAGCACGCCCAGCCCGACGAGCGGCCACGCGAGCCATGGGTAACTGGAGAAGAAGTGCGCGACGTTAGCCCCGTGATCAACATGCGTACGAGGAACCCGGCCGCGCCCCGTCACGTCTTGCACGGTGCCCGACGGCGTCGCGGTGATCGAAGCCCCCGCGCCTCTTCGGCGGTCGCGGTCGAGAAACGAAGTAAGCCAGAGCGCAGCTGTAAGCACGATCGCAGACCTCCGCTTCGTCATCCCCGGGGAGGCGTGCCTCCCTACCTGCTCACACACAGCCCGTTCATCACAAATGATGGCGCCCGACTCGCCCCGATTCGTCAACCCGCAGTTTGATCTGTGCGAACGTTCCGCTCCCGCGCGGGTTAGACCATTCCCTCCGCCACCGCCAGGTACCCGTTCGTCCGCCCGATGGGGTTCCCCGCCTGGCCTCGACCCCGTCGTCCCGCGCGGACGACGATGGCTGCGATCCGAGTGCCGTCTTGGAGCGAAAGGTGCCATCGGAATGACCGCGGACTTGCTGACCTACCCCTTCGAGGGCGACGTTCGCCTGGACCTGGATCCGGTCTACGAGTTGATGCGCTCGACCGAGCCGGTCGCCCGCGTCCGCCTCACCAGCGGCGGCGAGGCCTGGATAGTCACCCGCTACGAGGACATGAAGGCGATCCTGTCCGACCCGCGCTTCCGGCGGTCGGTCGACCCCGGCGACGACCGCCAGCAGATCACGGCGCTGGCCAACGGCGCGAGGCGTAGCCCCGCCATGCTCCCGATCGCGGATCCGCCCGAACACACCCGCCTGCGCCGCCTGGTCACCAAGGCCTTCACGGTCGGCCGGATCAACGCGCTGCGTCCGCACGTCCAGCAAATGTGCGACGACCTGCTCGACAAGATCGAGCAGACCGGCGCGCCCGCGGACCTGCTGCGTGGGATGTCGTTGCCGATGACGATCGACGCCATCGCGGTGCTGCTGGGCGTCCCGACCTTCGACCTGGACCGGATGCGCGAGTGGGTCGCCGTGATGGTGGCCACCACAGACAAGACCGCCGAGGAGATCGCCGAAATCAAGGCGCAGTACACCGCGTACATGGAAGACATCGTCGACAAGCGCACCGCCGACCCCGGCGACGACTTGATCAGCGAGTTGATCCGGGTCCGCGACGAGGGCGACAGCCTGGACCGCGAAGAGCTGATGACCATGATCATGGTGCTCTTCGTGGCCGGTCACAAGACGACGAGCTACCAGATCGTGAACTTCATCTACACGCTGCTGACGCACCCCGAGCAGTGGGCCCAGCTGCGCGACGACCCGGGCGTGTTGTACCGAGCGATCGAAGAACTGATGCGCTGGGCGCCGCTGGGCTTCGCCGTCCTGCCGCTGACCGCCGCCGAGGACGTAGAGATAGCCGGCGTCACGATCAAGGCAGGCGACGCCATAATCCTGCCCAAGTACGCGGCCAACCGCGACGGCGAGGTCTTCGCCGACCCCGATGTGCTGGACTTCGACCGCCCGGTCTGCCCCCACCTGGCCTTCGGTCACGGCCCGCACTTCTGCCTGGGCGCGCAACTGGCCCGCATGGAACTCCAAGTCGCGATCGGCACGGTCGTCCGCCGCTTCCCCAACCTGCGCCTAGCCGTCCCGGCCGAGGACCTCGAATGGGAAACCGGCGCCGTGATGCGAGGCATAAAGGCTCTCCCAGTCGCCTGGTAACTCAGTCGCCTGGCAATCCGCTACTCACTACCCTCCAACCATGATCGAAGTCGAGTCATGGCCGCTCGCCGGCGCCCCGACGACCAGCGCGATCGCGAGCCTGATCGTGCCCTGCTCGCGCGTCTCGCATGATCTACTGATCGACCCTCGGGTCACGGCCAAACTGCGCTTCCGCGAGTGGTGGGCCGGCGACGATCCCGCGCACGGGGGTTCCGCGCCTGAGGGCTGGACGGTCATCGGCCGGCGATGGCCCAGCGCAGTTCGCAGTAGGCGTCGACGTGGCCGTCGAAGACTTCACTCTCACCGCCAGGCTCGCAGAAGTCGTACAGGACGAGTTGACCGGATACGAGTTCATCCAATGGCCTCAGTGTCCGAGCCACCAGCGCATCATTTTCCCCGATGTGGCCGAATCGGAGGCATGGTGGACGTGCAAGGGCCCCGACAACAGATCCGAATCGGAGACCTGAGCGCTGCCGGGGCCCTGCGTTCGTCCTAGTCGCCACCTGCAACAAGGCGAGACAGACCGCTCGGCACTCGACTACCTCCACAAGGCGTCGAGGACAGCCGGCGACGTAGGCATGGCCGCCGTCCAATCCGCGGCGCTAACCGGAATCGGCGAGGCCCTGGCAGCCCGAGAAGATACGGATTCGCCCTCCGCCACCACCGCCAAGCCCTAGAACTCGCCCGAATCCCGCCCCTACCAACTAGCCCGAGCCGACGAAGCCCTAAGCCGCGCGCAATACGCGGCCGGCCACACCGCCGATGGCATAACCCGCCTCCAAACGGCCCTCGACTGCTACACCCAAATGCGCGTCCCCGACGCCAAGCGCCTCGAGGCGTACCTCTCCACAATTGAGCTCACGTAGTACGGACCTCGGCGCTCGGTTTCGGGATTCGTGGATTCCCGGCGTGGTATTACGGGCGCATGACGAACGATCGGGCGGCGGCCGGAGTCATGCCACCGAGTCCTACTGAGGGCGCCGGAATATGTCTTGTCACGGGAGCCAATCGGGGCATCGGGTTGGAGGTCTGTCGTCAATTGGCGCGACGGGGACACACCGTGGTGCTCACGGCGCGCACGCCGGGCGCGGCCGAGGCGGCGGTGCGGGGGCTCGGGGCGGATGGGCGTCGCGTGCAGCCGCTTCGGTTGGACGTCTCGTCGGCTGCCGACGTGGGACGTGCCGCGCAGGAGTTCGGATCGTTGTTCGATCGGCTCGACGTCCTCGTTAACAATGCCGCGATCGGTTACACGCCGGGTATGCGCGCGTCGAGCGCGGACCTCGACACCGTGCGCGGGGTCATGGACACGAACTTCTACGGGGCTTGGCAGGTCACGCTCGCGTTGCTGCCGTTCCTGCGCCGTAGTGCGCACCCGCGGATCGTCAACGTCTCCAGCGAGGCTGGTTCGCTGGCCGGGATGACTGGCGGGACGGCCGGCTACGCCACGTCGAAGGCCGCCCTGAATGCGCTCACAAGGATGCTCGCGGGCGAGTTGCGCGGCGAGGGCTTCCTGATCAACGCGGTCTGTCCAGGCTGGGTGGCCACGGACATGGGCGGTCCCGGTGGGCGGCCGGTGGCCGATGGCGCGGCCGGGGTGGTGTGGGCCGCGACGCTGCCCGACGGCGGCCCTTCCGGCGGCTTCTTCCGCGACGGGCGGGCGTTGCCCTGGTGAGCGCCGGCTCGCTAGGCCGTTGGTAGTCGGTCCTGGCCGCGTTCGTGCGTGTGGGTGGGACTGGGACTACCACCATCCACGGGCTCTGTATAACGCCGGAAGCCGCCGGGAGAATTGGCATGAATGAGCCTCGTATCCGCTTCTGATTCGGGGTCGCCCTCGCGCCGGAAACAGGTCGAATGCCTTCTCGCGGCGGCTTGGAGAGGGCGGCGGATTCCAGGTGTTCCGCACTACGTGCGGTAGGCCTTGTTCCACCGCCCGCGGCCTCGGATAGTCGGTTGCGGAAGCCGGGGGACCGTTGCCGCCCGATTTCCGGAATCCGCCGGAATCGAGGCGGGAGAATGTTCCGGCATTGCCCTAATGACTAAGGCGATTATCATGACGACGAACGCCGCAGAATCCAGGAAGAACATGGTTCTTCTCGTGCTGTGCGCGGCCATGTTCCTCGACGCCCTCGACACCTCGCTGGTCAGCGTCGCGCTGCCGCGCATCCAGCACGACCTCGGCCTGTCGAACGCCAGCCTGCAGTGGCTGGTCTCCGGGTACACCGTCACCTTCGGCGGCTTCCTGCTGCTCGGCGGTCGGCTGGCCGACCTGTTCGGCCGACGGCGGATGTTCCTCGCCTCGATGGTGCTGTTCGCGGCCGCCAGCGTGGCCGGCGGCCTGGTATCCACCGGCGGGCTGCTGATCGCCACCCGGCTGGTGAAGGGCTTGGCCGCGGCGATGACCGCGCCGGCCGCCATGTCGATCATCACCACCACCTTCCGCGAGGGCCACGAGCGCAACCGGGCGCTCGGCTTCTACACCGCCACCGCGGCCAGCGGCTACAGCCTCGGCCTGGTGCTCTCGGGCCTGCTGACCCAGGTCAGCTGGCGGCTGGTGTTCCTCTCGCCGACGGTGGTCGCCGTGCTGGTCATCGCGGTGACCCCGTTCGCCGTGCACGAGCCGCCGGCGCAGCCGCGGACGCGCGCGAAGTTCGACTTCGGCGGTGCGATCACCTCCACCGGAGCGGTGCTGCTGCTTGTATACGGTCTGGTCAACGCGCCGCAGGTCGGCTGGGGATCAGCGTCCACCATCGGCTCCTTCGCCGGCGGCGCCGTGCTCGCGGCGGCGTTCGTCGCCATCGAGCGAGTGCACAGCAACCCGACCGTGCAGTTGCGGCTGCTACGGTCCCGCGTGCGCGGCAGCGCCAACGTGCTCGCCCTCGTATTCGGCGCGGCGAGCCTCGGTTGGCAGTTCACCGCGACGCTCTACCTGCAACGCTTCCTGGGCTACGGACCGCTCAAGACGGCGCTGGCGCTGCTGCCGATCGGCGTCACGATCCTGCTGGTCGCGCAGTACGTCACCGGCCGCCTGCTGGCCCGCTTCCCGATGCGCGCCGTGGCCGGTGTCGGCATCCTGATTCAGGGCACCGGCATCTTCCTGTACACCTTCGTCGGCATGCACGGTAACTACCCGGGCATCCTGCTGCCCGGCCTGCTCCTGCACGGCATCGGCAACGGCCTGGTGTTCCCGACCATGAACATCGCCGGAGTCAGCGGCGTCGCCGACCGCGAGCAGGGCGTAGCCTCCGGCCTGATCACCGCCACGTTCCAGATCGGCGTCGGTCTCGGCGTCGCGGTGCTCACCGGAGTGATGACAGCGACCACGCACGGCACCGCCGCCGCCGCCCAACTGCACGGGTACCGCACCGCATTCGGCACGGCCGCGTTGTTCTCGTTGGTAGGTGCCGCCGTCTCGCTACTCGGACTCGGCAGCCCGCGCCGCGCCCCAGCCGTCGCCGCTGCGGCCGATTCGCCGACGGAGTTGCCCATCGAGGCCCCGGCCAGCAGCTGACCCCCGTCACCTCCCTCACCGCTGACCCCTTACCGAACGCCCTACCGAGAAAAGAACTGGAATCCAGCAGTGACCACGACCGACCTCCCCGCAGCCGCCGACTCCGCGCAGCGCCCGCACCTGCTCGACGGCGTCCGGTGCATCTCCGCCTGCCTCTCCGTCGTCGACCTCGACGCCTCCCTGCTCTGGTACACCGAGCGGCTGGGCTTCGAAGAGGTGCTGCGGAAGGATTTCCCCGAGCTGAACGCCCGGCTCGCCTACGTGCGGCACGGCGAACTGGTCCTGGAACTGGTGCAGAGCGAACCGAGCGTCGGGGTGACCCGCCCGGCCCCGCCCGCCGGACACATCATCGTGCGCGGCGTTACCCAGATCAGCCTGCACGTGGACGACGCCGAGAAGGCGATGGAGCAGGTGAAGGCGGCCGGCGTGCCGCCGCTCACCGGCCTGATCGACGCCGCGCCGATCGGGGTCAAGGCCTTCTTCAGCGAGGACCCCGACGGCAACCTCATCGAGTTCCACCAGGCCGACTGGGCCAAGTAGCGCGAGAACCGAGACGGACGAGAGGAGCGAACCGTGGTCTCACCGGTCACCGTGGTCGGCGGAGCCGGCCGTACCGGACGGCTCGTCGCCGGGCACTTGCTGGATGAGGGCTCTGAGGCGCGAATCGTCAGCCGGCGCGCCTCACGGGCCACCGAACTGGCCGCCGCCGGAGCGCGCTTGTACGACGCGGACGTGCGCACCGGCGCCGGCCTCGCCGAAGCGCTCGAAGGAGCGCGTGCCGTCGTGTACTGCATCGAACCCGGGACCGCGCACAGTGGCGCGGACAGCCCCGAGACGACGATGTACCGCGGCGTGCAGAACGTGCTGGAGCACTGCGGTCCGCACACCGAGCGCTTCGTCCTGGTCAGTCAGATCTATGTGACCAGGCCCGGCCACTCGATGAACCAGTACGGCCGGCTGCTCGACTGGCGGCTGCGCGGCGAAGACGCCGTGCGCGCCAGCGGCGTGCCCTACACCGTGGTGCGGCCGAGCTGGCTGACCGGCTCGCCCGGCGGCGGCCGGGTGCGGCTGGAGCAGGGCGACCGCGGCGACGGGCAGATCGCCCGCGCCGACGTCGCCGCGGCCTGCCTGCACGCGCTGGCCGAGCCCGCCGCCGCGGGCAAAACCTTCGAGCTCTACAACGAGCCGGGCGCCGCCCGGCCGTGGCCCGAGCTGTTCGCCGCCCTCGCGCCGGACCCGCGTGCGGATCCGGTCGCGCGCTGACACCCGACCAGCGGCCGCCACCCCGGCGGCCGCACAGGAGGCCTGAATGAGCCAGACAAGCACGCTCGACCAGGACACCAGGACCATCGCAGAGGCCTGGTTCGACGCGGTCACGCACGGCCGCGTCCAGGAGGCGGTCGCCCTGATGTCCGACGACGTCGAGTTCATCAACTACCAGCCGATCCCCGGCTACAACACCGAGATGCCGTGGATCGGCACCGCGCACGGCCCGGACGAGGTGCTGACCGCGTTCGGCATCTTCGTAGGCGTCTGCGAGGTGCGCTCCGAGGAGCTGGTGTCCCTCGTCGTCGACGGCGAGTCCGCCGCGGGAGTGGTGCGCGAGCGCTCCACTGTCCGCAGCACCGGCGTGGACTTCGAGATCGAGTTCGTTCAGTTGCTCACGATTCGAGGCGGCAAGATCGTTCGGTGGAAGTCGTACACCGACCCGTCGGCGATCCTGCGCGCGATAAACGGCGGCACCCCATGAGCGCGCGGCTTCTCTACGCGGTGCGCTCAGGCGATGCCGAACTGGTGCGCGAACAGCTCGGTGCCGGCGCGCCGGCCGGCATACGCGACCCGGAATCCGGACTGACCGCACTGATGATCGCGGCCGGCCGCGGCGACCTCGCGGTCGTGCGAGCGCTGCTCGACGCCGGCGCGGACGTGCACACCGCGGACACCCGAGCCGGGGCGACCGCGCTGCACAAGGCCTGCCAGGGCGGCAGCCTCGAGGTGGTGCGCGCCCTGGTCGAGGCGGGCGCGTTCATCGACGCGGTGGTGCCCACGACCGGGCACACCCCGCTGCTGGAGGCGTTTTGGTACAAGTGGCCTGAGATCGTCGGCTACCTGCTGGACCGGGACGCCGGAGTGAATCTGTCGACGCACTACGGCTTCTCGATGAAGGAGCACTTCGAATACATCATGAGCGCGCAGACGCATCCCGACCCGCAGCAGCGTACGGGGCACTCGCCGTACGACCCGGGCCACGTCGCGCAGCCCGAGCCGGGTTCGAACGGACGGACCGTCGAGGTGCCCGGCCTGCTGATCGCCGGAAGTTGGCGCGCGGCGCGCGGCGGGCACACCCGCGACGTGGTCTGCCCGGCCGACAGCGCATTCGTCGCGCGAGTGCCACAGGCCGGTCCGGACGACATCGACGACGCGGTGCGAGCCGCGCGCGCCGCCTTCGACGACGGGCCATGGCCGCGTATGTCAGGGCGCGAGCGTGCGCAGATCCTGTACGACGCGGCCGACCTGATCGAGCGCGACTCCCGGGAATTGGCCCGCAGACAGGGCCTTGAGACGGGCAAGCCGGTGCGCTACGGCCTGCGCGAGGACGGCCCGTTCGCCGCGATGGCCATGCGCTACTTCGCCGCCCTGGCCAGCCGGTCCCCGGTCGAGGCGCGACACGCCGACGCGCCGGCGGCGACGTACACGCTGCGCGAGCCGCTGGGCGTCGTGGCGGCGCTGACCGCATGCCACCATCCGGTCGCGATGGCGGCTGCGATCCTGGCCCCGGCGCTGGCCGCGGGCAGCGCGGTTGTGTATAAGCCCTCGGAGACGGCGCCGCTGTGCGCGCTCAAGCTCGCCGAGCTGTGCTGCGCGGCCGGGGTGCCGGACGGCGTGCTGAACGTGGTCACCGGTCCGGGCGCGCTGCTCGGACCGGTGCTGGCCGGGCATCCCGGCGTGGACAAGGCCGCCTACGCCGGCGGGACCGCGGCCGGTCGGGAGGTAGCGGCGGCGTGCGCGCGAGCCTTGGTTCCGGCGGACTTGGACATCGGCGCGCCCAATGTGCACGTTGTGTTCGCCGACGCCTGTCTCAGCCACGCGGCGCGGACCGCCGCGGCAGCCGCTTTGCCGGGGCGGGGCGAGTTCCGGACCGCGGGCGCGCGCATTCTTGTGCACCGGCCGATCTACCGGGCTTTCACCGAGGCGCTGGCCGAGCAGGTGCGTTCCTTCGAGCCTGGCGACCCGCTCGACCCGGCCACGCTGCTCGGTCCGGTGGCGCGGCGCGGCCACGCCGAGCGGCTGGCCGGCTATGTCGACTGGGCGGCATCGCACGGTTCACGGCTCATCGCCGGCGGCGGCGTGGAAGGGCTCTACCATCGCGCGACGGTGCTGGCGCCGACCGACCCGGGTGTGGCCGCCCGGATGCCGGAGGTCTTCGCGCCGCTCGCGTTCGTGCTGCCCTTCGACGAACTCGGCGATGCGGTAACCCTGGCGAACGCCGCGCCGGGCGCGCTCAACTGCACCGTCTACACCACCGACGTCAAGCGCGCGCACGGCGTGGTCGGCGCGGTGACGCGCGGCCGTCTGCCGCATCAGTACCTGCACCGAGGAAGACGACGAGCAGTCCAGCGGCGACTGGCCCCTGCGCGAATTCGGCGCGGCCGGGATGGACCCTTATACCCGGCCGAAGGCGGTCTGGGTTGACAGCTGGCTTTGACGC
>CAVQPP010000225.1:0-10882 GCA_963714445.1 uncultured Actinomycetota bacterium
ATTTCCCGATCCCCGGCAGCGCGCCGCTGCTGCGCGTCCAGGAGCATGGCGCCGGGATGGTCTGACAACCATTCGACCCGCATTACTGACCAGCTCCCTGCCCGGCCGTCATCGCGGCGCGCCTTGAGCCGGTGTGCGGGCTGGCCTCACTGGGCTGTGCGGCAAGGACCTGTGCGCCCAGGCGGTTCAGCCGGGCGCGGATGGCCGATGGCTGGCGGCCGAAGGTATCGGCGAGGGTGGCCACATCGTGGCCAGCGCGGTGAGCGGCCAGCAGCTCGGCATCGGCTTCGGCGGTCCACGGCATGTAGGCATTGGGATGCTGACGGCGATTTGCTCGACCCGGTAGGCCGGACCTTCAGCCGGTGATGGCGCAGGTCGCGTCCAGTCCGGTGAGCACTGCCGCGAGATGGTCGATGGCCGCGGCAACGGCTAACAGGGCCTCGGTCTGAGCCAGGCTGGCCAGCACGGCCGGGTCGGCGCCACCGTCACCGCTCTGCGCCTCGTCTGCATAACGGCGTGCGGCGAGCACGTGGTCAGATTCCTCCACAACACCAGGCTATGCCGACTCGGGCTGCCCGGCGGTAGCGCTTTGCTGGTATCGCGGCGCCGAGCCGTGAGCGAGCGGGATGGGCCGGTGCCAGGTTCGGCAGTCGGTGGCTGGCTATCGGGTTGGTGGGGTTCCCGGTGCGGGGAGATGCCGGACTGGCCTGCACTGGCGGCTGGACTGCGGTTGTCCCTTCCCGGCCTGGTCAGCTTGCGCCACGCGGTCGGTCCCGCAACCGGCCTCTCGCTGCGCTCGCTCCGGGCGGCCAGAGATCTTTTCCCGGCCGCGGGCGTTCATGGTGCCGGCTTCGCCGGCGCTCCTTCTTCTTTGCCCGCCGGGAAAACATCTTGCCTGCCCGGCCGGCCCGGTTGCGGGCCCCTCCTGCGCGGCGCGGACATCTGACCGCCGGGAAGGGCCCCGCAGTCCCGGGCCGCCACCAGGGCGGCCAGCCCTCCCGGTCACCGCACCAGGGAGGAACCCCATGAACCCGATCAGCATCACCGTCACCGGCCGCCTCGGCGATGACCCCCGCACGTTCAGCACCCGCGACGGCTCCGTCGGCGTCGAGCTGCGCCTGGCCCTCGACCTGCCCTCCCGTACCGGCGGGGACAACATCACCCGGTGGGTGAAGGTCACCGCGTTCGGCCTGCTCGCCCAGCGCACCGCCGCCTCGGTGAGCAAGGGCGACCGGGTCACCGTCCTGGCCGATGACCTGATGGCCGAGGCGTGGGCCGCGAACGGCAGCGGCGAGCCGCGCGCCCGGGTCAGCCTGCGGGCCCGCGAGATCGCGGCGTCGATGGCCTTCGACACCCTGCACACCGACTACGCGCAGCGGAAGGCCGCCCGCCAGGCCGCCGCGAACGGCGAGCCGAACGACCTCCCGGCCGGTGAGCAGGCCGAGGCCCAGGTGCTCCGCGGAGTCACCGCCTCCTGAACCCCCCGGCGGGGGCGGGCGGCCAGCCCGCTCCCGCTTCTTCATGCCCTGTCTTCCTGTCCAGCCACTCCTGTCCCGGAAGGAACCCCGATGAACACATCTTCACAAGTCCGCACGTGCGGGTCGACTCCGCAGGCCGGCTTGCTGGCCGTCATCCCGCACCTGCTCGGCTTCACCCCCGAGCAACAGCCTCGTCGTGGTCGGCGTCACGCCTTCGGCAAGGCCGAGTCCGAGGTCGCGTTCCGCTACGACCTGCCCGACCCGCCCGAACGCCGAGTACCGCCACGGAGATCGCCGCGCACGCGCCGAGCGTGCTGGTACAGCCAGCACCTGACCGGTCGCTGTGGTGGCTGGGTATGGGCCGGCGCTTCGGTCACCCCGCTCGCCGACGCATTCCGCGCGGCCGCGCCAGGCGCTGGCGTTCGGCTGCATGACGTGCTTCGCGTCGAGGACGGCCGCTACTGGTCCTACCTGTGCACCAACCCGGCCTGCTGCCCGCCCGAGGGCGTTGCCGTTCGACCCCGCCGCAGACCCGGCCGCCCTCGCGATGGCCGTCGCCGGTCTGCCGGCGCTGCCGAGCCGGGAGGCGCTGGCGGCCACGATCGCCCCGGTCACCGGCACCGGTGCCGATGCCATGCGGCGGGCGACCGGTCAGGCTGAACGCGCCGCCGCCCGGCTGATCGTCCGGAAGGGGCCGGGCGCCCTGATCCGGCCCGGCCTGACCGCTGTCCGGGGGGCGATCGGGCTCTACCGCGACGGCGGGTCCGTCAGTCCCGGCTATCGGGTACGCCTGGCTGGCGCTGGTGCTGCGGCAGCTGCGGATCCGCGACGACGCGTGGGCCCGGATGGACCCGCGGCACCGCGACCGCGCACCTGCGGCTGTGGACCGACCTGGTCCGCCGCGCCCAGCCCGGCTACGTGGCGGCCCCGGCGTCGCTGCTGGCCTTCACCGCCTGGCAGGGCGGCGACGGCGCGCTGGCCAACATCGCGCTCGACCGCGCCCTGGCCGACGACCCCGGATTACTCGCTGGCGCTGCTGCTGCGCGACATCCTCGACGCCGGCACCCCGCCATCGGCCGCGGTCCCGCCGATGACCCCCGAGCAGGTCGCCGAGAGCTACGCCGTCCCGGCCGCGCCCAGCGCTGGTGATGGACCAGCCAGCGCCGGCGGCCAGCCCTCGGGCAGCACCGGCCCGACGCCAGCGGCAGCCGCTGACCGTCCTGTTCCCCTCGACCTGCCCGGGCCGGGCCTAGATCCGGCCCGGGCGCTCATCGCCTGCCCGTCAGCGAAAGGAGTTCCTGCCATGACTACCGACAACCCGCTGCTCGCCCGGGTCCGCAAGCTGCTGGCCAAGGCTGAGGCCGCGGGCACCACGCCGAGGAGGCACAGGCGCTGACCGCCAAGGCGGCCGAGCTGATGGCCCGCTACGGCATCGACCGGGCGCTGCTCGCCGCCCAGCAGCCCGAGACCGACCAGCCCACCGACCGGAAGATCGACATCGACAACCCGTGGTCGCGGGTCCAAGGCCACCTGCTGTGCGGCCTGGCGTCGGCGATGCGGTGCCAGTGCGTAATCCTGCCGCGCAGCGGCCCAGGCACCCGGATCCACGTCTTCGGCTACGCGTCCGACATCGAGCGCACCGACGTGCTCTACACCTCCCTGCTGGTGCAGATGTGGCAGGGCCTGGCCGCCGCGCGAGGTCCCGGTTGGAGCCGGAGCCCGCGCGCGTGGCGGCGCAGCTGGCTGCTCGGCTTCACCTCGGCCGTGGTCGCCCGGGTCCGCGCGGCCGAGCAGCGCGCCGCGGAACAGGCCGAGCACGAGCACACCGGGACCGGGCCCGGGACGCAGCTGGTGCTGGCCGACCGGTCACAGGTCATCCAGCACGCTATCGAGCACGCGTACCCGGCGACCCGGAAGACCCGGGTGACCTACAGCGGCAGCGGTTACGGCGCTGGTTACGCGAAAGGCCAGCAGGCCGACCTGGGCGGCGGACGCCTCACGGGAAAGCCTGCCCGGGCACTCGGTGACGGAAGCCAGTGAAGCCTGGGCGGTCATCACGCCAAGTGCACTGGCTCCCGGGGCCGGGGTAGCGGTGAGATCCTGTGCCCGCGCGTGCCGCTCCGTAGGTCCCCGGTGGCGGGGCCAGTGGCGTATCCCGGCTTGTTCAGTCTCGCAGGCGCGGTCGGGAGCGCAACCGGCCTTTCGCTGCGCTCACCCCAGGCCGTCAAGATCTTTTTCCGAGCCGCGGGCGGCTTTGGAGCCGGCGAAGCCGGCACAGGTCTTTCTTTGCCCGCTGAAAAACATCTTGCCGGCCCGGGGCCAGCCGGTTGCACTCCCGCCCTATTACGCCTGCGTGCCTTCCGGCGCCGGAACACACCACAACCCAGGCCCCGCCACCGGGGACCCCCACCGCAGGAAGGGCACCGCCATGGACCTCACCACCAGAGCCGCCGCGGCCGAGACGATCACCTGCGCCTACCCCGGTTGCGGCGAGGTCCCACCCCGCGCCGAGTCCACCTACGTCGACGGCTGCGGCCAGATCTGCCGCGGCTGCGAGCTGGCGATGTTCGGACCCCGCCCCGACTGGTGGGACACGATCGAGCCCCCGTTCTAGCGGGCGCTCGGCCCACCCAGGTGCTTGCGGTGTCCAGTGAGCGCGCACCAGACGGTGTGCGGGCACGCGAAAGGCTGGACGGTAATTCTGCATGTTGCTTGAGTAGCTGCATCATGCAGGTAGGCTGCATCGTGATGCTCTAAGGCAGGATCTCACGGTCTCGACGAGCTGGGTGGTGTGGACACATTGGATGTCGGAGGCTTCACGACCCAGATGTCCATGCACCGAACCGGCCCAACTTCAGCGCCGCAGACCTTGTCCCGGACCTTCCCGGCGGTCCCAGCGCAGGTCGGCGAGGCGCGGCGATTCCTGGCTGGCCTGCTGGACGGCCGCCCAGCCGCGGACGATGCGGTGCTCTGCCTGTCCGAGCTGGTCTCGAACGCAGTCGTGCACAGCCACTCCGGTCAGCCCGGCGGCTCCTTCACCGTCCGCGCCCAGCTGCACGGCCAGCGCCTGCGCGTGGAAGTCTGCGACCAGGGCGGCCCGTGGCACTCACCGGGCTGCGGCAGCGCGGATGAGCAGAACGGCCGAGGGTTACTGATCGTCGGCCAGCTCGCGGCTCGCTGGGGATGCGAAGGGCACAGTCAGCACGGCTGGACGGTTTGGTTTGAACTGGACATCCGCTCATGAACTGGCCAGCCGGCGGCCTCCACCACGGAACAGCCCCAGCCCCCGGCAACCGCCCTGCCGGCAAGGCGACCCGGTGACCAAACGTCTCGACCCGGCCCGCGACGACGCTGGGGTGCGGCTGCGAACGGCCCGGCTGCGGCGCGGCCTGTCCCAGGTCGCGTTAGCGGAGCTGGCCGCATCTCGCCCTCGTTCGTGTCCATGGTTGAGACCGGACAGCGCCCGCTCCGCCGCGCCAGCCACATCCTCGCCCTCGCCGACGTGCTCAAAGTCAGCCCGCGCTACCTAGCCGATGGCTGGGAAGACGCCCCAGCGCCAGGACAGCGGCCCACCCGGACAGTGCCTTTCCCGGCCCGTTGGGACCCCCTCACCCTCGCCCGCCACCAGCAACTCGCCGGCCAGTTCATCCAGCTCGCCCGCCAGGACGGCCGTGCCGCTGGGGACTGGCTGCGCCGCCTGGCCCGCGAACCCACCGTCAGCCCGTGGCTGCTCCTCGACCAGCTCACGACCTTGCGCACCCTTACCAGCTCATCAGCCAGGAAATGAGCCACCCCATGACTGGCGCACTCAGTTCTACTCACTCGCGTGACCGCTGGTTCGCCGTGATGGACGGGGCACAGTTACGGCGGTTGCGCCGCCAGCACGGCCTGTCGCCGACCGAACTCGCTGGGAAGGCGGGGATCGGGGTATCGACGGTGATCCGGCTGGAACGGCAGCCCCGAGGTTCCTGCCGCACGCGCACGCTGGCCCGTCTAGCCGCCGCGCTCGGCCAGCCCTCCGCCGCTCTCACCCCAGATCAGCCGCCACCCGGTCCGGCGGCAGCCTCCCGTCTGCGGGGATAACGATGGCTGATCAGGGCGTGGTGAGGTCGCCAGCCTTGATCCGGTTGGTCAGGTCGAGCCAGGCGGCTGGGGTGAAGGCGAGCACCGGCCCGTGGGGATCTTTCGAATCGCGGACCGCGATGGCGTGTCGGCTGCTACTGGCACTGGCGTTAAGCCTGGTGATCTCGACACAGCTGCCACCGGTGCCATTGCTGTAGCTGCTCTTGCGCCATGTGGCGCGGGATAGGTCCGATGCGTGCATCCCGCGCCTCCTCTCGGGTGTTGCTCAGGTCATGCTGCCCGCCACCTGGCCGATGAACTCCGCGGAGCGCTGCGGGGACAGCGCCGCCGCGCGCAGGTGGTCAAACACGAGGGTATACCGATCGATGTCGGCGGCCGCCTCCAGATATTGGCTGCTGGTCTGGTCCTCGATGTAGACGATCGCGGTGTCGCCGGGTTCGGGGAACTGCAACAGCTCGAACGACGTCCCCATCGACGCGTGTGCGCCGGTATCGAACGGCAGTACCTGCACGATGACGTTCGGCAGCGCGGCTAGCTCCAGGATCCGGGTCAGCTGGGGGCGCATGACTGCTATCCCACCGACCTGGCGGCGCAATACGGCTTCGTCTAGCACCGCCCATACTTGGAGCGGGTTCGACGCGGTCAGCAGTGCCTGCCGGGTTGTCCTGGCCGCGAGTTGCCGCTCCACTTCGTCCGTTGTGGCGGCAGGCTGGGCCGCGCGCAGTACTGCGGCCGCGTAGTCGGGGGTCTGCATCAGGCCGTGCACGAGTTGGTTCTGGTAGGTGGACAGCGATTTGGCGCCGTCCTCCAGGCCTACGTAGTCCTCGAAGTAGGCCGGAAGAGCATCAGCGTAGGAGTGCCACCAGCCGCGGTGGGTGGCCTGGCGGCCTAGTGTGAGCAGCGCTGCCCTTGCCTCGCCGTCGAGTTCGTACAGATCGAGGAGGCGTTCCAGGTCGGGTTGGCGGATACCGACGCGGCCGGTCTCGATGCGGCTGACTTTTGACTCGGACCACCCGACCGCTTTGCCGGCGTCGGCGCAGCTCCACTGTCGTTGTTCGCGCATCTGCCGCAGAGCCGCCGCGAGCCGACGACGCCGAGCCGTCGGGCTTGGCCGTGGAGCCAACGCCAGCACCTCCAAGTCAACAGTGGATTCCGTCCAGCACCTTCGCATCTTGCGCCGAAAACGGCATGATGCAGTCTAGTCCGCATCGTGAATCGGGGCGGGCTTCCTGTTGGGGTCTGTTCGGGGGCACGGCACCACGTCTACGGTTCTGATATGCCACCACGCAGGGGTCGGCCCCGGGGCCTGTTCAATCCTGGCCCACGGGGAGGGCGCCGGGGCTTAGGTTACTTCGCTCAGTACGGTTTGAAGGGACAGTCGCCGTCGGTCCGGCGCCGGGACAGGGAGATTGACGCTCGCGCCCGCGCGGCGGGATACAGGCGTGCCGCCCGGAGAGCTAACCAAGGCTGCCTGTTCGGGCTCGCGCTCCTGCCCCTAGGGATGATGGGTGCCGCCGTAAGGTCCGTCAGACGACGGCGTCGCGGCCCAGACGACCTCTTGGCCTAGGCTTCGCTCTCCCTTCCCTTGCGTCGGCGGGGTTCTGCGCAGCCGCCGAGTGGCCTGGGAAGCCGCCCGGTTGGACAACCGTTTTGCGGAGATGGCGTTGTGCTCGTGGCCGAGGTATGAGTGGCCTTCCGCGGGCACATCCCGGTCACTGTGGTGTCTGGGAGGTGCTCGGGGTCCGTGGCTGGAATGACCTGGAGATCCTGGCAACCTACAAATCCCACAGCACGGCGAGCGGACTGGCCACAATTGTCAACAAGTGGCTCAAATGCATCTAAATACCTGAATGCTCTCATCAACGGATTTTCACGCCCAAACGAGACCGGATCGCGCGTCGCCCCTGGCCTTTCAGCTCGATAGCGTGATCCAGCCTGCCCGGTCTGCGTTACCCAGTTGACCTGGCATAATCGCTGTTTCGCTCTGGGGAATGCAAAGGTCTCCGCCGCCTCTGCTGGAGGAACAGCGAGGATCCTCCGAATGTCCTCAGCGGGCCAAATTAGGCGTAATCCGGGATGGTCGACGGCGCGTCAACCATTCAGTCCACTGTTCCAGTGCATTACCCACGGAAGGACCGCGAATGACCTACGATCCGGGCCAGCAAAGCTCGCCCCAGCAACCGCGCCACCAACCCAGCCAGATTCCTCCTCCCTTCATGCAGCGGCAGGGCTCGGACGCACCTCCACCGCCGATACCTGTGCAAGTCCCGTCGCCAGGCGCAGCCACGGAAGCGGTCGAGGCGGGGCCGGGTCATCGCAGAGATTGTCGGTGGGGTGGTTCTCCTCTTGCTCGGCGTCGCGATCGGGTCCACAGGCAAGAACACCCCGAGCAGTCCTCCAGTGGCTGCATCTTCGCAAGCTGCGGCGACCAGCGCACCCCCCGCGCCGACTCCGGTGACCCCGAGCCCAAATGGCACCTACCAGGGCGCCTGTAACTACACGCTGGGCAATAACCCGGTGGGCGGTACCGCAGTGGCCACGGGCGATGTCCAGGTCAGCAATACCGGCAACATCGGCACGATCGTCAAAGTGAAGATCACCTGGCCACAGCAGGGTTACGCCCCGCTGGCCATGACAAAGAAGATCCGCCTGGCTGCCGGGGCGAGTCAGGACGTCCAGTTCCACATGCCACTGACCAACGACCAGATCAACAACCTTCAGAACTGGCAGACTGGCCACAATTACCAGGATGGCTGCACCTACAAGTCCACGATCATGAGCACGTTCGGTCAGCCGCAGTAGTCAGGACAAGTCTCGCTGATCGAAGAGGGTGGCTGTCGCTGGCTGGGCTGCGATGCTGCAGAGCGCGGCCAGCCCGGAATCACCACCTGGCGGGATGCGACCCCGGGGGGCAAGCTCCGAAGCTAGCGGCGGCGACCAGAGCGCCGTGCGCCTGCAAGGTATGCGGGAGCCCTGCCTCTCGCAGCCGATCTATGCGGCGGATGCAGGAGCTCTGGGTGAGGCCACGACGAAAGCAGCAGGTCTGGTGTGGTGCACGGATTCTGTTCCCGTGATCCGAACTCTGCCCGGCGCCGAGATCTACATTTCCCGATACCTGCTGACCTTTGCCCTTTTTCCGACCTGGACACCGACGAACCATCGCCTAGTACATTATCGGCTTCGAGAGCCGCACACCGTTGCATTACAATGATGATGGCCTGGCAGGGTTCTGGAAAAGGCGTGGAACGGTGTGCGGTGCTGACGATTGCCAGCGGGTACGACCCGCTCTATCTGACGCGTGCCGTCGCGACCGGCCGGGAGAACTACTACCTCTCCGCTGTCGCCGAGCACGGCGAGCCACCCGGCATCTGGACTGGCCAGGGCTGCCCCGAAGTGGGCCTGGCGATCGGCTCGCAGGTGGATAACAAGGTCATGGAACGGCTCTACGGCGCGTTCCTCGACCCTCGCGATCCCGCAGGCAAGGTCACGCTCGGCCGGGCACCCAGCGAGTTCACCAGCAACAACGACAAGGTGGCGGAGCGCATCAAACGCCTGCTCGCTGCCGAACCGGAAGCCACATCGGAACGTCGTGACCAACTCGTCACGCAGGCGCTGAAGGAGCAGCGCGCTGCGGTCTACTTCTTCGACGCCACGTTCTCCGTGCCCAAGTCGGTTAGCCTGCTGCACGCATCGTTCCAGGTCAGGGCTCAGCAAGCACGCGACGCTGGCTGCGATGAGGAAGCGGAGCAATGGGCTGCGCGTGCTCAGACCGTGTGGGACGGCATCATGGCCGGCAACCAGGCGATGCTGGACTACCTGCAACGGGAGGCGGGCTACAGCCGGGCCGGCTACCACAGCAAAGGCTCCGGCCGATTCGCCGACGCCCACCGGTGGGTGATCGCGTCCTTCGCCCAGCACACCAGCCGTGACAACGACCCGCAGCTCCACGTGCACAATGCCATCCTCAACCGGGTGCTGCGCGACGACCCACTGGCGTCCCGCCCCACGGACCGGTGCGCCTGGCGCACACTCGACGGCGCTGCCCTGTACGCAGCCAAGCCGGCGGCCAGCGCCATCGCCGAACGAGCCCTCGCTGAATACCTTTCCAGCCATCTCGGCATCCAGACGGTCGCCCGACCCGACGGGAACGGATGGGAAATCGACGGGATCTCTGAAGAGTTGCGCGAGCAGTTCTCCTCGCGGCGCCGCGCTATCGGCCCGCGCCTCCAGGAATTAATCACCGAATACGAGCGCAAGCACGGCAAGGCGCCGAACGCCCGCGCCGTGTGGTCGATGGCGCAATTCGTGACGCTGGATTCGCGCCCGGTCAAGGCGCATTCTGCGCCAACTCGCGCCGCGCTGCTGGCGCGCTGGGAGGCGCAATCGCGCCGCGCCGAAACAGAGGCGCTCAGCACCATCCCGGAACGGCTCTCGGCCGGGACGGTCGGCGCGAGGACCGCGCCGGACCGAGCGCGATGACCGAAGCCGAGGTGAATCGGATCCTGGCGGCAGCGGTCGCGGACGCGCAGCGGTCCCGGGCGACGTTCTCCCGGTACGAGCTGACCCGGATGATCAACCGGTACCTGCCTGACTTCCTGGGCGGCCTGTCCGCCACGCAAGTGCAGCCAGCTGCTCGATGAGCTAACCGACCAGGCGCTGCGGCCCGGCGGCCCGGCCGGGACGGTGCTGCTCACCGCGCCAGAGATGGTGCCCGTGCCGGAGGCGTACCGGCGCGCGGACGGGCTCAGCCTGTGGCGCCGCCACGGCGCGGAGATCTACACCACCCGCGCCATGCTGGACACCGAGGCGCGTCTGCTGCGCGCCGCGGCGCAGACCGGCGCGCCGAAGGTCGCGCCAGAACGCGCCGCCGCCGAGCTGGGCGCGACCGCGCGCAGGTGGAGGCGCGGCTATGGCGCGAGCACGGCCAGCCCGGCGCGGCCAGTGCGCCGGACAGCGCCGGTAATGCGCCGGGCGGCGCAACCACTCCGCTGAGCCGCGCCGGCCTGACCGACGACCAGGCGCAGGCCGCGTACGGAATCCTGACCTCCGGCCGGGCCATCGACATCCTGGTCGGCGCGGCCGGCACCGGGAAGACGCGCGTGGTCGCCGCACTCGCGCAGGCCTGGCGCGCGGGCCGGGCGGGCCGGGTGATCGGGCTCACCACTTCCACGAACGCCTCGCACGTCTTGGCCGCCGAAGGTCTCACCGAGAGCTACAACTTCGCGCGGTTCCTGGGCCGGATCCGCGGCAGCGACCAAACCCGCGGGCACCTGCCGGTGCGGCGGGGTGACCTGCTGGTGATCGACGAAGCGTCCATGGTG
>CAVQPP010000226.1:0-3743 GCA_963714445.1 uncultured Actinomycetota bacterium
GGGCCGGGTCCAGCCGGAAGCCGTTGATGGTGAAGGTCTCCGCGTCCATGGAGACCTTCTCGCCCGCCAGCGCCCGGCGCAGGAAGGCCAGCGTGTCCCGGGCCCGCTGATACGGGCGGTCGAGCGCGATCCCGTTCCGTCGGTCACCACTGCGGGCGAGGAAACCCCGATGCCGAGCACGAAGCGGCCGGGCGCGAGGCCCGCCAGCGTGGCCGCGCTCATGGCCAGCAGGGCGGGCCCGCGGGTGTAGATGTTGGCCACCGCGGTGCCCAGCCGCAGGCCCCCCGCATCCGGCGGGCCGCCCCGGGACCCGCTCCCGTCCTTGCTGGTCCACTGGGCGGCCAGGGCCAGCGGGGTGAACGCGTCCGCGCCGCTGACCTCAGACGACCATGCGTCGGTCTCCGGCCGATCGGGCGTGACCGACCGCTCCGTCGCCGTTCTGCACCTTGCGCCGGTCAATTCCTTCACCATGCGGGCACTTCCCGCGCCGCAGCCGCAGAGCCCTGACCAAGCGCTCGACACGCCGTGGGCGAACACCTTCGACCAAGACGTGACCCTCAGCCTGATCAACGACGGAGCCGACCCGGTGACCATCCTCGGCGCGGCGCTCAGCTCGCTGGAGTTCGACGTCACGCAGCTGGCCCCGGCAAGCTCCGCGCCGACCGCGCCGGGCGGTGTCAGCACGCTGCGAGGCCGTGCGCACGTCGTCTGCGGCGACTTCGCGCCAGGCCGGACCGCGACAGTCGCGAAGGTGCGCACCCGGACCGCGGACGGCGTGACGCGACAGGAAACGCTGATGGTGGACCGCTTCAGCGAGATCGCCGAGGTGGCCGTCTGCGATCGCGCGCCCACCCCGCAGATCGTGCGCTCGACGACGTTCTCGCCGGCGCCCGCGATCCCGCCGAACCAAACACACCCCCCAAGCAACCCGACCACGTACGTCGCCCAGGTCACCGCCACCAACCGCGCGCCCTTCCCGCTGCGAATGTCCCTGCCCGAAACGGCTGTGCAGTCATGGGCCGACGGCGCCGGATTAGCCCTCTCCGCCGCGGGCGACACGATCATCCCGCCAAGCAGCACCGGCACGATCGCGATCTCCGTGTCGGTCACCGACTGCCCCACCGCGCAGGCCGCTGCCTCCGGCGGCTACGACTACGACCTGCTGACCTTCAGCGATGCCCGTGACGCGGTGGGCGCCCCGTACGTGCGGCCGTTCATCCAGAACGCGCCGATCACCGACCTGAACGCGATCATGAATTATTGCCTGCAGAAGAACACCGGACCGGGCGGCAGCCGATGATCGACATCATGGGCCTGATCCGCCGCCACAGCGGCACGGTAGCCGCCGCGTCAGCCTTCGTAGGCTTCGCAGTCGGCGCCTTCGGCGCGTTCCAGTTCGAGCACGTGCGGTCCGCGCCGCCGATCCTGCTGCGGCAGGCGACCGAGGGCGACCCGATGTCCACCTACGAGCAGTCACCGGGCGCGGCCGGCGCGCTGATCCTGCTGCGCAACGACGGCACGACGCCGATCGAGGTAACCGAGGCGGCGTTCGCGCGCACGTCGGCCGCACCGCCGCTCTACATCGCCCCCGAGACGGTTCCGCCAGGAGCCGAGGTCAACGTGTACGTGGCCATACCCGGCGCGTGCACCAACTCGATTACGGCCGGCACCGTCACCGTCTTCGACGACGCGGGTCCGCCAATCCCGCCAGTCCAGATCCAAGTGAGCGCGCACGAGCCGAACGGCCCGACCGAGCTCGTGCCGGTCGAGGTCGTCGGCCAACTCGCCGCCGTCATGGCGGCCTGCGACAGCAGCGGCCACAACAACCACTAAGCAGGCCTTCGAACGCTGCTACGCGCTGGCGACCGCCTGCCCGAGGTGCGTGTTCACCCAGTTCACGATCGTCTGCGTCGGTGTGCCTGGGGTGAACACGGCGGCGATTCCGGCGTCGAGCAGCGGCTGGATGTCGCCCTCCGGGATGATCCCGCCCACGAAGACCTTGATGTCGGCCGCGTCGCGCTCACGTAGCAGCTCGACGACCTTCGGGCACAGCGTCATGTGCGCGCCGGAGAGGATCGACAGGCCGACGCCGTCCGCGTCCTCCTGGATCGCCGTCGCGACGATCTGGTCGGGCATCTGGTGCAGCCCTGTGTAGACGACCTCGATTCCGGCGTCGCGCAGGGCCCGCGCGACCACCTTCGCGCCCCGGTCGTGGCCGTCCAGCCCAGGCTTCGCGATCACCACGCGGATCGGTGCGGACTCGCTCATCTGGCCACTCCCTGGTGCGTCATCGCCTCAGCGCCGTCTTCGCCGCGAGGGCACGTCTGTCCCTTCGAAGGGTAACCGAGGTCGCTCAAGCACGTGTTGTGAGGCCCAACACTCCACGATTCGTGCTAGCCCCACCTGCGAGACGGGTGATCGCTCCCTCGCGGCGGATATCCCGCGAACGACACGCTAGTGCCATGACCTCGACATACGCGATCGAAGCACAGGGATTGACCAAACGATACGGTCGCCGCAAGGCCGTCGACGGGCTCAGCTTCGCCGTGCTGCCGGGCCGCGTCACCGGGTTCCTCGGGCCGAACGGAGCCGGCAAGTCGACCACGATGCGACTGCTGCTCGGGCTCGAGCGGCCGCAGACCGGTCGGGCACTGATCAACGGCCGACCGTACGCCAAGCTGCGGATGCCACTCACGCACGTGGGCGCGCTGCTGGAGGCCAAGGCCTTCCACAAAGGCCGCAGCGCGCGCTCGCACCTGCTGTGCCTGGCGCAGTCCCAGGCGTTGCCGGCTCGCCGTGTCGACGAGGTGATCGACCTCGTCGGGCTGCCCGAGGTGGCCGACCAGCGTGCCGGGTCCTACTCGCTCGGCATGGCGCAGCGGCTCGGCATCGCGGCGGCGCTGCTCGGCGACCCGGAAATCGTGCTGCTCGACGAGCCGGTCAACGGCCTGGACCCGGAGGGCGTCCTCTGGATCAGGAACCTGATGAAGGGCTGGCCGCCGAGGGCCGCGCGGTGCTCGTCTCCTCGCACCTGATGAACGAGATGGCGGTCACCGCCGACCACCTGCTGGTGATCGGACGCGGCCGGCTGCTGGCCGACTGTTCGACCGGTGAGTTCATCCGGCAGCACACCGATCCGGCGCTCTACGCCGCCACCCCGGACGTCGCCAAGCCCGCGCTGCTGGAAGAGGCGTTCATGCGGCTGACCGCGAACGCCGTCGAGTACAGCGCCCGCTAACGAGCGTGAAACGAGCGCCACGACGGGGGTCGAGCGCGCTCGACGATCGATCACGCACGCAGTGCGCATCCACCCAGGCCGAGCGCGCGGCAGCAGGGGGCCGCGCGCTCACCTCCGATCAGCAGCACCCACCTCAGGCTCCGCATCAGGACTCTCACGAGGGATAGGCAGGCACTCACATGACCACGATGACCGTCGCGCCCGCGCACGCACGCTCGGCGCGACCGACCCACGATCCCGGCTTCACCGACCTGCTACGCAGCGAGTGGACCAAGTTCCGTTCGCTGCGCTCCAGCTGGTGGTCGCTGGCCATCATGCTCGCCGTTTCACTCGGCGTGTCGATCGCGGCCACCGCCGCGTTCACCGCCAACTACGACCACCTCGGCGCCGGCGACAAGCTGCAGTTCCAGAACGACACGATCGGCCTGTTCCTCCAGCCCGGCTCGACGTTCGGGCAGTTGGCCGTGGCCGTCCTCGGCGTGCTGCTGATCGCCTCGGAGTTCTC
>CAVQPP010000227.1:0-10583 GCA_963714445.1 uncultured Actinomycetota bacterium
GGGCCGGGGAGCGTGGTTCTCCGCTGGGGTGGGGGCACCGTTCTGCGCTGCGGAGAGGGCGTGGTCCTGCGCTCCGGGAGCCGCTCCGGCGGCGCGCTGCCCGGGCCGGGTCATGAAACGCTGCGACCGTGGGGCCCCGGACGCGCCGCAGCCCAGCAGTGTCAGACAACCCGCCCTCGCTCCGCCATTGGGCCGACGGGCCGGAATCCCCGGCAGGGACCCAAGCCATCGCGCACGCCACCGGCCATCGTCATAACTTCAACCGAAAGTACCCGCTGCGCCCCGGTGCGACACACAGGTGACGCCCGGGAGGAATCCGGTGGCGGCGGCACCGAGGTCGCCGAGGAACTAGGCCGCAGGATGACCTTGAACGGTCTGGCGTCTCCCGCACATGAAAGAACTCCCGGCCAACTGTCTGGCCGAGAGTCCTGTTCCGCGTGAGCCTGCTTCGGGCGCCGGGTGCTGGCCGCCCCGCACGGAAAGCTAGATCCTGGGGTCGTAGTGCTCGTAACGGTACTGTGCAGACGGTCAACCGTGACGCTTGGCCATCACACCTCCTCGGCTGTCAACACAACCGCATCTACTACATTGTGCCATGGACCTGCGGATTTTTCCCCTTCCGAGTCGCTGGCTCAACCCTCATCGACTCAGCGCCGATTCGATGGAATGTCCACGCTGGGGCAGTCTGGGCTGGTCAGCGGCGTCGCTCTTACTGTCCGTAGCGGTCCTTGGCGGGCAACCAGAACCTACGCTCAGGTGACTGACCGGCCGATTCCTGTGGCTGGACGCGGACGGGGAGCTTCCCGGTCCAGCTGATGTCACTCTGGCCCCAGAGTGCGCATCTTGAATGAGAATTATCATCAGGAGAGGGCATCCGTATCAAGTGGTTCTGATCCCAGGGTTGCCCAGATTCTCTCGAGCCGCTCTTTCACGGCTGGAGGCGGTTGAACTTCCAATCTGCCAGGAAGGGCCGGCATAATGAGAATTATTCCTGCCAGGCGTACACTTAGGACGGTAGCGAGCCAGCCATCAAGCAACGAGGCGATTGGCTTAGTTCCAGCCCAGGCGATGGCCCAGAGTGCCATTACGCTGGGGTGCTGACAGCAGTTTGCTGGACGGCCAGTCGCTGCGTCGCCGCGCCGGTCATACATCCCTGCTACACCGGCTCCGCCCGCAGCTATCAGGCTGACAAGTGGTGAGATCCCGATGACGTACGTGAAAATGCACCCGCTCAGGGCGAGCAGCCATAGGGCGGCTCGCCTTGACCTGCTGGATAGATCCGTTAGCCCCGCTAGCTTTCTAGGGGCCAGCGAACCCAGAGCTGTGCCGCAGCCCAGGGCGGCCGGAAATAGGGCCCAGTCATTGGATGTGCCCAGGAGCGGTGGGCAAGCGCAGCCGAGGACCAGGACTGGGTCATCGGCGATCGTTACTGCGGCGACCATCCCGGCGAAAACCGCGATCGCGTGGGTTGCTATGGGCCATTCGGAGGCCATCTCTGGCCCGCGCGAGCTGAGCGGGCCTGCGCCCGGTCAGTGGGTGCATCTTCATGAGTACTCAGGGAAAAAAGTAGGAATGAGATCGCGTTGAGCGCGAATACCCAGCCGAATCCGATTGTGCTTATCACGACGATGCACAATACCGGTGCCACCGCGCGGCCGACATTGTATGAAACTGAGTTCATAGCAAGCGCGGCCTCAGTGTCGCGTAGGCAGCAGTCGCGGCACCATTGCGACTTGCACCGGCAGGGCAAAGGTAAATGCCAACCCGAGGCCCAGGGCCCCCACGATGAGCAGCCGCCGCTGAGCAGCCCACTGACCTGCAACCACACCATGAAGGATGCGACGCACGCGGAGAACAGTTGCGTACCTATCAGCATCCGCTTGCCGCCTATGCGGTCCGCCAGCACGGCAGCCCACGGGCCCAGGGAGCGATCCGGCGAACTGTGCGCAGGTCACTCCGCCCACCCAGATAACAGAATGGGTTAGCTGATCAGCGAGTAGCACCTGGGCGGTGTTCTGAAGCCAGGAACGAAGATTTAGCAATACTTCCGAAGAGTACAGTTGAACTGGCCGTTCCTGAGTACCCGCCATGAAGTTCGGTCGAGAGAACCCCGCCAGATTGGGAGCACCGTGCGCAGAGCGGCGATCGCCTGGGTTTTTGTGCGGTCGCCGTCTCACCGTCATACGGGGCCGACCGCCACCACTGGGGATCTGCGGCCTTTTGGTGGTGGACACCTGTTGGAACGGGCTACCGGACCGCTGCGCAGCCGACTCTGCGCGCCCGGCGGGCAACTGCGGTTGGGGTATGCCCTCTGGGTTGGGCGGGGGAACGTCCCTGATGAGGGTACTCGGAGATCCGGTGCCGGCCACGGGCCTGACGCACTGGAAATGTCATCTTCATGACTCCGTGGTTGGGTGGCCTTGCCCCGTTATACGTCGGTATCGCCCCCGAGAGACACCGGGGACAGGCGAGAGGCTTGCGGCAAGTGGTTACATCCGAACCTTGCTTTCGGTGATCAAGGTTGGACGGCTAACCGCTTCCCATCCGTTTGGTTGTCGCCGGACACGTCTGAGCTCCTGGCTGTTTCTGTTCCCCCGGCGAGCTGAGGGTCCATGACTTGTTCTGGAACTTTGCCGAGGTTGAGCGAAACTGATTCCGGTCGGCCGGATAGACCGTCCAGTCGCATCGGTGGCCGCCATTGTCATCAAACGCGATCCTGCGGATCTCGATCACAGACACCCGGCCATCGTCCGGCAGCTTGAAGAATGCGGTCTCGTTCTGATCCGGCGTTCGGACGATCAGCTTGTCGCGGTAACCAGCCTGCTTGAGGCCCAGTACTCCGCGGAGGTATTCGACCGTGCCTTCGGCAATGTTCCTGGCCTCGAGGAGCCGAAGAGCCCCACCGGGGTTGACGAACCGCATGGGGTAGAAGGACGTCTGCAGCGACCAAGCTGTCCCGTCGATCGATCGCTGCTGATGCCGGCTGACGACCTGGTCCGACCGGCTGATCGGAGGTCGGACGCGATCTCCGCATCCGCTCAGCGGATTCCCACCTGCGGCTCCGTGTCCCTCGGCACCCTGAGCGTGGCTGCTACTTCCAGGAGGTAGGTGGTGCCCTCGCCGCCCGACGCTGTCTCCGCGTCCCCGGTCAGGGTCGTCACGAAGGGGACGATCGTCTCGGTGACGAAGGTCCCCTGGCCTGGCCGGGTCTCGACCAATCCGCGCGTGATCAGCGACTTGATCGCATCGCGGACGGTGTCCGGGATACGTGTCGGTGCTCCCTCAGCTCGAGTTCCGTGCGTAGCTGGCTTCCTGGCGGCAGCGCGCCAGACTCGATCTGCTCCCGCAGGCCATCGGCGATCTGTTGATAGAGCGGGTCAGCCATGACCCCTCCCAAAGGTTCCAACCACCTGAACGAGTGGGGTTGCTGGGCTAAAGGATCATACTACCTAGCCAACACATTGGAATGTCCCCGACATCCGAGGTTTCGACTGGCCTACCGGGTATGATTCAGATGAGGCAAAGGTTGGGATGACTAGGATGGCTGGATCAGTACTAGACCATAGGGGTGAGCCTAGCACTTGGGCTGCTTGGGTGTGGGATCCGCCCGAACTTCATTCGCCGGGTCATGATGTCGCCCGAGGATGTTGCCCGATGGCCCAACAGGAAGGCTGGGGCACCGCCAGGAGCCACCCTCGCACTGGTTCTCCGGGCCGGCCCGCCCCGGTACCCTCAGCCTGGCCAATCAGCGCCCAGGGTCTCTTGCGGACGAATCCCTCTCCCCGGCCAGAACCTGAAATTCACCCAGACAAGCCAGGAGCTCTGACGGTATCCCGGACTGTAATTCGGGCGGCAGCCCCGGGGGGCCTGGAAGGGCGTGCGCAAATGGGGCAGCCGTGGACGGGAAAGCGAAATTGCGGGCTCCGGTAAAGGCAACTGGAGAGCTTTGGACCTGGGAGTCGGCCGACGCCCACCAGCGTGAGTCCGACCGCCATGATCATCCGGGCCAGCGGAGCACGCCCGGCGGGACTGGCCATCTCGCCGGAAGCCAGCCTTGGCCTGCGAGTACGAGGGCCCAGGCGCCTCCCATGGTCGGGAGGTCAAGGCGGAGATGGATCTTCCACTCATCCCTTCACCCTAATGGCAGGGCTTGCCCGGCTCGAAAGGACGATTCCTGCTTTCCAGTCTTTCGGTCTAATCAATACCTTTAGGACATGCGTGAAGACATAACGTCGAAGCCGCCTATTGCGAACGGGCGGCTCTGGATGCTATATGTCTCGATTCGTTGGCGAATCAGCAATTCCCATCGCATGAGTCACCGAGCTTGCGCTGCCCGGCTCCGGTCGCATCTCTCAGAGTCAGCGATGTACCCAGACCGGAGTAGGCCGCAGCGCACATCCGCTGACTGTCGCCTGGCAGTCCCGGCCGAGGAAGAGGAGGACCGAGATGGATGCCTACCGCGCCGCACCAGTTCACGTCACCCACCGCTGGCCCGCAGTCTTGTCTGAGGGGGAACTGGGCTTCCATGATGATCTCGCGAGAATAGTCGCGGATCCGGAGGTACGCAGGCTGGCCGAGCGGCGTGCCGGTTGCCGTGAGCTGGCCGAAGATGCACTTCACGAGACCTACTGGGCCGTTGCCCGGACGAAGAGGCCCGGCGACATCCGGGACCTTCGTGCCTTCTTCTGCACGTCCCTCATCCGTGAAATCAACCATCAGCGCACACGGCAGGCGCCTGTCCCGACCCAGGACATCGAGGGGCTCTGGATCGTCGGCAAGTCGCGGCGCCTCACTCGGCAGGGCCACCACCCACATCCGTCGAGGGACAGGCGGGTCTGCGCATGCTCGCCCAGGTCGTCCTGGCTCGGCTGAAAGCCGACCCCGGGGGCCTGACGGTGTTGATCCCGGCCCGCTCGGACGACGCCAATCGTTACCGGGACGCAATCATCGGGGCTGCGATCACGATCCTGAGCCTCCTGCTTGAGGGCTATGTCGTCCAGGCGGACTGGAACGCGGTTCTCAGAGCCGCGTATCCGCAATGGTGCGATGAACCAGGACTCGCCCGCGATGCCTCCGACAAGCGGCTCAGCCGGGCTCGTCATGATGTGCAGGACCTGCTCCGGGCGCTCTTTCCACCGCGAGATGAGCTCGCCTCCTGAGCGCCTTTGCAGGTAGCGCCCGCTTTTGCGGGCGTGATAGCTCCAGGTGCCACGAAGAAATGACTGCCTCAGTGTCAGATCTCCCGGTCGCCGGCCTTTCTTCCAGAGATCGGCCGAAGGAGACAAAATGACCCTCACTGAGCCCGCGAATCCTGCGCGGCCAGACCATCCCGCCCCCGACCCCGATCACCTAGCGGTGATCGGCGTCGCCGAATGGGTTCGCGAAGATCGGTCCGCAGCCGACGAACTCGAGGAAGCCATGCGCGCGGCCAGCCACTGCCGCGAGATGCGCCGCCACGCAGAGGTGGCAGGTTCCGCCCTCGCCGGTGCTCGCGCCCGCGTGTCCTCGCTCGTCGATAAGCATAATCTCGACGGCCGCCGGACTCTGTCGTTCTGGGCGGGCAGCGCCATCGTCATCGCACTGGTGATTCTCGACGCCCTCCCGCTGAACTGGGCGGCTCAGGCATTCGGGCTCAACCAGGCAGACAGCTGGCTGATCACGCTGATCCTCCTGGCGGCGACGATCGGAGCCATGGCCGGTCTTGAGGCGACGCGTCACGAGCAGCGCAGGCGTACCGCTCTGGTCGGCTTGATCCTGACGGCCTACGCAGGCCTCATAGCGCTGCGCACGTCCTTCCTGGTTACGGTGATCGGTGAGTCCATCGTGGCCGCGCTCCTGCAAGCTGTTGTGCTGAGCGCCATCTCCGCAGCCCTGGTTTTCGTCGGCTCGGCGGTGATGGCCCGAACCCACCCGGTGAGACTCTCCCGGGCTTCTGCCGCGTTGCGGCGCGCCCGGCGGACGAGCGAGTCGAGCCAGGCGGCGTGGCGGCGGGCGGAGGAACAGCTCGACCGGCATCTTGCTGTGCTGCGCCGGCAACTCGTCCGCCAGCCTCTGTTCACTGCGGTGCCGGCTGGCGTGGCCCATCCGGAATGGGTGGCGGCCCTGGAGAGCGCGCTGCACGCCCAGTTCGCCCAGCGGTGAGTGCGGCCACCAGACCCCCGCTTGCCTGGCCTGATTCGCCTCAAGTGGGGCACTCTATTGGCATGAGGGGCCAGCGCACTTTCACCGTGTCCTATGACGAGGACGCGAGCCAGATCGTGCTGGATGACCTCCCGGAGAGGCTGGCGGGGCTAATCTGATCGCGGCGCCCGGCCTGGAGTTGGCGTTCGACTGTGCGGACGGGCAGCTCTCTCGTGTTCTCGCTGATACTGCGGGAACCGAAACCAGCGCCGAGGCCGACGAGGTGACCATAGCCCTCGCCGGCAGATTGCTCGGGTCCGAAGCCGGCGCGGCCTTCCGGCAAGCGCCGCACAAAGACGGACACCATGTCATGGTGGCGGACGGGGCCGCCACCATGACCGCCCTATCGCGCCTGGCCCGGCTGGATGCCGCTCGGATGACAAGCCCAGTCTCGAAGTCACCCCTGTGGGATGTGGAAGCGGCCCAGCTCGCCGACCGGGCTGGGCTCGGAGCGAGGGTAGCGGCAGAAATCCGGCGGGCCTTGGAGGCCTTCGACAGCCCAGGGGACATGTCGCCCGGAGTGCTGGCGGCCACGGCCAGCGCCGTGGCTGATCTGGTTGCCGCCGCCGACCCGGATCTGGCCGGCCGAGTACGCGCTTCTGTCACCGTTGCCGAGGCGCGGAGCCCAGCGGTCAGGTCCCAGCGGCTGGCCCTGCCGGATGGTGGCCCCGCGGATGGTCAGCGCGGGGGTGACCTCGGACAGTTGCATTGGGGATTCGACCCGCACCTAGCCCCGGCCGGCATCTTCCAGCAGGCACTCTGGCCCGATGCGGAGGTGACCGTGCACCCGGAACGGTCACGCCTGGTCGTGGAGGCGACCCTGGCCTCCGGTGTGGACAGGCGGGCCCTCGCCGCCTCCCGGGCCCGACTGGTGGATCCCGTCAAGCGGACCGTCCTGGGCATGGCCTCCTTCCGCGAGCTGGGCCAGTCGCGGTGGCCGAGATCCGCAAGCGGCGCCCAACGCACGAGGCCTGGGTAGAGATCGTCGATGATGACAGCCGCCCCGTCCACAGCGGGAAGCTGCGGCATATCGCCGGGCCATGCGCTGGGCGGACACGGCTCTGTGTGCTGGTCGGCAGACTTTCCGGCTGGCTGACGCCGAGTGGGTAAAGGTGGCCGCCGTGGCGTGGGAACGATGCGCGGCGGAAGGGGCGGCCAGGAGACCGCGATCGCGCCTACGTGGCTGCGGTCCGCGAAGCGGCCATGTATTCGGGTGTCGCCCCGTCCGAGCCACCGTCCCCATGGGCTAAGGAGCTGGCCAGCCGCCCTCTCGTGAGCGAAGAGCCGTTCCTGGCCGAGGCAGTCACGTGACGACTGGGCGGCCCGGTGCTCCCGCCCGCCGGCCGCCTTCCGGCCAGGTACCTCAGGCGGCTCTGCGCACCGGCTCTTCGATCACCACAACCGCCCGGCGGTTGTTCCCCGACGATCCGGGCGCGACGAGATCGCTGGCCCCATGACCTACCACGACCAGATGATCGTGCGATGCCTTTCGCCTCCAGGTAGGCGGCCACTGCCGCCGCACGCTCCTGCGACAGCACCTGGTTGTGATGTGCACTTCCCGGCGTCGAGGCGAAGCCGTTGATGATGCCGGTGGCGCCGAGGGCCGGCGGAGGTCCGTGACGAGTGGGTCGAGGACCCGAGCCGCGGCCGGGCCCAGGGTCGCGTTGTTGTTCGCGAACAATGCCTGGCCGGAATGGGCTTGAGACACCACGCTCCCGCTGAGCGACGCTGAGATGAGGTGATCGATCTGGGCGGGCCGTGACCTCCGGGCCGAGGACGGCAGCGAACGAAGCGCCGCCGTCCAGGAGATTTAGCTGGGCAGCGCTCGACGCCGCGGAGCGGGGCACGTGCGAGGTCACTACGATCACATCGTCCCCGTCCAGTTCGCCCGTGGGAGGCATGCCGCCGAGAATCCGCCATGCCCGACACCAGGACCACCTTCCCGCCAAACCCGGAACCAGCCTGGTTGACCAAGCCGGTGATGGTGCTGGCGGCGAGCGAGCAATCGAGTGCCAGCGTGGCGGCTCGCTGGCCGGTTAGCCCGTTCGCAGGCACCGTCAGCCGCAGGGAGCGAGCCCATCTTAAGATGCGTCCTTCGTCCGAACGGTCACGGCACGCCTGCCCGCGGCCACCTGCCCCTGCCAGTGGGTCAGCAGCACGCCGGTACTGCGCCTCCTGGTAGGAACTCGCCCCTCGGCCCGGGGCCGCAGGCCGACCCGGCACGGTCATCCTCGCGGGCGCTGGTGAGGTTGACGCGATGAGAGGCCGCCCCGGCTCGCCCGGGTCTAGGACGTCGAGGTCCTCACCGGGCCGGGCCGTCGCAGCAACAACCTGGCCGACCCAGCCGGGCCTGCCTGCCCGGCCTGCTGACGACCACCAGCATCGAGGGCCTGGCTCGTGCGGTCAGCCTCAAGGGCCCGGCAGGGCACGTGATTGGCAGTGGGAGGGGCCAGAATCGCGCCGCACCCGGCCGCGGCCGCGACGATAGCGGCCGCCCCCGTGGCGGCGCAGCTATCCCGGACGATTCGTCGGATCACCGCGTACTCCCTTCCGGCAGGCGCGCTGAACCGGTCAGGCGCTCTCTGTTCTGGAAGAGAACCGTTCGCCCGGCACCTGACCGTCACGCGCAGTCACCCTGGGCCGCATGCCGGTGCGGGCCAGGCCCGCGAACGAGTGTCAGCCGGGCGCGCCAGAACGCTCCTGATTGCGTAGGACACGGTAAGGAGCAGGAGGTGAGTGAACCCCGGAACCAGCCGCGCGAGTGGTCATCGGCCGCGTACTGGACGACGACCCCGAGGACAGAGCCTGCTCGCCGAGGCGGGCCACCGCCGGACGCTGGCCGCGCAGTCCGCCGGGTGGCCATCGACGCGTCGGCGAACGAGAAGGCGGCCCGGCGCGGCGACCAGGCGCTCCGGCATCGGCTGGACCCTCGCGACGGCAGGACCCTGCGACGCCCGGCCGCTTCGGCGGCGCGGCGGCCAGTGCGGCGCAGCTCGAACTACCGCATCGAGCTCGCCGGGCTCATCGGCTGGATGACCACCCCGGCGGCGGCGACCACCACCGCCGCGTGGACGGCTGCGCCTGGCTGGCCGCGCTCGCCGTCCGCGAGGAGCGGCACGGCCTGGACCGCGATCGGTGCCGGGGCGGTTGCCGCGGGCCTGCTGCTGGCCGCCCTCCACAGCGTGGGCTCGGCGGCCTTCCAGTGGCCGGGGTGGGATCGGGTCTGGCCGAGCGTGCTCGCGGTCCTGGTCATCCTGGCCGAGTGACGATTGCGACCGAGATCATCACGCGCACCGAGCCTGCATCACTGCTCGCAGCGAGGCACCGCTGGCACCGCGCGCAGCAGGACTGCCGGGCCGCGAAGCGAGCCCAGCGGTCCGACGCCGAAGCGGCCGCCGTCGCCGCCCAGAACTGGTGCAGCCTGGTCGATATTTACGCGACGCCCTACGCCGCCAGCCACGCGACGACCTTGCCGACGACAACGGCCCGGCCGCCACTCCACCGTCCGGCAACGGACACGTCACGCCGGATCACGGTCGGGATGCCAACGTAGCCGCCACGCCGCGCGGAAACGGGGCTGAAAAGTCTTCCGCCGCGCCGCCTACCCCGCCACCGCCGAGCCACAGCAGTCGCCTGGCCAGGCCACCCATGCCCCGCCAGGCACCAGGTCAACCAAGCGGGCACCAACTATACTGCAGGCCACAGTCGAGGGGACCCACCATGGCCATCGTCTTGATCGCACTCGCCATCTTCGTTGCCGGGGGCATCGCAGGCGGCTACGTCCTGATCACCATCGGCATCCGCAACGAGGACCTGGTGGCGGAGCCGGCTCTACCGCGGCGGGCACCGGACCACAACAGCCGGGCCGCCCGCTCAATCACCGGCCGTGGGCCCGCCAGCAGATCGATTCCGACCTTCCGGACTACCCGGAAAAGACCTGCGCGTCTGACCGGCCGAAGGCCAGGCCTGCCTGGTGCCGCGGGGACTAACCGGCCTGTCAGCTGGATTCTGCGCCGCACCATCTGGGGGCATGGTACGGCGCGGATCGCCGCGCGCTCCCGTCCACGGGCAGCCTGTCC
The DNA here is from genome assembly GCA_963714445.1 of uncultured Actinomycetota bacterium. GTDB lineage: Bacteria > Actinomycetota > Actinomycetes > Streptomycetales > Catenulisporaceae > Actinocrinis. Next base: position 10,260 of record CAVQPP010000227.1, read on the forward strand.
CGGCAGGTCAGCCGGATCGAGGAGCCCCCGGCCACCAGGCGCGCCGCCGTCCGGGACTCTGCAACTCCCTCGGTACGAGCGGACCGCCTGGCGATTCGGCGGGTGATCATTCTGGGCTATTTCCGGGTCATCACGCTGTCTGGCACGTTCCCAACGTTTACCGCGAACTGGTTCCGATCCGCCGGGTAGACGCTGACCGTGAGCCGAAAGGGTGTGCCGCTTTCGTCGAACGCCGTCCGCCGGGTTTCGAAGACGGCAACGCGTCCATCGTCCGGCAGCCCGAAGAAGCGCGCCTCTGCGGCATCCGGGGCCCGCACTATCAGG
>CAVQPP010000228.1:0-8743 GCA_963714445.1 uncultured Actinomycetota bacterium
GACAGGCAGCGCACGCCCCTCCGCGTCCGGATTCCCGCCGCCAGAAAGCACCCCCAGCTCATCGAGCACGAATTTAGTGTCGGCGACCCGCGTATCAACAAGCTTCTTCAGAAACTGCGGCACAGTCCCGTCCTGCTGGGCCTGCGTGAACAACGCCAGCATCTCGCTACGCACGAGACCCTGCGGGAACTCCACGGCCGACGCCTCGTACGTCGGATCGATCGTGACCACGACATACCCCGAGCTAGCCAGCTGATCGACGAGCACTGAGTCCCAGGACCGCACGTCCCCGCCCCCGGCGAGTACAAAACCACCGGATGCCGCCCACCAGCCACCGGCGCCCCAACGTGCTCAGGAGTCCGAATCGCCGACCAATCGACCGTGACGTCCCCCGGCACCTCGTAGTTAATCGGCGCTGCAAGCGCATTGAACCCATCCCGCACGCCCACAGTCATCAGCGGCGCGACCGGATACCGCCCAGCGTCCCGCGCTGGATAGACGACACTAACCATCAGCTCACGATGACCCTTCGACGGCTCCCACGGATCAACCCTCGACGCGTCAACCAGATGCAGATCCACGACCCCAACCTGGTACGCCCCGGACGGCTGCGGCAACCTCACCGTCCACCGCCCCAGCCGTCGCACTGGTGACCCGCACCCGCGCCCGTCCCCGAGACGCATCGACCGCACTCGCACTACCAGACACGCCCATCACCAGCACGCCCGCCGACACCACCGCCACACAACCAACAACAGCCCTCTTACGCATACGCCAACACCCCGTATCAGAAACCTCAAACGCCCGAAACCACCACCAGCCCTTCCATGATCCCGATGCATCGCCGCATCCCACCACGGCGCTACCGCGACTCACCTAGGTGTAGCTAGCACGAACATCTAGCGCCGCACGCCTATGCTCACCACACCCGCCGGGTCAGCAGTTCGTCAGCAGGTTGTCAGCGGCGACGACCACAAAGGACCACTCCTCCGCTACATTTATAAGCCATCTGTGATACTCCGCACCCACCTACTGACCGATCCACGCCTCAGCGTCGACCAAGAAAATCCCGGCTTCCCCCAACGCATGCAAATCCCCGCGATCCCGCGTGACATGTCCTTCTGGGTTACTCCTCGACCCCGAGCTGCCGCTGAGCGCGGTAGAACGAGATGAACTCCTCAACCTCGTCGTCGGACTCGAAGACACCATCTATCGCCAAGTCGCGCACATCATCAATCGGCTTAGTGTGCTTTTCACGTAGCAGCTCATCGATCGAGCGCCGCTGATAGCGGGGAAACGGCTCAGCGCAGCGGAGCCCGCGCGCGGCGTGGCGCAGTGGAGCGGAGCGTGGGGTTGGGCTAGTGGCCGGCGGCTTGCCAGTCGGTGCCGAAGCCTACGGAGACGTCCAGGGGAACGCGTAGCTCGTAGGCAGAGCCCATTTCGTGGCGGACTAGGCGCTCTACTTGCTCGCGCTCGGAGTTGACGACTTCTAAGACCAGTTCGTCGTGGACTTGGAGCAGCAGGCGGGATTTGAGGTTGTTCGCCGTGAGCGCGTCGTCGACTCGGAGCATCGCCACCTTGATGATGTCGGCGGCGGAGCCTTGGATCGGCGCGTTGAGGGCCATGCGCTCGGCCATTTGGCGCAGGTGGGGGTTTGTGGAGTTCAGGTCCGGGAGGAAGCGCCTTCGGCCTAGCACCGTTTGGGTGTAGCCCGTTTTGCGTGCCTCGGCGACTACTGCTTGGAGGTAGTCGCGAATGCCGCCGAAGCGGTTGAAGTAGTCCTCCATCATGCGGGTCGCTTCGGCGTTGGTGACGCCTAGGTTCTGCGCCAGGCCGTATGCGGATTGGCCGTAGGCGAGGCCGTAGGAGACCGCTTTTACCCGGCGGCGGAGCTCGGCGTCGATTTGGCTGGGCTCGACGTTGAAGACTCGGGAGGCGACCGACGTGTGCAGGTCCTCGCCGGAGTTGAACGCCTCGATCAGGCCCGCGTCGCCGGAGAGGTGCGCCATGATGCGCATCTCGATCTGGCTGTAGTCGGCCGTCATGAGGGTGTCGTAACCCGGGCCCGCGATGAAGGCCTTGCGGATGCGGCGGCCTTCTTCGGTGCGGATGGGGATGTTTTGCAGGTTTGGGTCCACCGAGGAGAGACGGCCCGTCGCGGCGATCATCTGCTGGTACGTGGTGTGGATTCGACCGTCGTCTAGGACTGTCTTGATCAGGCCTTCGACGGTGGTACGCAGGCGGTTGACGTCGCGGTGGCGCAGGAGGATGACCGGGAGCGGGTGGTCGGTTTGGTTGGCCAGCCACGTGAGGGCGTCGGCGTCGGTGGTGTAGCCGGTCTTGATTTTTTTGGTCTTCGGGAGGTTGAGCTTTTCGAAGAGGATCTCTTGGAGTTGCTTCGGCGAGCCTAGGTTGAACTGGACGCCGGTTGCGGAGTGGGCTTCCTCGACGGCGTGTTTGACGTCGGCGGCGAATCCGACCTCTAGGTCGGATAGGTACTCGCGGTCGGCGGCGATGCCTGCGCGTTCCATCCGGGAGAGGAGCTGGACTAGCGGGAGTTCGACGTTGCGCAGGAGGTTCTCGGCGATTTGGGCGGACTCGGCGCGGCGGTCCAGTTCGGCTTCTAGGCGGGTGTTGAGCTCGACTAGGACGGAGGCGGCTCGCATTAGAGCGAGGGCGGCGGTGGAGTCGCTTGAGTCGGCGTCTGGGTCGGCTAGGACATCTAGGGCTAGTTGGCCGTCTGGTTGGGGCGCGGTGAGTTCGCGGTCTAGGTATGTGCGGGTTAGGTCGGTTAGCTCGGCGGTGCGTACGCCGGGCTGGACCAGGTACGCGGCTAGGGCTGTGTCGCCGGCTAGGCCGTCAAGCTGGAAGCCGTGGGCGGCTAGGGCGAGGATGGGGCCCTTGGCGTCGTGCAGGATCTTCGGCTTCGCCGGGTCGGCTAGCCAGGCTGCGAACGCTGCCTCGTCCTCGGGGTCTAAGGCTGTCGGGTCTAGGTAGGCGGCGTGGGCATCGCCGGTGGCTAGCGCGACCGCTGTCAGCTCGCCGGTGCCGCGGCCCCAGCGGCCGTCGGCGGCGATGCCGATCGGGGCGGCGCCGGCGGTGTGGGTGGCCAGCCAGGGGGCTAGTTCGCCGGTGGTGAGGATGGCGGTTTCCAGGTCTGGCTCGTTGGCTTGGGGGGCGGCGTCGGCGGGGGCGCCGTCCAGGCCGAAGACTTCGCCGATGCGGCCGCGTAGGGCGCGGAATTCCAGGGTCGTGAAGAGCTGGTCTACGGCTGCGGCGTCGCCGTCGCTGCGCTCTAGGTCGAGTGGGCCTCGGTCCAGTTCTACGTGGCGGTCCAGCTCGGTGAGGGCGCGGTTTGTCTGGACCTGCTCCAGGTGGTCGCGCAGTGCCTCGCCGGCTTTGCCCTTGACCTCGGTGGCGCGCTCGACGAGCTGCGCGAGAGAGCCGAAGTCGCGGATCCACTTGGCGGCGGTCTTCTCGCCGATGCCGGGGATGGACGGCAGGTTGTCCGAGGGGTCGCCGCGCAGTGCGGCGAAGTCAGGGTATTGCGTGGGCGTGAGGCCGTACTTCTCTTCGACGGCGGCCGGGGTGTAGCGGACGAGGTCCGCGACGCCCTTGCGCGGATAGAGCACGGTGATGTGGTCGTTGACGAGCTGCAGCGCGTCGCGGTCGCCGGTGATGATGCTGACGTCGAAGCCCTCGGCGTCGGCCTGGGTCGCCAGGGTCGCGATCAGGTCGTCGGCCTCGAAACCCTCCTTGCGGAAGACCGGGATGTGCAGCGTGTCGAGCAGTTCGCAGAGCAGGTCGACCTGACCGACGAACGGCTGCGGCGGCGCGGAGCGCGTGGCCTTGTAGGAGGGGAAGAGCGCGGTGCGCTTGAGTGTTGCGCGAGAGACGTCAAAGGCGACCGCGAGGTGCGTCGGGGCTTCGTCACGCACGACGTTGATCAGCATCGAGGTGAAGCCGTAGATAGCGTTCGTGGACTGGCCGGTGGAGAGCGTGAAGTTCTCCGCGGGCAACGCGTAGAAGGCCCGGTACGCCATCGAGTGCCCGTCGAGCAGCATGAGCCTGCGGGGCGCCTGCTTGGTGGTCTCGCTCACTGCCGTTCTCCCGTCGTGTCCACGAATGCGATCCTATGCGCTGGGTCCGACATCAACGGGCCGAAACGGGCCGACGACCCGACTTCGGCGGGGCGCATGAGGCGAGAGGATGATTCTGGGCATGGGTGAGGCGCGGTTGTCCGACGACGTCGGGGATTTCGAGGATCTGGTTCGCGACGTGTACGCGGACGGAGGGCGGCTTGGCCAGAAGCTGGGCATCCACTTCACCGAGATCTCTGTGGAACGTCTAGTAGCCACCATGCCGGTCGAGGGAAACACGCAACCGGCTGGATTGCTGCACGGCGGTGCGTCGACCGCGTTGGCCGAAACGATGGGTTCGGTGGGCGCGGCGCTACACGCGGGGCCCGGCGCGATTGTGGTGGGTGTCGATATCAATGCGACGCATCATCGGTCGGCGAGGACGGGGATGGTGACGGGCACGGCTACGCCGGTGTATCTCGGACGCACGATGGCGACTTACGAGATTGTGATCACTGACGAGGCGGAGCGGCGGCTGTGTACCGCGCGGATTAGCTGCGTGATCCGGAAGCCGTGAGCGGTGATCCGTAATCGTTGAGCGATGCGGATTGTGACGATGTAGGCGCGGATTGTGATTATGTGGGCACGGTGCTTCATATGGGGGCACTGCTGGCGTTAACGGTCGTCGCGGCGCATCCTGACAACGTGAGCATGTCACGAGGCGATAACGAATCAGCGCCGAACCTATATATAGAGTTCGAAGATGACGACGCGGCAGCGGTCACCGGTGAGGCCGAGCTGGTCAGCGAGCCGGAGGTCGTCGGCGGCGACGCGGCCGAGCTGGTGCCACGCTGGCGGCCTGGCTGGCATTGGGGTGTGCTGCCGAAGCGGTACCGCAAGGTCGTCGCCGCGACGGCGGCGCTGGTGGGACTGGCCGCGGCGATCAGCGATGCGCTCGCTGCGCAGGCTTCGCAGCACGCGGCGGAACGTCCCTCGGTCTCGGTCATGGACGCCGCGTACTCGCCGAGCGCGGACGGTAACGGGCTCGACCTGCTGCTCGACGTCGCGGATACCAGCCCGGGCACGGTGACGCTCACGCAGGCTCAGGTCCAGCAGCCAGACCTGAGCTTGAACTATCTCGGCGCGCCAATCGATCTGACGTCGCATCAGCAACTCGAGATCGGGCTGTGGGGGCAGTACGACTGCTCGCCGCCAGTTCCGGGGAACCCAGGCACGAATGCACAGCAGTCGCAGGAAACTGCAGCCGACGACTGTGCGGCTGACCGTGCGTAACAAGCAGGGCAACACGAGTACCGTCGAGCTTCAGCTGCCTAAGGGCGCGCAGCTGCCGGAGCCTTGGCGTGACGGTCGAACGGCGTACTGCACGCTGGCTTGGGGCGGATAGCCCGCCGCGTTAAGGCGTTCCGCGTATAGCGCTTTTGGTCACACTGAGAGCATGAGGCGTAGGGCTGGCAGTGGAGGCGTAACCCTGGGTGGCGAGAACCAGGGCGAGGGCGACGTAAGCGCGGGGACGCTGGAGATCGAGTTCGAGGATGACGAGGCGTCGTCGGAATCGGGCGGTACGGCGATGGGTCGGCCGCGTGATTTCCGGAGCGCCACGATGATCGCATTAGCCGTGGTGGTTCTGGGTGCGGCGCTGTCCGCCACGCACCACACCCGATCGAATGACAAGAACAGCGCGGGACAGCTGATTCTCTCCGTAGTGGCGCCGGACTACGCGGCCTACATGGTGACGGTCCGTTACGAAGGCTCGCACCTGATTTCGCTTCAGCGGCGCCGGATCGCGGTGGATATGCGGATCACGCCGGTGCCAGGGGCACAGATCAGCGTCCTCAGCTACTACGTGAATGAGAACGGCGTGATCTCCTACGTGCAGCAGGACCTGTCCGGCAAGCCGCTGCCCGCCTCGGGGACGGACGTCGAGTTGGAGCTCGGCGTGACCGATTGCGCGGTGGTGCCGATCGGCGAATCGATGGGTTTCGTGAACGTCGTGGCGGACGGCCCGGCGGGGATCACCGACCGCTTCACGATTTTGGGTGAACGCTACGCGGCGGACCTCACGCGTCTGCTGCGCACGGTCTGCCCGGGCCGCGCGAGCGGTCAGAATCCGATGACGAATCCCGGTCACCCGACCGGGCCCTGATTCTGACCGCGGCGCGACGCGGTGGAACAGCGCGAACTACGGCGGCGGTTACTCCTCGCCCAGGTAGGTCTTGCGGACCTGCTCGTCGTGCAGGAGTGCCGAGCCTCGGCCGGACAGTGCGATGCGGCCCACCTCGAGCACGTGGCCCTCGTCCGCCAGCGACAGCGCGGCTTGGGCGTTCTGCTCGACCAGCAGGATCGTCGTACCAGCCGACTTGAGCTCCTGAATGGTCGACATGATCTGCTGCATCATGATCGGCGAGAGCCCCATCGAGGGCTCGTCGAGCATCAGCAGCCGCGGCTTGCACATCAGCGCCCTGGCCATCGCCAGCATCTGCTGCTCACCGCCGGAGAGAGTGCCCGCGGCCTGCGAACGACGCTCGCCGAGGATCGGGAACATCGAGTACGCCTTGGCCACGTCGTCGGCGATCTGGTTGTCCCTGCGCAGGTACGCGCCGAGCAGCAGGTTCTCCTGGATCGTCATGCGCGGGAAGATGTGCCGCCCTTCCGGCGAATGCGCCAGGCCGAGCTGCACGATCTGGTGCGCGGCCGTGCCGTGGATCGGCTTGCCCTCGAAGCTGACCGAGCCCGCGGTCGGGCGCAGGAGGCCCGAGATGGTGCGCAGCGTGGTGGTCTTGCCGGCGCCGTTCGTGCCGATCAGCGTGACGACCTGGCCCTGCTCGACCGAGAAGCTGATCCCCTTGACCGCCTCGATCTTGCCGTAGGCGACGTGCAGGTCGCGCACCTCCAACAGGGCCATCAGGAGGCCGTCCCTTCGTCTGCGGCGGACGGGGTGGTCGAGGACGCTGCGTCCGATGCCGACGTGTTCGACGACGAGTCGGCGACGCTCGTATCGGCGAGCGGCGTGCCTAGATACGCAGCGACGACGCGCTCATCGGACTGCACCTGCGCCGGGGTGCCCTCCACCAGCTTGCGGCCCTGCACCAGCACTGCGACCCGGTCGCAGAGGTTGAAGATGAACCGCATGTCGTGCTCGATCACGATCACGGCCAGGCCGCGCTCGCGGATCTTGAACACGACCTCCTGGGTCGCCCGAGTTTCCTGCGGGTTCATGCCGGCGGTCGGCTCGTCGAGCAGGATCAGGCCCGGGTCGCTGGCCATGGCCCGCGCGATCTCCAGCTTGCGCTGGTCGCCGTAGGGCAGGTTGCGCGCCAGCGAGCCCGAATGCCGTCCGATGCCGAGGAAGTCGAGCAGCTCGCGGGCGTTGTCACTGGCGTCGCGCTCGGCATTGCGGTAACGCGGGCCGCGGCCGATAGCCGACCACAGCCCTTCCTTCGTCCGGGTATGCCGCCCGACCATGACGTTCTCCAAGACCGTCATGTTGGCGAACAGCCGGATGTTCTGGAACGTGCGGGCGATGCCCGTCTGCGTCACCTTGTACGGCTTCGCGGGCAGAATCGCGCCCTTGTACCGCACCTCGCCCGCCGTCGGCACGTACAGGCCGGTCAGGCAGTTGAAGAAGGTGGTCTTGCCGGCGCCGTTCGGGCCGATCAGCCCGACGATCTCCCGGTCGCCCACGGTCAGGTCCACACTGTCCACGGCGGTCAGGCCGCCGAAGCGCATGGTCACGCCGCGCGCCTCGAGCACCGCCGTGGTGCCGGTCGCGGCCGGCTCGGTCATCGTGGTGGTCACGCCGTGGCTCCCGCTTCCTGAGCGCCCTGCGCGTCGGCGAGGACGGCCTCGTGCGCCTCCGCCTCGGCGATCTCCTCTTCGTGGAACTCCAGCTGCCGACGGTGGCTGGGTACCAGACCCTCCGGCCGGAAGCGCATCATCAGGATCAGCGCGAGGCCGAAGAGCAATAGCTGCTTGTCGTTGAAGAACGACAACTTGGCCGGGATCAGGTACAGCAGCGTGGCTCCCAGCAGCGGCCCGGTAATCGTGCCCATACCGCCGAGCACGACGGCGGCCAGCAGGAACGCGGAGTTGGGCGGCGACGCGGCGGAGAACAGGTACTGGTCCGGCGTAACGGTGTTGATCAGGTGCGCGTTGATCGTCCCGGCGAAACCGGCCAGACTCGCGCCGAGGGCGAAGGCCAGCAGCTTGAATCGGAAGCCGTTGATACCCATCGCGCCGGCAGCGGTCTCGTCCTCCCGGATGGCGACCCAGGCGCGGCCGATTCGCGAGTCGTTGACCCGGGCGAAGATGAAGACCACCACGGCCATCGCGAACAGCAGCAACAGGTAGTAGTTGCCGAACTTGCCGAAGGTGACGCCGAAGATCTGGTGCGACTTCTCGAAGCTGTAGCCGAACAGCGTCAGGTCCGGCACGCCGTAGATACCCTCCGCGCCGTTGGTCAGGTTGGGACCCGACGCGCCGTTGAGGTTGCTCACCACGATCCGGAAGATCTCACCGAAGCCGAGGGTGACGATCGCCAGGTAGTCGCCGCGCAGTCGCAGCGTCGGCGCGCCGATGATGACGCCCGCGACCACGGCGACAAAGACGCCCAGCACGATCTGCGCCCAGAACGGATAGGTGACGTG
>CAVQPP010000229.1:0-10745 GCA_963714445.1 uncultured Actinomycetota bacterium
GAATCGGGACGCGAGGGAGCCCGAGACCAGCGCCACCGAGTACGAGCCGACGCCGAGGAAGGCGACGTATCCGAGGTCGAGCAGTCCGGCCAGACCGACCACGACGTTCAGGCCGAGGGCGACGGTCGCGAAGATCAGGATGTCGTCCGCGACCGTGTTGTACTGGTCGCTGGTCTGAAGGAACACGAAGATCAGCGCCGCGACGAAGGCCGCGATGGCGGTGACCACCCTGTTGCCGGCGGTCAGCTCGGTCAGCCGGTTCAGCACGCCGCTGGCGTTCAGTCCCCAGGCGGCGAAGCCGATGGCCAGCGCGAAGCCGATGAACTCCTCGGAGTAGCCGGTGGTGATGCCGTAGTCGGCCACCAGCATGCCGGCCACGACGGCCGCGAAGATGATCACGATCGCCACGGGCCGCGGCACCGGGACGGGGCGCGACGGCTCGCGCCGATCGTCGGGCAGCAGGAAGGCCGCGACGGCCGCGACCAGTGTCGCGATGCCCGCGACCCAGGACCCGGTGACGAAGTTGGCCAGGCCGTTGAGCTCCCACGCGATCGCGATCAGCACGTACCAGGTGGAGACGAAGTTCGCCAGGGCCAGGCCGCGCAGCAGCCGCACGTGCCCGCGCGGCGTCAGCCAGCGCAGTCCCGGCACGCTGTACGCGGCGGCGACGCTGACGAGCAGCAGGACGCTGACAGCTAATGTGATGAGCTGGTTACCGCCCGGATTCCCACTCAGCGTCAGATTGCCCGGGAAAGCCGAGGTCCAGGTCCACGCCATGAACGTGGACACCAGCGACACGAGCGCGCCGATGCCGACGAGTAGCTTGGCGGCGGCCGGGCTCAGCGGCGCGTTCCGCTCCGACCGTTCGGCGAGCGGCTTCTCAGGAGTCGTGACAGTTGCGGCGCCGTCAGGGATCTTTTCGCTCATCCCGCTCACGCCCTGTCCGCTACGCGCTCGCCGAGCAGGCCCTGCGGCCTGACCAGCAGGACGATGATCAGCAGCACGAAGGCCCACACGTCCTGCCACGCGGTACCCCACTGCTGGGTCGCGTGATAGTGCGACAGGATGCCTGTGGACAGCTGCTCCGCGAGACCGAGGGCGATACCGCCGACCATCGCGCCGTATACGTTGCCGATGCCGCCGAGCACCGCGGCGGTGAACGCCTTGAGGCCGGCGACGAAGCCCATGTCGGTGGACACCTGCCCGATGCGCAGGCCCTGCGTCATCGCGGCGACCGCCGCGAGCGCCGCGCCGACCGCGAAGGCGATCACGATGACCCGGTCGGTGTTGATACCCATCAGCCGTGCGGTGTCAGGGTCCTGCGCGGTGGCCTGCATCGCCCGGCCGGTGCTGGTCTTCATGACGAAGTAGGCCAGGCCCGCCGTGCATACAGCCGCGGCGCCCACGGTCAACAGGTCGGCGGGCTGGATCAGCACGCCGCCGACGTTGAACGGCTTGCGCTGGAAGGTCGGGAACTGCAGCGGCGCGGTGACCTTGCGGAAATGCTGGAAGAAGCCCGAGCCGCCCGGCTGCGGGTACCACAGGAAGACCAGCTGCTGGAAGAAGATCGACAGGCCGATCGCGGTGATCAGCGGGGCGAGCCGGGGCGCGTTGCGCAGCGGCCGGTAGGCGAAGCGTTCGGCGCCGATGGCGAAGATCACCGAGATCACCACTCCGCCGACCAGCATGATCGGCAGCGCGCCGAGCAGGGGCAGGTGCTGCACCCCGGGAACCCACAGGTAGACGCCCAGCGCGCCGAAGCCGCCGAGCATGAAGATCTCTCCGTGGGCGAAGTTGATCAGCTGGATGATGCCGTAGACCATCGTGTAGCCGACGGCGATCAGACCGTACATCGCGCCGAGCACGATGCCGTTGGTCACCAGCTGAAGGAAGACCGTGGTCGTCACGGGGCGTCCTTCCGGATCATTGCGGGTCGGTAGTGGGCGCGGGCGGGCGAAAAGCGGCGCGGGGGGCGCTGTGGTAGCCGCTCCCCGCGCACGTAATCAGTTCCTCGCCAGGGTGTCTAGTGTCAGCCGCTGAACGTGCCGACCTTGATCCCGTTGTCCCACTTGCCGCTCTCGACCTTGTACATGGTCAGCTGCTTGTTCGTGGTGTCGCCGTACTGGTCGAAGGCGACGTGACCGGTCACGCCGTCGAACGTCACGTTCTGCATCGCGGCGACGACCTTCTGCCGGAAGTCGGACGAGGCCGGCACCTTGCCGCCGTTGGCGCTCACGACCGACTTGACCGCCTCGATGATCGACCAGGTCGAGTCGTAGGAGTAGCCGCCGTACGCCGAGTAGGCCGCGGAGTAGCCGGCCGCGTTGTAGTTGGTGATGAAGGTCTTCGCCGAGGCCAGCGACTCGACCGGCGCGCCGACCGAGGTGCAGAAGTCGCCGTTGGCGGCGGCTCCGGCCAGCTGGATGTAGGTCGGGTCGAACATGCCGTCGCCGCCCATGTCCGGGATGTTGACGCCGGCCGCCTTCAGCTGCTTGGACAGCGGAGCGCCACCCGGGTACTCGCCGCCGTAGTAGAGCAGCTGCGCGCCCGAGGACTTGACCGCGCTGACGACCGCGGAGAAGTCGGTGGTGGTGTCCGGAGCGCTCTGCGCGACCGATGATCTTGCCGCCGAGCTTGGTGAACTCCTGCGTGAAGGTCTGCACGAGGCCGTGGCCGTAGGTCTTGGTGTCGTCGACCGTGGCGACCTTGGTGATGTGCAGGTCGTTGTACACGAAGTCGGCCGCGAACGGGCCCTGGATCGCGTCCGTGGTCGCGGTGCGGAAGTAGGACTTGTACGGGCGCGTCTTGCTGGTCTGCCAGTTCGGGCCCTGCGTCAGCGACGGGTTGGTGTTGGCCGGGGAGACCTCGACCACGTTCGCGTCGTCGAAGACCTTCTGCATCGACTGGGCCACGCTGGAGTTCAGCGGGCCGACCACGCCGACGATGCCGCTGTCGGCCACGAACGCCGTGGCGTTCTGCTGACCGATGGTCGGGTTCTTCTGGTCGTCCTTGGCCACCAGCTTGAAGGTGACGCCCGGCACTTCGTTGTTCTTGTTCGCGGTCTTGACGGCGAGGTCCGCCGAGTTCTGGATGCCGAGGCCGAGCGCCGCCAGCGAGCCGGTCAGCGGCGCGTCGACGCCGATCTCGACCACAGAGCCACTGCCGCTCCCGCCAGTGCTGCCACTATTGGTGCTCCCGCCCCGGGATCCACATCCGGCCAGGGCCAAAGCACCGACGGCGACGACTGCGCTCAGTTTGTAGAGCGAAGCGCTTCGCATATACGTCTCTCCCTCTTGGGGCAGGGGCGCCGAAGGGGGGCGCGATCCGCACACCCGCCTCCCCGACCAAGCCTCGTAACTCGTAGGCGAATCCGTAGGATTGCCAGGAGATTAGTGCGCTGGCTGCGGCAAGGGCAGTAGTTTGCTCGACACTTGATCGTCTCGTTATGTGAAATTCGCGTATCCCGCCCCAGCTCGGCCGCTTGTTCCGGGCCTCATTCGCGTCCCCGAGCCGCGTCGCGCCGCCACTGACCGCTGCACACGCTCACCCTCGCGGGGTACGCCGTTCGGGTAGTCCGGGCAGCCGCGGCGTGGCGAAGAGCCCACTGAAGAGCCCGTGAAGAGCCCAGTTCGCGAGCCCGCTCGAAGATCACGAAACGGATAAGGTTCGCCTCCCGCGCCTCGATCGCGCGTGCGTCCGGCCACAAGATGAACAAGGTTCTTCCGGTAGCAATATCCAAGTGAAACCATGCGGCAGCGTCGCGAAACCGCGCGGCACCCTCGTCGCTCTCTAAGTCGGCACCACCGACCAGTGAAGGAAGCGGATCTCTCCATGCCACAGCTCATCGGGCGCCGCGCCGTCGCGGCCTGCGCACTCCTCGCCTCGGCGGCCCTGCTCGCGACAGGTTGCGCGAGCAATCCGGCGAACTCGCAGGCCGGCAGCGGCTCGAGCCCGACGGCGAGCTCCGGCGGCGATCCGAAGTCGCTGGTGCCCGCCGCGATCAAGTCCAAGGGCACGCTGACCGTCGCGGCCGACGCGTCGTATGCGCCGAACGAGTTCTTCGACACTGACGGTAAGACGATCATCGGCATGGACGCGGACCTGGCCAAGGCGCTCGGCACCGAGCTGGGCCTCAACGTCACGATGCAGAACGTGACCTTCGACTCGATCATCGCGGGCCTCGCGGCCGGCAAGTACGACCTGGGCATGTCCTCGTTCACGGACACCAAGGAGCGCGAGGGGACGGTCGACTTCGTGACCTACTTCTCCGCGGGCAGCTCGCTGATGGTCAAGACCGGCAACCCGGACACCCTGTCGACGACCGACCTGTCGCTGTGCGGTAAGACGGTCGCCGTGGAGAAGGGCACCACGCAGGAGGGCACCGACGTCCCGGCGGACACCGTCAAGTGCAAGGCGGGGGGCAAGGCCGCGGTGACCGCGCTGTCGTTCGACGACCAGAACGGCGCGAACCTCGCCCTGTCCAGCGGCCGCGCCCAGGGCGTCCTGGCCGACTCGCCGGTGGCGGCGTACGCGGCGAAGCAGTCCGGCGGCAAGTTCGTCATCGTCGGCCAGCCCTACGGCACGGCGCCCTACGGCATCGCGATCCCCAAGGGCAACGGCATGTCGCAGGCGGTGCTCGCCGCGCTCAAGGCGCTGATGGCCAACGGCCAGTACACGCAGATCCTGACCAAGTGGGGCATCCAGAGCGGTGCGATCACCAACCCGGTGATCAACGGCGCGACGAGCTGAGAGCCGACCCGTAGTGAGCAGCGAGCAAGTGAGCGCGACACCGCCGCAACAGCGGGTCGCCGAGCAGCGTGCACGGCCCGAATTGATCCGGGCCGTGCCGGTGCGGCATCCCGGGCGGTGGGTCGCCGCGGCGGTGATCGCCGTGCTGTTGGCGATGTTGGTGCACAACCTGGCGACGAACACGAACTGGAACGGCTGGATCATCCGGCAGTACCTGTTCAACAACCAGGTCCTACACGGCGTGGCCGAGACGCTCTGGCTGACCGTGATCGCGATGGCGGTCGGGGTGGTCGGCGGCATCCTGCTGGCGGTGATGAGACTGTCGGACAACCCGATCGTCTCGTCGTCGGCCTGGGCATACATCTGGTTCTTCCGCGGTACGCCTGTGCTGGTACAGCTGATCTTCTGGTTCAACATCGGCGCGCTCTTCCCGACGCTTTCGCTCGGCATCCCGTTCGGCCCAAGCTTCCACACCTGGTCGACCAATAGCCTGATCACGTCGTTCCTGGCCTCGATCCTCGGACTGGGGCTCAACGAGGCGGCGTACATGGCGGAGATCGTCCGCGCGGGCATCGTGTCGGTGGACGAGGGCCAGACGGAGGCGGCCTGCGCGCTCGGCATGCGCAGGCCGCTGATCATGCGCCGGATCGTGCTGCCGCAGGCGATGCGGGTCATCATCCCGCCGACCGGCAACGAGACCATCTCGATGCTCAAGACCACCTCGCTGGTCTCCGCGAGCGGCGGCTTCGAGCTGCTGGTGTCGGTGCAGCGGATCTACAACACGAACTACAAGATCATCCCGCTGCTCGTCGTGGCCTCGATCTGGTACCTGGTGGTCACGTCGATCCTGACGGTGGGTCAGTACTACCTGGAGCGATACTTCGCACGCGGATCGGTGCGTGAGCAGCCGCCCACTCCCCCGCAGCGCCTGCGCGAGTTCTTCGTACGGAACCTGCGTCCACGGCACGACGTGCCGGTCATCGCGGGGGGCCGACCCGGAGGAGGCGGCGCATGACCGAATCAGCCCCCGAGAACGCCCGCGACGTCGCTGAAGCTGATGTGACTGACACGCTCGGCACGTCACACACAACCGACGCGCCCGACCTCGTCGGCAACGCGCCCGACGTAGTCGGCAACGCCCCCTCGCACACTGCCACCGCCACGACCCCGACCGCCGCAACAGCCCCCACCACCGCCATGGTCGAGGCCGTGGAGGTACATAAGTCCTATGGTCGCGTCGAAGTCCTCAGGGGCATCACCCTCAGGGTGCTGCCGCGCGAGGTGATGTGCCTGATCGGTCCCTCCGGCTCGGGCAAGTCGACCTTCCTGCGCTGCATCAACCACCTGGAGAAGATCAACGCAGGCCGGCTGAGCGTAGACGGCGAACTCGTCGGCTATCGCCAACGCGGCGACCTGCTCCACGAGCTGCACGAGCGGGAGGTGGCCCGGCAGCGCACCGAGATCGGCATGGTGTTCCAGCGGTTCAACCTCTTCCCGCACATGACGGCGCTGGAGAACATCGTCGAGGCCCCGATCCGGGTCAAAGGCGAGTCGAAGGACGCGGCCCGCGCCCACGCCCGCGAGTTGCTGGAAAAGGTAGGCCTAGCCGACCGTGCAGGCGCCTACCCGAACCAACTCTCCGGCGGCCAACAGCAGCGCGTGGCCATCGCCCGAGCACTCGCGATGCGCCCCAAGCTGATGCTCTTCGACGAGCCGACCTCCGCCCTGGACCCCGAACTAGTGGGCGACGTGCTAGCGGTCATGCGCCAACTCGCGGACGACGGCATGACCATGATCGTGGTCACCCACGAGATGGGCTTCGCCCGCGAAGTCGGCGACTCGCTGGTCTTCATGGACGCCGGCGTGGTGGTCGAGAGCGGCACCCCTCGCGAGGTCATCGCCAACCCGCAACACGAGCGCACCCGCTCGTTCCTATCCAAGGTCCTCTAACCAGGCCCACCACAACCCACGCGCACGATGAACCCCAAGGGCGGACTCAACCCGAGTCCGCCCTTACTTCTTACTCCTACTCCCCTATCAGCCCTCTTCGGCTGTTCAGCTCTCCGTCGCCGCCGCGCCTTCCGCGCTCGCGGCGCCCTTCTGGCCCTCGCTCGCGCCCTCAGCCTTCGGCGTGCTCGTCCCGTCCACGACGGCCTGCGCGACCTCACGCATCGTCAGCCGCCGGTCCATCGACGTCTTCTGGATCCACCGGAACGCTTCGGGCTCGGTCATCCCGAGTTGCACCTGCAGCAGCCCCTTAGCGCGGTCGACCAGCTTGCGCGTCTCGAACCGGGCGGCCAGGTCGGCGACCTCGTCCTCCAGCGCGCGCAGCTCCTCGTACCGCGAGGTGGCCATCTCGATCGCGGGCACGAGGTCGGCCTTCGAGAACGGCTTGACCAGGTACGCCATCGCCCCGGCGTCCCGGGCTCGCTCGACCAGCTCACGCTGCGAGAAGGCGGTGAGCATCAGCACCGGCGCGATCTTCTCCGAGCCGATCCGCTCGGCCGCCGAGATCCCGTCGAGCACCGGCATCTTCACGTCAAGGATCACCAGGTCCGGCCGGTGCTCCGCGGCCAGCTTCACCGCGTCCTCGCCGTTCCCTGCCTGCCCGACGACCTCGTAGCCCTCTTCCTGGAGCATCTCGGCGAGGTCCATCCGGATCAGCGCCTCGTCCTCGGCGATCACGACCCGCTTGCGCGCCTGGCTCTTGTCGTCGGCGGTCATGTGCGGCTGCCCCTCGTCGGTCGTGCACTGCTCGTCCTGAGTGCCAAGCTTAGTGGACCGCAAACCGAGCGGCCCGAGCCCTCCACCATCCGGTATGCTGCAAGGCGCCGAGCCCTGGTATTCCAATCGGCAGAGAAAGCGGTCTCAAACACCGTATAGTGTGGGTTCGAGTCCCACCCAGGGCACCGAATCGTCAGCATTTCAAGACCGCTCCCCAAAGAGAGCGGTCTTCGTCATTTCGGGGATTCGACGCGGACGCCGGGCAGGCCGTCGAATGCCGCCTTTCCGTCTCTGGTGATCAGGATGCGCTCGGTATGCGCGGCAGTGGCTGCGATCATCAAGTCGTGTGCGCCCCGTTTGGCGCCGATCGAATGCGTCAGCGCAAGGAGTTCCGCGTGGCGCTGGGCCGTGGGCAGCGTGTAGTCCTCGACCGGGATCCGCTCCAGAATCCGCTCGACGAAATCGGTCCGCGACGCACGCCGCTCGGCATCCGCGCGGATCACGCCCTCCCATAGCTCGGCCGCGGTGACCGCAGCGATGGCAAGCTCGTCATCGAGAGTGGCGAAATCGGAACGCTGAAGGCGTCCGCGTTCGATATCGATGAGGATGCAGGTGTCGAGGATCAGTCTTCGTCCCACGCCGGCTCCACGTCGACTTCGGCGCTACGGGCCTCCTCGTGTTCCTCAGCCCAGGAAGAGTCACCGACTCCGTATGCGGCGACGTGTTTCCTTACCAAATCGTCCAGAGCCGCCCCCGAGCCGCGCTTGGCGATCCGGGTCGGCACATCTGCTACGGGCACGATGGCGGCGACGCGCTTGCCGTGGCGCGTGACGTAGGTGATCTCGTCACGGTAGGCGGCGTTGTTCACGATGTCGGCGAAGCGTTCGCGCGCAACGCTCACCGGCAGTTCGGTACTCGACTCAGGCATGCACACATTGTACGTGCTGTAAGAAATGTACGAAACACTCGAACGGGTGAAACGGGAGGTGGACCGGTCCAGGAGGACCGGCCCACCCTTCGGGTCTAGCGTGACCTAACGCTGCGTGCGCCCTCGCCGGTCAGGACTGGCGGTAGGCGGGGGCGGCGCCGGTTACGGCGTCGCCGATGCGGTGGACGCGGACGGCGTTGGTGGAGCCGGGGATGCCGGGAGGGGAGCCGGCCGTGATGATGATCAGTTCACCGGGCTGGCAGCGGCCTAGCTTGAGGAGGGCCTGGTCTACCTGGATGACCATCTCGTCGGTGGTGCCTACCTCCTCGCCGATGAAGGTCTCTACGCCCCAGCTGAGGGCTAGCTGGCTTCTTACGATCGGCTCGGGGGTGAAGGCCAGGACCGGGATCGGGGAGCGGTAGCGGGCCAGGCGGCGGGCTGTGTCACCGCTCTTGGTGAACGCGACGAGGTAGCTGGCGCTTAGGTAGTCGCCTAGTTCGGCGGCTGCGCGTGCGACTGCTCCGCCCTTGGTACGGGGCTTGGAGATTGACGGCGGGAGACCCTTGGCGAGGACCTGCTCCTCGACGGCGCAGATGATGCGGGACATCGTCTGGACGGTCTCGACGGGGTACTCGCCTACCGAGGTCTCGGCGGAGAGCATTACCGCGTCGGCGCCGTCGAAGATCGCGTTGGCTACGTCGGAGGCCTCGGCGCGGGTGGGGCGGGAGGCGCTGATCATCGAGTCGAGCATCTGCGTCGCCACGATGACCGGCTTGGCCATGCGGCGGCACATGGTGATCAGCTTCTTCTGGACCAGGGGGACCTGTTCCAGCGGCATCTCGACGCCTAGGTCGCCTCGGGCGACCATGATCGCGTCGAAGGCGTCGACGATCTCGTCTAGGTGCTCGACCGCCTGGGGCTTCTCGACCTTGGCGATTACCGGGAGCCTGACGCCTAGTTCGTCCATGATGGCGTGAACGTCGTCGGCGTCCTTGGCGCTGCGCACGAAGGAGAGGGCGATCATGTCGGCGCGGACGCCGACCTCGTTCTCGCCGAGGGCCCAGCGCAGGTCTGCCACGTCCTTTTCAGACAGTGCCGGGACGGAGACCGCGACGCCGGGCAGGTTGATGCCCTTGTTGTTGGAGACCTTGCCGCCTTCGACCGTGGTGCAGACGACGCGGGGGCCGTCGACCTCGACGACTTCGAGCGCGACCCGGCCGTCGTCGATCAGGATCCGGTCGCCGGCGTTGCAGTCACCGGGGAGACCCTTGTAGGTCGTCGAGCAGATGTCCTGATTGCCGGGGACGTCCTCGGCGGTGATGGTGAACCGGTCGCCGCGCTTGAGCTTGATCGGGCCGTCGGCGAAGGTGCCGAGCCGGATCTTCGGGCCCTGAAGGTCGACGAGGATGCCGACGGCCCGGCCCGCTTCGTCCGCGGCCTTGCGCAGGTTGAAGTAGCGGGCCTCGTGCTCGGCGTGGGACCCGTGCGAAAGGTTCAGCCGGCCGATGTCCAACCCGGCGGCGACCAGTGCCTTCAACTGCTGGGGGGTCTCGGCCGAAGGCCCGAGAGTACAGACGATTTTCGCGCGACGCATGAAAGCGACCCTATCCCTTACCGAGCGGTAACAAGCCCCTCATGGGTGCTCATTCGTGATGTAACGCCGGGTGCGCGCACCATCCGGCCGTCGTGGTCTGATGCGATGCCATCGTACTCACGCTGGTTGAACACGAGTTGGCCGCCCACCTGAGCTTTGGTGGGCGGCCGGTCAAGCTGAGGGGCGTTTTGGAGCACGAGGCGGGTGCGTGGATGTGAGCACGAATCAGCCGAGCACGGCGCCTACTTGCGGGACTAAACAGTTAGGGGGCGGACTGTGGGGGCGATTGCGCTGGGGAGGGCGGAGACGCCGGCTAGGTAGTGGTCGACCGAGGCTGCCGCGGAGCGGCCTTCGGCGATGGCCCAGACGATTAGGGACTGGCCGCGTCCGGCGTCTCCGGCTACGAAGACGTTCTGGACGTTGGTGCGGTAGTCGGCGTCACGCTTGATGTTGCCGCGTTCGTCTAGGTCGAGGTTGAGTTGGCTGACTAGGCCGTTGTCTTGCTCGGGGCCGGTGAAGCCCATCGCCAGGAGGACCAGCTGTGCCGGGATTTCGCGCTCGGTGCCGGGGATCGGGGCGAAGCGGCCGTTTTCTAGCGCGACCTCGGTGAGCTTCAGGGCGCGGACGTTGCCGGCTTCGTCGCCTAGGAACTCGGTGGTGTTGACCGCGTAGACGCGCTCGCCGTTCTCTTCGTGTGCTGACGAGACGCGGTAGATCATCGGGTACGTCGGCCAGGGCTGGTTGTCCGGC
>CAVQPP010000230.1:0-18507 GCA_963714445.1 uncultured Actinomycetota bacterium
GCCGGGATCAGGGCGCCGCTCGACACCGTGTGGGTCGACCTGCAGGACGAGGACGGCGAAGTGCTGGACGTGCTGCGGCTCGGCGCGCACCAATTGCTCGCGACGCGTATCCCGCCGCACGCCGCCGTCGATGCGACGGTGGAACTTGCCCGCGAGGTGATGCACGAGGGCGCCGCGCGGATGGTCAATGCGGTGCTGCGCAAGGTCGCGCGCGGAGATTTGCACGAGTGGGTGGACCGGGTCGCGCCCGATCCCGACCGCGATCCCGAGGGCTACCTCGCGGTGTACCGGTCGCATCCGACGTGGGTCGTTTCGGCGCTCTGGGACTCGCTGTCCGCACATCGCGGCAAGGACGTCGCGTACGCGGAGATCGATCTTCTGCTTGAGGCCGACAACATGCGGCCTCGAGTCACGCTCGCTGCCCGGCCCGGTCTGTGTGAGCAGGCCGACTTGGTGAAGGAGGGCGCGGAGCCGGGGCGTTACGCGCCGACGGCGGCGTATCTGCCTGAAGGCGACCCCGCGCGCCTCGAAGCGGTCTCGCGTGGACGTGCGGGCGTGCAGGATGAGGGCAGTCAGCTTGTCGCGCTCGCGCTTGCCGCCGTGCCGTTGGGTGGCGGCGGTGATGAGCGGGATGATGCCGGCGGCGGCGATAGTGACGGTGAAGGTGACCGGCTGTGGCTCGACATGTGCGCTGGTCCCGGTGGTAAGGCGGCGCTTCTCGCGGGTACTGCATCGCTGCGAGACGTGCGACTTGTGGCCGCCGAGCTGGCTCCGCATCGGGCGAGGCTGGTTAAACGTGCACTGCAGCCGATCCATGGCGTCCACAAGGTAGTCACTGCCGACGGCACGCAGCCGCCGTGGCGTCCCGGCACATTCGATCGCGTCATGGTCGACGCTCCGTGTACCGGACTTGGGGCGCTGCGTCGCCGTCCTGAGTCGCGCTGGAGGCGGAAGCCCACGGACGTGTCCAAGCTCGCTGTGTTGCAGAAGCGGCTGCTCGCCTCGGCGCTGGACTCGACACGTAGCGGCGGCATCGTGGCGTACGTGACGTGTTCGCCGCATTTGGCCGAGACGCGGCTCGTCGTCGGCGACGTGCTGGCGGCTCGCGACGATGTCGAACAGATTGACGCCCGGCCGTATCTGCCCGGCGTGCCAGAGCTCGGCGACGGGCCGGACGTACAGCTGTGGCCGCACATTCACGAGACCGACGCGATGTACCTCGCCCTACTGCGACGACGCTGACTTTGCGTTGATGTTGATTCGGCGTTTACGTCTGCACAGCATCTCAGGATGCTGCTCGGATATCCTTATCATCGGATCAACGAGCACGTGGCGAGTTGCCCAAGCACCCCAATAACGGCAGGCTGGTCGAATGGCAATGGACGCGAGCGACGGCGCGGCGGACAGCGAGCAGGACCAAGGACGGCGCGACGCGTCGGCTGACGCAGGTCCCGGTGCTGACGGCGGCGGCTCGAGCGTCAGTGCGGGCAGCCTGCTGGCGACGAGCGATCTGCACGTCTCATATCCCGACAACCGCGCGCTCGTGGAGAACCTGCGTCCGCGCACGGACGCGGACTGGCTGCTAGTCGCTGGAGACGTCGGCGAGCGGATCGCCGACATCGCCGCGGTGCTGCGAATGCTTGCCGATCGCTTCGCGCAGGTGGTGTGGGTTCCGGGCAACCATGAGCTGTGGACGTCGAACTCCGGCGAGGACCAGCTGCGCGGCGTGCAGCGCTATGAGCGTCTGGTCGAGACCTGCCGTGGGCTCGGGGTGCTTACGCCAGAGGATCCGTATCCGTTGTGGCAGGGGCCGGAGGGGCCGGTGCGTATCGCGCCGCTGTTCCTGCTCTACGACTACACGTTCTACCCGCCAGGCACGTCGACGAAGAAGGAAGGGCTCGCATACGCGTACAGCACGGGCATCGTCTGCAACGACGAGTTCCGGCTGCACCCGGACCCTTACCCGTCGCGCGAGCACTGGTGCCGGGAACGCGTTGATCTGACGCTGCGTCGACTAGAGGCCTTGGACCCGACTGAGCCGTTGGTGCTGGTCAACCATTATCCGTTGGTGCGTGATCCGACTCGGGTGATGCGTTACCCGGAGTTCGCGCAGTGGTGCGGTACGGCAGCGACGGCTGACTGGCATGTTCGCTTCCCGGTCACCACGATGGTGTACGGGCACTTGCACATCCCGCGCACGACGTGGCACGACGGCGTGCGTTTTGAAGAGGTCTCGCTCGGCTATCCGCGCGAATGGGGCGCACGCGCCGCTGGTCCGGTGCTGTTGCGCGAGATTCTGCCTAGCCCGCATGGGCACGTTAACGGCAACGGGGCGAGTCCGGGTTCGGGTGCGGCGTCGAGCATCAGTACGGTCAGCCGGTCGGACTCGCAGACTCTGTAGTCGCGGACCCAGCAGCGGTGCCGCGTTCCTCGAGCGTGGCTAGCTGCGCGATCGTGGCGGCCTCGGCTGGATCGGCCGGAGTGTCCAGAAACGCGTCGATGATCTCGCGAACCAGCGTGTCGGTCGCGAGGCGGTAGCTGAGCACGAGCACGTTCGCGTCGTTCCAGCGTCGCGCGCCTCGGGCCGTCTCCGCATCTACGCACAGCGCGCCGCGTACGCCCGGGATCTTGTTCACCGCCATCGACGCGCCGGTCCCGGTGTAGCAGAAGAGAACCGCCTTCTCGGTGCGGCCCTCGCTTACTGAGCGCCCGACCTCCTCGGCTACCTGCACCCAATCGGCGGGGCGATCGGCGAGTGGTCCGGCTGCGACGACCTCGAGACCGCGTGACCGCAGGTGCTCGATGGCCGCGTCGGTGGACGACGTGCGCTCGTCGCTGCCGACTGCCACTCGGGCGCGTGCTTGCGCCGGCATGTCGCTCATGTCGGATCAGCCTCCGGTGCTCGTCAGGATCGCGGCGTGGCGCGGGCGGCTGCCGCGAACTCGGACCAGCGCTCCTGTTCCGTCTGCGGCAGGCAGATCCAGTCCTTCATCGGCCGTCCGGCCATCGGCTCGAACAGGTGCGCGCCGCTCAGCGCCAGCGCCTCGGCGTGCTCGGCCGAAGTCCGGGACAAGCGCACGACCAACTCATCCGAGTGCAGTCCGACGAAGGCCTTGCCGTCGGGATCCTTGAGACATGGCATGCCGAACATCTTCGATTTCTTCGCGCCGAGCGGCGCCAACTCCTCGGCCAACTCATCGAAGAGTTCCTGTGCGGTGTTCGTCATGTGCTCAGTCTGCTCCATTCAGCCGCGCTCACCACCGGTTCACGAGCGCTGGGTGTCGCGGATCGTCCACCCGCACCACGACGTCCGCCGCGTGCCGAGGATCGGCCTCCTCGTCGTACCGCTCGTACGCCGGCAGCGTCCAGGCGACCTGCGGCGAGGTCTTTCTGGCCAGGGCCGCAGGTGAGAGCCAGAGGTGGACCGCGAAGTCGAACGGGAGGCCACGGCCGAGCAGCAGCGCGCCGTCTAGCAGCAAGACACCGCCTGGCGGCAACGTCGTGTACTCGGCGCGGCTGGCACGATCCCGTTCGGCGTCCCAGAGCGCCGGGAGTACCCGGCCGTCACCACCGTCCGGTTCGAGCGGGCCGAAGACCTCACGCATCAGGGCCTTGGTGTCCAGCCACTCGTCGTAGAAGACGTCGGGGTCGGTGCGGCCGAACTCGAGTCGTAGGGATGCTGGACGCAGGTAGTCGCCGGCCGAGACGCGCAGCGCGGCGCGTCCACGCAGCCGGAGCGGGTCGATCAGGTCCTCGGCGAGACGGCCCGGCTCGGCGGGCGGTGAGCCGTCGATCGCGGCACGTACCCAGGCGTCGCGCGGGAAGTCCGCGATCTGGTCGGCGAGCTGTTCGACCAGGAGCGCCGGGGAGATCGCCTGTACGTCCACCACACCATCATCCCGGACCATCATCCCGGGTCAGCGCGGACAGCCGAGCGCCGAGGCCGTCGTGCGGTGGCGCGAGCCGGTGGGCGACAATGGCGTCATGACGGTCCAGATCTCACCCTCGATCCTCAACAGCGACTTCGGCCGGCTCGCGGACGAGATAGCCGCGATCTCACGGGCCGCCGACTGGGTGCACGTGGATGTGATGGACAACCACTTCGTCCCCAACCTGACGCTCGGCCTGCCGGTCGTTGAAGCGCTGCTGCGCACCTCGCAACTGCCGGTGGACTGCCACCTGATGATCGAGGATCCGGACCGCTGGGCTCCCGCGTACGCCGAAGCCGGCGCCGGTTCGGTGACCTTCCACATCGAGGCGGCGACGGCTCCGGTCCGGCTGGCGCGCACGCTGCGTTCGGCCGGAGTGCGGGCCGGGATGGCCCTGCGTCCCGCTACTGCGATCGAGCCCTACGAGGACCTGCTGCCGGAGCTGGACATGGTGCTGATCATGTCGGTCGAGCCGGGCTTCGGCGGCCAGAAGTTCCTCGACGTGGTGCTGCCGAAAGTCCGGCGCACCCGCGAGGCGATCAAGCGGCACGGCGGCCAGATCTGGCTGCAAATGGACGGCGGCGTCTCGTCGGAGACGATCGAGCGCTGCGCGGAGGCCGGCGCGGATGTCTTCGTCGCTGGTTCGGCCGTATACGCAGCGGACGATCGGGACAAGGCGGTGCGTGAACTGCGCGCCTTAGCCGAGCAGGCGACCGATAAGGCGAGCTGGCGCGGCTAAGGCGTACGAACTCGTACGCAGGGCGTCCGTGCCTTATGGCGTGGCGGCGACCTCAACGCACTGCGAAATGATGTTGATCTCGACGTGCAGCCGGTCGGCGCGCTCACGCTGACCGGCCTGGTCATATGCGTGCGCCGCTGCGTGTCGCTCAGCCAGCTCGGCGCGGACGATCTGCTCTACCTGTCTCTCCGTCAGATCGCGCCGAGCGACCTCCGTCGCGCCCGCCCCGATCGGGATGCTCTCGATCGACAGGTTCCGATCCGTCGAGGCGGGCCGGTCGACGGCTTCCGCGTTGTCGATGGCGGCCAGCGTCGAGCGCAGCGCCGCCGCTGCGACGCGGTCGCGTGACTTGATCGCGGTGGTCAGTGCGTCACGGAGGTTCTGTCGCAGCGGCAACTGCGGATCCTTCCACTTGAATGTGATCACCTATGATCGCCGACATGCGGGTTGCCGAGGAACTGTTTTCCCTGCGGGGGCGTGCGGCGCTGGTCACTGGCGGCAGCTCGGGCATCGGGTATGCGATGGCTGAGACGATCGCGTTGGCCGGGGCGCGTACGGTGCTGCTCGCGCGGCGGGAGGCTGAGCTAAGGCAGGCGGCGGAGCGAATCCGTGAGCTCGGCGGCGAGGCGCACTGGGTCGCTGCGGACGTCGGCGACCGCGCTCGGCTGGCCGAGGCCGCAGAAGAGGCGGTTGGGCTGGTCGGCGAGATCGACATCCTGGTCAATTGCGCGGGGACCAATCCTCGGCCGCCGCTGGGGACGCAGACGTTCGACGAGTACGACGGGATCATGGCGGCGAATTTGGCCGGGCCGTTTCAGCTCGGTCAGCGCTTCGGGCCTCGGATGGCGGAGCGTGGCTGGGGGCGGATCATCAACATCGGCTCGCAGCAGTCGATCTCGGCGTTTGGCGACAGCGGGCTTTACGGCGTGTCCAAGGCTGGCATCGCCGGGCTGACGCGCTCGCAAGCCGAGGCTTGGTCACGTGATGGCGTGTGCGTTAACACGATCATTCCGGGGTTCGTGATCACGCCGCTGACCGCGCGGGCCGCGTCCGATCCCGAGCGGGTTAAGGTTTTGGCGGCTAGCACGATGATCGGGCGCAACGCGCTGCCCGAGGACTTCCGCGGCGCGGCGTTGTTCCTGGCCTCGGACGCATCGGCGTACGTGACCGGGCAGATGCTGTTCGTGGATGGCGGCTTCTCGGTCCATTGACAGACAATTGATTTGCTGTGTTCGCGACCGGCTTGAGGGTCTGAGGTAGCCGGCCGGTTCTGAGGTAGCTCGCGCGTGATCTTAGGGCTGCTCTGAGGTACCTAAGCGGCATCTAAGGTAGGCCCTAGGGCGCAAGTCGGAGCCGGTTTTCGGGATTCCGACCGATCCGGCGGGCCTACCTTGGGGCGGATCGTAGAGGACGTCGGAGAAACCGCTCGACGAGGAGAGCGATTCCCGGCACTGAGATCCTCAAGGGGACGATCACCATGATGAGTGCCACCTTCGGTCGCGAGATCGCGGACAGCCACTTCCGGCAGTTGCTAGTGGAGGCCGAGCACGATCGACTGGTCGGTTGCCTGAAGCGGGAGCGCCGGGCGCGTGCGCACAAGGCGCGTCGCAAGGTTGCGGAGCCCTGCGTGCAGGACGTCGGCTGACGGCCGCGGATCAGGGCCACCGGCCCAAAACGATCACTGAACACGGGAACTGGAAACTGACGGAAAACCGACGGAGCTAACGGCCATGGACGGGAACGTACGTGCGATCCGCGGCGTCCGCGAGCGGGGCGGTTATGCCCTGCTCACGGGCAGCGGGGGCGAAACGGCGGTGCATCCGCTGCGCGGGCGTGAAATGCTTGATGACGTGTCGAACCGTTCCGTCAGCCCGATCTTCGTCGGCCGCCAGTACGAGCTGGCCCGGCTGCGGTCCGCATTCGTGCGGACTGTGGCGGGCGAGCCCCAGACGGTCCTGATCGGCGGCGAAGCGGGGATCGGCAAGAGCCGCCTGGTGGAGGAGTTCACCGCGCGGCTCGACGCCACCGTCGCCGTCGGGACCTGTATCGAACTCGGCAGTGGGGACGGCGTGCCGTTCGGTCCCTTCGCTGCCGCGCTGCGGTCGCTCGACAGCAGGGGGTTGATCGACCGCGACGGTTGGGAGGGGCGGGAGCTGGCACGAATCCTGCCCGAACTCGGCGAGGCCCCTCCGCGCCGGCAGGAAGACGACTACGCGCGAATACGGCTGTTCGAGGCCGTGCAGGCGGCGCTACTCAAGGCCTGCACGGATCGGCCGTTGATCCTGGTCGTCGAAGACCTGCATTGGGCGGATCGGGCCAGCCGGGAGCTGTTCGGTTACTTGGCGCGGGTCTCCCGGGGCGGATCCGTGCTGATGATCGGCACATACCGGGCCGACGAGCTGCATCGTGGGCATCCGCTGCGGCCCTTCGTGGCCGAGCTGGACCGGGTGCGCGGAGTCGAACGACTCGAACTCGAACGCTTCGACCGCGCGCAGACCGCGCTGCAACTGCGCGGGATCCTCGGCCGCGAGCCCGAGCCCGACGTGGTCGAAGAGGTGTACTGCCGGGCCGAAGGCAACGCCTTCTTCACCGAGGAGGTCGCCTGCGGGGTGGCGACCGAGGGCGCGGGGCCCGAGCTGTCCTGGAGCCTGCGCGACCTGCTGATGGCCCGCGTTGAGCGGTTGCCTGAGCTGACCCAGCGGCTGCTGCGGCTGCTGGCTAGCGCCGTCCAGCCAGCCCATCCGCCGCTCATCGCCGCCGTCGCCGGGCTCAGCGAGGACGAGCTGACTGAGGCTTTGCGCCCGGCCTTCACCGCGAACGTGCTGGTCGCCGGGGAACGGGAGACCTACCGGTTCCGGCACGCGTTGATGCGTGAGGTTGTGCACGGCGAACTACTGCCCGGCGAGCACACGCGCCTATATCTACGGCTCGCCGAAGTCCTCGACGAGACACGGACGCTCGTCTCGCCGGACTGCCTCGATGTGGAGCTCGCACATTACTGGTACTCCGCGCACGTGCCGGACAAGGCGCTATCCGCCGCTCTCTTCGCCGCCGAATCCGCGCGCACCCGATACGCGTTCGCCGACGAACTGGCCATGTTCGAGCGCGCTCTGGAGCTGTGGGATCAGGTACCGCACGAAGCCGGAGCGCAGCCCGACGACATCTACCTCATGTACCGCGCATCGCTCGCCGCCGGCCGCGCGGGGGCGATGGATCGGGGTCTGGCCTTCGCCGAGGCCGGCTTGGCGGCGATTGACCAGACGGCTCGGCCGTCGCTCACCGCGCACCTGCTCGACCAGCGCGGGAGACACAGCCGCACGCTCGGCCGTGGCTCCGGCATCAACGACCAGCTACGTGCGATCGAACTGCTGCGTGAAGACCAGTACGCGGTCAAGCGCGGCTACATGCTCTCCGGCCTGGCCTCTACGCTTTGTCTGCACGGCAGGCTGTCCGAGGCACTGGTAGCCGTGGACGAGGCGATCGAGCTGTGCAGCCGTTCTGGAGATCCCTACGATCTGCTGTCCGCGCGTTCAATCCGTGCGCAGATCCTGGCCGACGCGGGCCGCGTCGATGAAGGCCTTGAGCTGCAACGCGCCGCGCGGGCCGATGCGCGGCAGTTGGGCCAGTCGCCGACGCTTCTGCCGAAGATCGACATCTGTCTCTCGTCAGCGCTCTACGACGCCGGCCGGTACTCCGAGGCGGCCGACGTGGCCCGCAGCGGCGCCGCCGCGATGATGCCGTGCAACCTGATCCAGTCCGGGATGCTGCACAACAACCTGGCCGAGCCGCTGATCGCGTTGGGGGAGTGGGACGAGGCCGCAAAGCACATCGACGACGCGATCATCCTGAACGTGCCCGGAGTGCACGACCTCGGCCTGCTGCGGCTCCGAGCTGACTTGCACACCCTGCGCGGCGAGTACGACGACGCGCAGCGTGACTTGGACACCGCGCGTCGGCGCAGCGGTTCGAAAACCGGCGAGCCGCAGTATGTGATCCCGCTGCACCGCGCGGTTGCCGGCCTGGCGGCCGGTCGCGGGCGAATCGATCAGGTGCGCGCCGCGTTCCAGTCGCAACTCGACGCCGGCATACGCGAGGGTGACGAGCGGTACCTCTGGGAAATGCTCGCTCTCGTGGCTCGCGCCGAGGCCGACCACGCTGTGTCGGTGGGCGAGGCGGATCCGGCGTCGGTCACGCCTCGAATCGAGGAGATAGCCGAGAACTTGCCGGTGCACACGCCGGTACAGCGTGTGCACGCGCGGCAGATCGCCGCGGAGGCGAAGCGGGAGCGGCAGGTCGGAAGTCAGGACCCGGCGGACTGGCTCGAGCTGAACACCCTCGCGGACGAGGCGTCCGCTCCGGTGCACTTGCGGGCGTACCTGCGCTTCCGGCTGGCCGAATCGGCAGCTGTGCGCGGCGACCGCAACCAGGCGGCCAGCGCGGCACGTGAAGCGCGAGTGCTCATTGAGAATCTGGGTGCGCGGCCACTGCAGGAGCAGATTGACGCGCTGGTGCGTGCTGCGCGGCTGGCGCTACAGCCGGTGCCGGGGCTGAGCGTTGGCCTGGACAGTAGTGAGAGTGCACCGACGATTGGCAGTAGTGCAGCCGCAGCCGAACCTGCGTCTGCGGTGATCAGCAGTGGCGACGGCGGCGGTGACGTCGGAGCGATCGGCAATCTCGGGCTGACGCCGCGCGAGCTGGACGTGCTGAGGCTGGTCGCCGAGGGGCTGTCGAACGGTCAGATCGGCTCACGGCTGTACATCACGACCAAGACCGTGTCGGTGCACGTCTCGAACATCCTGGCCAAGCTTGGCGTGTCCTCGCGTACCGAGGCGGCGGCCGTCGCGCACCGGTTGCGCGTGTTCGACGTCGTGGCGTGAGTCTCTGACGGCGTGGGTTTCTAGCGGCGCGTCTGCTGTCGCATCCAGAGCGCCGCGCTGGCGGCCAGCGCGGCAGCCGCGACGGCAACCACCGCGATGATCCTGCCCCAAATCGTGCCGGAATTGATCGGTGCTCGGGCGCCGACCAGGGTGATCGCGCTCGCCAAGGCGGCAGCCGCCGGAGCAATGGGGCGTCGCAGCTGCCTGATCCCGATCGGTCCGGCCGCGAGCGCGTCGACGGCCAGCAGATACGCCAGCAGCAGCGCGGCATCGACAGCCATCAGCCATACCGGGGGATCGCCGGATCCGGCGACGAGAGTGCAAGCGACAGCGAAGATCGTGTTGCGGTGCCGTGCGATTCGGGTTCCGGTGGTCCAGCGCACTGACTCGGTGGCAGGGCGCTTTGCGACGACCTGAGCGCCCCAGATCGCACCGACCAACACCGGGACGGTCACCAGCCAGCCGACGGGATTGTGCTCGGTGAGGCGCACGGGATCGGTGGCGGCTAGGGCAAGGGCGAGGCCGAGCACCAGCGCGATGCGATTTGGCGTGATGCGGCTCGGTGTCGCGTGATTCGGCGAGGCGGCTTGATTCAGCGAAGCGGTGGAAGGTGCGTCGGTCATCCTGCCCTGCCTCTCACCCCGGTGCGCAGAAGCGGCGCCAACGCGAGATCCAGCTCGCCGCTGCCGTCCCACGCCACCACGGGAATGCCGCGCTCGACAAGGCTGAAGCGCAGTGCCTCGCGGTCCAGCCGCCACAGCCGCAACGCGAATCCGGCCGCCCGGTCCGCCGGATCCACTCTCGGGTCGCCGGTCGGAATCTCCATGACCACCACCGGATTTCCGCGCTCCGCCAGATCCCGCAGCACGTCCAGGATCCGCTCGTCAGCCAGCGGCGTGATCGCGTACACCAGCGCGCCGTACGGCAACGCGGGCGCCGGGACGCGGCCCAGATCGGGCGTGAGGTAGCCGAGGTCCTTGCGCACTTCGAGCACTGTCTCGATGATCCGGTACAGGTATCCGCCGCCGGTGCCGGGTTGCAGCCAGCGCAGCCGGCCGCCCACCGAGACCATTCCCACTCGATCGTGGCTACGCAGGTAAGCGCGCGTAATACCGGCGGCGGCGCGTACCGAATCGTCGAGCGTTGAACGTCCGGACGCAGGGTCGCGCAGGTCGCCGAACGCGTCGAGCAGCACGACCGCGTCCGCCGCGCGCTCGGCCGCGAACTGCGTGATCTGTATCTCGCCGCGTCGGGTCGTGGACGGCCAGTGGATGCGGCGCTGCCGGTCGCCCCACGCGTACGGCCGCACGCCCGCGAACTCGAAGCCGTCGCCGATCTGCCGCGCCGTGTGCTCGCCGAGGCGATTGGGCAGCCGGGTCGGGATCGGAGTGAACTTACTGCCGGCGGGAGTCGGGTAGATGTCCACCTCGCCGAGGTCCGCGCGCACGCTGCGCCGCCCGAGGCCGCCGACGTCGTGCAGGTCGATGTCAGCGGCGCCGAGCGACCAGCGGCCCCAGCGGCGAGCAGCGAACGTGAGCGTGACGACGGGGCCTGAGACGGCGACGTCGACGAGTTCGACGCCTGGTCCCGGTGAGACGCCCGGGTCGATCCAGCCGACCAGGCCGTCGAAGGCCAAGTCGATGCGCGCGGTGATCGGTTCGCCTTCGAAGCAGCGCTGGATTGGAACCGTCGTCCGTGCGGCGACGCGGGTCGGCCGGGTCGATCCCGGCGATCCGAGCACGAGAAGTACCGCGGGGACGGCGGCGAGGGCGAGCATCCAGGCGCGGCCGGTGACCAGTGCGATCGAAGCGGCTGCGACGGCGATGGTGGTCAGCCGCAGCGCGCGTTCGGTGAGGCGCCATCGTTGCGTCGGGGCCGGAGGCGGCTCGGCCGGACCGTCGAGCTGCTGCGACTCGCCGAGGGCGCGGCGTACCGCACTGCTGGGCGTTGACGCAGCTGGCGACGCAATCAGACCTGCTGCGTCGCCAGTGCTGCTGGTCACGGTTCTGGGACCGTGCGCGGGGTGGCCACCGAGTTGACGATGCCTGCGATCACGTCGTCGGCGCTGATCCGGCGGACCCACAGCTCGGGTCGCAGCGTGACTCGGTGCGCGAGTGCGGGTACCGCGACGGCTTTGACGTCCTCGGGCGTCACGTAGTCGCGTCCGTCCAGCACAGCCCGGCCGCGAGCCAGCTGAACGAGCGCCAGACCGCCGCGCGGCGAGGCCCCGACCTGTATCTGCGGCGTGCGAACGCGTCGCGTTGACCAGGTTGATGATGTAGCCGAGCAGGTCGTCGTCCACCTCGACCGACTCGAGGCTCGCACGCATCGCGAGCACTTCGGCCGGGTCGGTCAGGGCGCTTGAGTACCGCGTCCGGCGTCGCGCGGTCCAGTCGCTTCCGCAGCATCGCGGCCTCGTCGAGCGGCGGCAGGTAGCCCATCCGGACGCGCAGCAGGAACCGGTCGAGCTGCGCTTCGGGCAGCGCGTACGTGCCCTCGTACTCGATCGGGTTGTCGGTCGCGATCACGACGAACGGCTTGGGCAGCGGCCGGGTCGCGCCGTCGACCGAGACCTGTGCCTCGGCCATCGCTTCGAGCAGCGCGGCCTGGGTCTTCGGCGGGGTCCGGTTGATCTCGTCGGCCAGCAGGAGGTGCGTGAAGACCGGGCCGGGACGGAAGACCATCTCGCCGGAGCGCTGGTCGTAGAACGGCGCGCCGGTCACGTCGGAGGGCAGCAGGTCCGGGGTGAACTGGATGCGGGTGAAGTCCAGGCCGAGCGCGGTGGCGAAGGACCGAGCCAGCAGCGTCTTGCCGAGACCGGGCAGGTCCTCGATCAGCACGTGGCCCCCGGCCAGCACGCCGAGCATGACCAGTTCCAAGGCTGGGCGCTTGCCGACTACCGCGCGCTCGACCTCGTCGAGGACGGCGTGTGCGCGCGCTCCGGTCTGCTTCGGCGTGAGGGTGGCGCTGCTGGCAGGCGCGGCGCCGGCCGCGTCGCCTGAGTCTGTGGGCTTTCCGGCGCCCGCGTGTGCACCTGCCATGCCTGTCGTCCCCCGATCCGTCGTCACCGAGGCGGTCGACACCGCCGCGGTGGTCACTGCGTTCTCCAAGGCTTCAGGCTCCTCATTCGATCACGGCGCTCCACGTCGGGAGTCTTCACAGCTTTTCGAGGCGGTCGACCAGCGCGCGCAGCACGACGTCCGGCAACCGCTCGGGCATAGCTGGCGGATTGCGCGCGCCGGTCGAGCGCTTTGCGCGGCGGCACCAGACCCGAGTACGTCGGGCGGCGCGGGTCGATCCACGCGAACAGTTCGGTGCCGACCAGTTCGGCGGCGCGGTCTGGTTGGCGGTAGAGCGAGACGCCGTGCCGATCGGCCAGCCGCACGGCGTAAAGCCGCTCCAGCTGTGGGCGCATCACTCGCTCGAATCCGGCTGTGGACTCAAGCGATGCTTCCACTGCCGTCGCCCAGCCCCGCAGGCTTGGCTCGCGCTGGTGCACGAGTCGCACGGACTTGCGATGCACGTCGTCGATGGCGTCCGCGCCCGCGACGTACCGCGCGATCAGCAGGCCCGCGATGACGATCGCGACCGCGCCGACCGCCGCTGCTCCCGGGCCGCCAGCCACGGCGAGAACTATCTCCGCGCCGACGGCCGTCGCGACGAGCAGAACGATGGCCCGAGTGACGTCGTTCATACTGGCCCGACCGGCGCGCTCGCTCGTTTGGTTTTCGGTGGTCACGAGGCGACCGCCTGCATTTGCAGCCGCTCGCCGAGAACGGCCATCACCGCGTCCAGCGCGCTTCGCGCGGCTTCCAACTGCGCAGGCGTCATCGGGTGCGTTGAGAAGCGGGCCTCGCGGAACAGATTAGTCAGCGTCACGGCGTCCCGCGGACCGGTGCCCGGAAGATCGCGAGTCATCGCGCGCTGCAACAGATCTGACGGGCTGTCGGATCGCGCGCGCGTGATGCCGATCTGTTCCAGGGACGCTTCCATCGCGGCGTAGCAGGCGATGATCGCGGCGCGGGTATCGTCTCCGGCCAACGCCGAGCGCCCGGCTAACAACGCGTCAGCGAGCGCTTCGTCCTCGGCCTGCGACTCGATCAGCGCGGCAGCCTCGGTCGGCTCGATGACGGGTAGGTTGCGCAGCAAGCGGATCGCTAGGGCTATCAGCGATGTCAGCACGAGCAACCCGACGACGATCAGCACCCCGACCAGGATCGCGTTCAGCCACCAGGGGAGCCCGTCTACCCCGCTTCCGCCCGGCGGCAGTTGCCTTGGCGGCCGATGAATTTCGGGCTTCGGCGGGGCTGGCTTGTGCGCGACCGGCCGGTGCAGATACAGCAGCGTGACGGGGACGAGGCCGGCGCTGACGAACAGGAATGCCGTCGTGGCTTGGCGCAGGCGGTCTTCGACCGTCGTGGCCGCGTAGGTCCCGCGCACGTGGTCGCGGTACTTCGCGGCGGCGGTGAGAGTGAGGATCGCGAACAGCAACGCCAGTCCCACGGCTGCGGCGGCAGTCAGGCCGGCATTGCGCAGGGTGGCCCCGGCGGCGGCGTGCACACCTACCGCGGCGACGCCCAAGGCCACGACCACAGCCATTGCGAGCAGCCCGCCGGATCGGCCTGTTCGCCGCCGATCATCGTTCCTGCTCCGTGTCACGCGCCCGATCTCTCCAGTGTTCCCGCACTTCGGCTGCCAGCCTGGCATACGGGCGCGGCCGATGTCAGCACACTGGTGCTTTTGTCCGCGTTTGTCTGGAGGGGGAAGAACTGCTACTTGACAGTAATGAAGGCGTCACCGATGCGTCGTCAAAGACGGGTCACCGCGGGCGGTCCGTCACGGCCGAGTCGCCGTGGTGGTGGCTGCCAGGATTTCCGAGCTGAGCAGCGACAGTTCGGCGCGCAGGTCCTTCGGGATCTCCCGGACGCGGGCCGGCAACTGGCGCGCGGCGGCGGCCAGCGAGAGGTCGGGAAGCCGGGTGGTGAGCTCGGCGTGCCGATCCATCAACCTGACCAGGCTGTGCCTGCGTACGCGGGCGAAGGCCTGCGCGGCCCTGATCGAGAACAGCCAGACCGTCAGGTGCCACAGCGGGATGGCGACGATCCAGATCACGAAGTACGGGTGCGTCGCGCTCTGCACGATGGCCGGGGCGTGCTTCAGGCCGACGATGTGCGTCACCACCCGCGGCTCCCAGCGCCGCTCCAGATACACCGGCAGCGCCCACATCGCGAGGGCGACGGAGCTCAGTGCCCATGGGATCGCGAGATAGATGGCCCAGCGCGCCCACGTGTTGACCGCCTGGAACCGTTTGCTCATCCGCATGAACGGGCTCGGCACGAGCACCGAGGCGAGGTTGCCGATGGCGATCGAGGCGATCGGCAGCACCGCGAGCTGCGGCAGCGCGGGACGTACCCATGCGGAGCTGTTGCCGAGCCCGACGGTGATGGCCACGACGACGCCGACGAAGAACAGTTCCCACACCGCGAGCACGATGTTGCGGGCGAGCAGGATGCGGCCCGGATCGGTGCCGGCGCGCAGCAGGCCGGCGACCCAGCGCGGCTCGGCGGCCAGTTGGTTGGTGAGTGAGCCGTCCGCGACCGCGGTGAGGATGACCGGCACGACGAGCGAGTTCATCGGGTTGGACAGGTCGGGCTTGGTGCAGACCATCAGGAACGCGAAGGTGCCGAGGCCTAACAGCCAGCTGGTCAGCATCCCGTAGAGCCAGTCGGGGCGTGTTCGCAGGACTCTGATGAACTCGGTGAAGAAGGTCACCCGGTGCGGGGCCGCTGTGGAGCGCGGCGACGCCGCGAAGGCGAGTTCGAGTTCGTCGTCAGGGGATATCGCCACCTCGTCCGCCACGCTTCGCCCCTTCCGCCGACTTTTCGGACAATGTCCGTTTTCAGACTGTGCCCGGCAGCTCTTGTGGGCCGCTAGTCTGGTGGTCGTTAGGTCGAACAAGATCAGCGTATTGGGTCATTCCCCGCAGCGGGCCGGCCGATGCCCGTGGGGCGTGATCCACAGGTGATCCACAGGCGGCCGGCACCTGGCCGAAACCCGCCGTCAACCTTGCGGTAAGTGCCCCGATTCGCCGCTTCTTCGCACCGATCCTGCGGCCAGTGTTCTCCCGCTGACCCTGCTCTGGTCACCCCGAAGCCATCCCCGCCGGGCACATTCCGGTCATGCGGGTCGCACTTGTCACAGAATCCTTCCTGCCGCAGGTGAACGGCGTCACGAACACGGTATGCCGGATCCTCGAGCACCTGTCCAGCCGGGGCCACGAGGCTCTGGTCGTCGCGCCCGGGCCGGGGCCGGAGTCCTACGCGGGCTTCCCGGTCGTCGCGGTCCCCGGCGTCGGTCTGCCCGGATACCGCGAGTTCAAGCTCGGTCTGCCGACTCGGCGGGTCGAGAAGATCCTGCGTGCCTTCCAACCCGACCTGGTCCACCTGGCCTCGCCGATCGCGCTTGGCGCCGCTGGGGCGCGGGCCGCGCGGCGCATCGGCGTGCCGAGCATCGCGGTCTTCCAGACCGACGTGGCCGGGTTCGCCCGGCAGTACGGATTTCGCGGCACCGACGCGATGATCTGGTCCTGGATCCGGCACATCCACCGACAGTCCGAACTCACCTTGGTGCCCTCGAAGGCCAGCTATCGAGCAGCTGCGCGGGCAAAGCATTCCACGGCTGGCGATGTGGGCTCGCGGCGTCGACGCGGACCGGTTCAACCCGGCGCACCGCGACCAGCAGCTGCGCGAGTGGCTGCTCGGCGACCGCGAAGTCCTCGTCGGCTACGTCGGCCGGCTGGCCGGGGACAAGCGGGTGCACCTGCTGGCGCACCTGGCCGACCTTCCTCGCGTGCGCGTCGTGGCGGTCGGCGACGGTCCGGCCGCGACCAGTCTACGGGCCCTGATGCCCAGCGCGGCGCTGCCCGGATTCCTCAGCGGACAGGCGCTGTCCGCCGCGTACGCGTCCTTCGACGTGTTCGTACACACCGGCGCGGACGACACGTTCGGCCAGTGCGTGCAGGAGGCGATGGCCTCCGGCGTGCCGGTCGTCGCCCCGGCGGTCGGCGGTCCGCTCGACCTGGTCCAGCCCGGCAAGACGGGGCTGCTGTTCCAGCCGGACGACACCGAGGACCTGCGCCACCAGGTCTCCGAGCTGGTCACGAACAAGGCGATGCGCGAGCAGTACGGGAAGAACGCGCGAGACGTCGTGCTCAGCCGGTCGTGGGCGTCGGTGTGCGACCAACTTCTCGACCACTACGACACAGCGCTCACGCCTTATCGGGGGCTAGCAGCGGTCTGATCGAAGCGGGAGCGGGTGCACGGCACAATCGGGGCGATGGCTCGGTAGCACACTCGGGGTGTACGGGGTCTGCTGCGGGGATCTCCGGGGAAAGCCGGTACGGTGGCACAGCGTTGACACCTGCTGTGGTGACAACTACCGCGGGTTTGTAATCCCCGCCCGCGTGGCGCGGATACGCCACGGCAGGTTCCCGCCATGCCGCAGATCTGTCGTTCCGCGCTGGTGGCGGGCAGGGTAGTGCCGTGCCTCGACCGGACGCGGTGGCCGGTCGCATGCTCGCGGACGCGTCCGTGCCCGATCGTTTGCGTGCTGGGGGCCGCAACGATCCCCTGAACGACGGCGCCCTTCTCGCGTGGGGCGCCGTCGCGATGCCGTTCCGAGCCGCTGCCCGACCCCGCAGCGGCTCGGAGCGGCGTTAAGCGCTCGCGTTAAGCGCTACTACCGCTACGGCATCGACGGGGCGATCACCGAGAACTCGGCGCCTTCCAGGTCGCGCAGCTTCGCGAAGCGGCCGTAGGGGGAGTCCTTGGCCTCATGCAACACGGACGCGCCGGCGGCGACGGCCTTGGCCACCGTGGCGTCGACGTCGGTGACCTGGAAGTACGGAACCCAGTGCGGGCCACCGGTCAGGCCCTCCGGCTCGTGCCAGATCCCGGCGGCCTGCTCGCCGCCGACCGTGACGACCCAGTAGCCTTCCATCTCCGGCGCCCCCGGCGCCTCGACGCCGAGCAGCGCCCGTAGAACTCGGCACTGGGCGCGCCCTGGTTCGTCTCCAGCTCGAACCAGCACTGCATGCCGTGCTCGCCTTCCCCGCCAAAGCCAGGGAAGGGTCCGGGCTGCCAGAGGCCGAACGCCGCGCCGGCCGGGTCGGCCGCGAAGACGAACTTGCCGGTGCCGGGCACCTCGTCCGGGCCGACGAACTTGGTGCCGCCGAGCTTGCCGATCTGCTCCGCGGTCGCGTCGACGTCGTTCACCGCGAAGTAGACGTTCCAGGCCGGCGGCATCGGCGGCTGGTCCGGCATCCGCGGCGAGATCCCGGCCACGGTGTGACCGCTGACCTCCATCATCGCGTAGCCGCCGAACTGCGCGTTCGGCTCGCCCGTCCAGCCGAACAGCTCGCGGTAGAAAGCGATGGCAGCGCCCTGGTCTTCGGCGTAATAGTCGAGCCAGCAAGGCTTGCCCTGAGCGTGGGGGACTTTGGCGTCAGCGAAGGAAGTATCAGAGCACATTTCGCTCCTTAGGGTGCGAAGGGCTTTTCTCGGCCCGCTTCTGCCACTGCCCGCTGACACCGGCACGTGTACGCGAAGAGTGTTCTGACGCTTCCGCCGAATCGAATCGGCCCCGCCAGGTGCAGTGAACACCGGGCAGGGCCTGGATCTCGACCGCAGGAGGCCGAAGACCGTTGAGCACCATCATCTCGAAGAAAAGTGCCGCCGTCACGTCCGACGTTGACCGGCCGGTCGCGACCGTCGCCGCCGTGGCCGAGGCGCTGGCCGGCGTCGGCTACCCGCTGCGCACCGGCACCGATTTGCTGCGGCTGCACAGGACGCTCACGCCGTTCCTGGCCGAGCTGGACACCGTGATCACTGCGGCGGGCGGGCCGGGCCGGCCGTGTCCCTCCTGGTGTGCAGCTTATCGCACGAGAACGACGAAGCCCGCCACC